>NZ_CP016786.1:200000-527142 GCF_002285495.1 Clostridium isatidis | reverse complement strand
TGGCCATAAGTCTTCCTGGCTTTTATTGATATTTTTAATATACTCCTCTCTATTTTTACGTTTGCTGTTTAAATATAGAATGTGAGAGGCGAAACTTTGATAAATATTGGCCTGAGCTGATCTTATTCCAATATGCTTTAGTTCTAATACATTCTTATAGTTATAGCAATTAACTGCCTTTTCAATAGTTGATATATTTTTATATTTCCTAATTAAATTTAACAGCTCCTCTTTAGCGTCTGATACTCCTGTTAAATAGTAAATACTCTTTTCTTCCTTAGGCATTAATTTTATTTTGCATCTTAAACTCATTATAGGATCTAAAACTATGCCTACTGTATTTTCTAAAACATTATTATCTTCCATTGCCTTTGGAGATTTTAAACTTTTATTTCTTCCTATAAAGTTAAGCCTTGATGTTTCATAAGTTAATTCATCGATATCTTCTTCAGCTTCTATAGTATGGAATATATAATGAGTTTTTTCATTTTCACTTCTTTTTCTTCTATTTCCAATTAAAGCTTTAAGTTCCTCATTATAATCTGTACTAATAAATAAGTTTGAGAAAGCTGGATGAACCACATCTCCTTCAAAGGTACGTAAAGTTACCTCTAAATAGCTTGTTAGTTCTAAATTTTTCTCTTCATCACCATTATTTTTTAAGCTAATCTTTCTTATTTCTACGTCATCATCTGAAGCTAAAGATACTTCATAATTTGTCTCTATATCTTCATCTTTTCTTGTAAATTTAGCCTTATCTACTGTAAATTCTACAGAATAGTCATTACCTATTTCCTTACAAGGCTCATAGGATGGGCTCCAATATTTATCATTATCTAAATCTTTAATATAAAAGAGCATTCCGGAAGCATCAGAAGTACTATCTCCCTTCCATCTATAAACTGTTAAGTTATCTCTTTTGGAGTAACCACTTCCTGAATTATTAATCATAATAGAATAGGAACCATTTGATAAAAGTAATACTTCAGGATTTTCCCTATTATATCCTCTAAATATTCTAGGAATAAAATCTTCTTTTTCTATATTTAATTTTTCATTATTGTAAGTTCCTGTTTCCCTTGTGAAAGTTATATTTTCTGGAACCTTTTCTTTAAGAAGAACTTCTACTGCCTTTATCTCTGGGATGCTGTGGAATCTTTCTTTTAAAATATCATCATTTATTACATTATCTAAAGCAAGTAAGGACATTCCTAAATGGTGAACCATATAGGACCTTACTTCCTTTCCTATTAATTCTTCTCCCTTTTCACCTTCACTATAATCAATTGCTTCAATAAAACCATATCTTCCATAATACCCCTCATTATGAAGCTTTCTTAAGTTTTCTATTGCTCCTAAAGCATCATAAGGTAGGGCCATCATTGTAGAATATGGAGAAATTACAAGATTTTCTTCTAAACCTCTCTTTAGGCCAATACCTGGTACTCCAAAGGCCTTATATTGATAATTTTGATTTATATCTGTATCATAATAACCTGATTCAGATATTCCCCATGGGACATTTTTATTTTCCCCATAGTATTTTTGAGCAGTTATAACAGATTTATAAGTTAAATCCCAAATTGTATTTCTATAATTTTTTAATATTTGATATGGCATAAAATACTCAAACATTGTACCACTCCAAGAAGCTAATGCCTTTTGGTTAAAAGCCTTTGTCATATTCCTGCTTAACTTATACCAATGCTTTCTAGGAACTTCACCCTTAGCTATAGCTAAAAGAGAAACAATTCTAGCCTCAGATGCCATAAGATCATAATAAGAATTTCCTAATGACTGTTCTTCTAAATTATAGCCAATAGCAAATAAATCTCTGTCCTTATCATAAAGAAAATCAAATTTCATTTCTTTAATCATTTTATCTATATCTTCAGAAAGATTATCAATTCTATCTTTAAAATCTATTATTTTATTTAAATCTTTATCTAATGAAATTTGTAATTCTTCTGATAAAGAGAGCTTTATCTCTTCTAGATTTTCAATTATTTCATTTAAAGAAGGTGCTTTAAAACTGCTAAATCTTTCATCTAATAATTCTTCAACATTGGTAAAAATATAGTCATAAAAATCCAGCTTCTTTTCTAATTCATTTTTTAACTTTTTGGTCCAATAAAATTCTTTCTTGCCTTCTTCAGCTATAGGCTTTATCCTTTCTAATTCTTCCTTTAGAATTTGTTTATATTCTCTAAGATTGATATTATCGGAAATGTTATTTTGTATTTCTTTTTTATCATCTATTCTTATTAAATTGTAACTATCAAAAAGGGCTGTTATTTCTCTTTCCCTTATTATTGGGACATCTTTAAATTTATCTATTGTTTCCTTAATTATCCATAGATATCCTAAAAGGTTTCCACTGTCAACTGTTGAAACATATCTTGGCCATAGAGGCTTTTTTGTTTTTGTTTCATACCAGTTTAATAAATGTCCTTTATATTTTTCTAAATCCTTTATATTATCAAGTATAACTTCCAGCCTGTATATTAATTCTCCCATAGAAATGTAGCCAAAATCGTAGGCAACTACATTTGAAATAAGGCCCATCCCTATATTGGTTGGAGAAGTTCTATATGCCACACCCTTATAAGGCTTTTCTTGATAATTGTCTGGAGCTAAATAATTATTTTCTTCATTAACAAAATCCTCATAGTATGCCCAGATTCTTCTTGCATTTTCCCTTAAGAATTCTTCATCTTCTATTTCTAGCCTTTCCTTAATATATACTTTTTCTTTTGATATATAACAAGCTAAAGCTGGTGCAGCCAGCCAAAGTATTATTAAAGGAAGCATAAATAATAAAAGCTCTCTTGAATTGTTAAAGCATAAGATAAATAAAACTGCTGCTAATATTGGATTAGCTGCCATTTTCATATAGTACCAAGAGTATGTATTTTTTACTGACTTTTCGACTCTCGCTGCTGTCTTCCATTCTAAAAGTTTCTTTTTAGAAATTAGCATCCTATAAATACTTCTAATTATGGCATCGGTCATTAAATATCCTTGAGAAGGAGTAAAACTTGCTATTAAAATTATTTGCTTTAAACTCTTAAAAACGCCATTCAACTTATTTTTAGGCGTTACAACAAAATCTGTTATTGTAAATAATACAGGTAATATTAAAACTAAAAATACAAGAAGAGCTATTTGTACTGCACCCTTTAATATTGACAAAGATGCTAATAATGCAATTATTAAAGCCGGTGACAATAAACTTCTTCTTAGATTATCTATGATCTTCCACTTTGATATTAAAGATAGCTTTTTTGAAAAGATCCATCTAAATATCTGCCAGTCTCCTCTTACCCATCTATGAAGTCTAAGAGCACTAGCCATATAACTTAGTGGATAACTGTCAATAAATTCAACATCTGTTACTAAGGCACATCTTGTTAAGACTCCCTCTAATAAGTCATGGGATAATACTTTATTTTCAGGTATTTCATATTTTAAAAGATTATAGAAGCTTTCTATTTCTATAATTCCCTTTCCTGTAAATATACCTTCTTTAAAGATATCTTGATATACATCAGAGGAAGCTGTTGAATAAGCATCTATTCCTGAATCACCAGCAAAGATTTTAGCAAAATAGGTTTTATGTTTTTCTTCTAAATCTACAGTAACTTTAGGCTGCATTATTGAATAGCCTCTTTTTACTTTAGAATTTTCTATATAAGGCTTATTTAAAGGATGACTCATAGCCCCTATAAGCTTTTTAGCAACTTCTAAAGGCAAAAAAGTATCTGCATCTAGGGTTATTAAATACTTTACATCCTTTAAATTATCTATATTACTACTGATTACATTATAGCTCGTGTCTTCATAGCCTTTAATTAAAGCCATGAATTCCACAATCTTTCCTCTTTTTCTTTCATAACCAATAAAAGCTCTTTCGGACTTATTATAAAGTCTTTTTCTATTAAAGAAATAAAATATTTTATCTTCTTTATTCACGCAGTATTTATCATTTAATTTTTCTATTAATTCTAAGCCCTTATTGTTAATTTCAATATCTACAACTTCTTCTTCATATTTACTGTCTTTTAAATCTCCAAGTATAGCAAAATATATATTTTTATCTCTATTTCCTAAATAGTATATTTCCAGCCTTTCTGCTAGCTTTTCTACCTCTTTTGCGGAGGAAAAGATAGAAGGTATCACTACTATCGTTTTATCATCCTCGGGAATTCCCCTTAAATAATCAAGCTTTGGAACATGAGAAACTGGAATTATCTTTGGTACTAGCCAATAAAATAAGGATATTATCACTTCACTACATGGAACAAGCATCGTAATAAAGGCAAATATGTACTGACTAATTGTAAAGTCTAAAGGAACGAGATAACTAAATAATAGTATTACTAGATCTAATAATATTGTTCCAAAGATGATTACTGATAAGAATAATCCTTGGGACATAGTCTTATTTATCTTTTTATTTATATTAAAGCTCCTTAAAAGTTCCTTTAGGCCATCATCAACTATGTAATAACCTATATGTTTTTTATATTCTTCATCATTATTTGCATTTTCTTTAGAAAGTTCTAAAGCCCTTTTTGCAATATCTACTTCTCTAATATTTGTTTTCTTTGAAATTTTTTCTATCTGATGCCTATAATAATCTTTAGTTTGAAAATCCATGTATTTATATGCATTTGATATATCCTCTTCTAAAATTTTCTCAACTTGTGATGTTTCATTAAAAAATCTCTTCCAGTTTACTGCATCCATGCTTCTTAAGGAATTAATTGTTATGCCTATATCGGTTGCTGCATTTACTTCATGCATTTGATCTTTTTTGACTTGATTATCTAGATGAGAAATATCTTTTAATTGAAGCCTATCTAAAGCAAATTTATATATTCTTTCATCATCTATAAAATTATCCCTCAATATACTTAAGAATTTATCCATAAACTCTGAAGAGAATTTTTTATCATATAAGCTTTCATCTTCAGCAATATACTGGTTTTCTATATTTACTTCTATATTTTCTGTATTTTCTATTGGATATTTTTCTTCAAGCTTTTTTAATAAAGCATCTATTTTTCCTTTGTTGTAATAATCTATAACCTTATTAGCCAGCTCTTTGGCTCCAGTTCTTTTTCGCTGGAGAATTGCAATTTCCTTAATTATTTTTGCAAGATTAATTATTAATACAGCTCTTACCATCAATGGGAAAGCCCAAAGTTCTCCCATTGTTAAATTTTCTTCTAACTTATTAATAAATTTTATTGCTTCATTTTCATCTATTTTATTATTATTTTGATTAACATACTCTTTTGCTAATATATAAATTCTTGGATATTCAACATCATTTATAAGCTCTATTGGGATATTATTAAAATATTCAATAGGCATATTAAATTTTATTGTTTTATATTCTTTTTCTATAAGATAAATATTATCTAATATCCATTCTGCAGAAGGTATTATCTCCTCCCCTTGCTTATGAAGTTTACTAAGGTATTTGTAATTATGAACAATACCTTTAAATGCATAATTTATCTCTTTTAAAACATTTTTTCTTGTATTGTTTATCGTATTCTTCTTCATAATGTACTCCTTCCTATTGCCTAAAGTTATTATTCTCAATTTTTATAACTTTTAAACCTTTTTTGGCATTAAGAAGTAATTAAGAAGTATTATAGGAAAAAAATAAAAAGACTATACTATATAAAGCTAATAGCTGCGTAAGAAGTTCTAAGTTCAGAATTAGAGCTAGGTCAAGAATTTTCGTTAACTCGCTACGCTCAAACAGAACGAACAATTCTAAGAGCTAGGTCAATTCTTCACCAAGAACTTCTAACTACTCGCTATATGCTTATTTCGTATAGTCTCTCTTTATTTTTTATATAATATACTTCTTAATTGTAGGAGCAATTGGTACTGGAGGAGGATTTTCTGCAAGCAGAAAATCTAAGACTTAATATTAAGAATATAGTGTACTTTTAGCCTGTTATACATTAATATTAAAATAGAGGTTGAAAAATATGGCAGAAAGTTTATAATTTCTTTTGTTATAGACTATATATTAGACAATGGTTAAAACTTTTAAATAAATAAAATGAATTATGGGATGTGTTAGATATGGCTAAGAAGGGTTTTACTGAATATAGTAAAAAGAACTGTGTTAAAAACAATTTAATTTCATTAATTTCTTTTGTAATAATAATTATACTAACAATAATTTCGCTTTTTGTTATTCCTAAAATTTTTCCTCCATCAAAGGAAGCTTTTGCAGATTTAGGACAATTTATTATGATACTTTTTTTAAGCTTTGTTGTAATGATTATTGCTTCTCTAGTAATACCACTTTTTATTAGTATCTATAAAGATTTTAAAGATAATCTAAAATCTTTAGTTGCCTTATGGTTATACAATTTAACAGCTTCAATATTTATATTTGCTCTTGTTCGTTTTACCATGTTACCATTAGTTTATTTTCTTTTGACTATGATAGGACCTCTTGTAATATTATATTTTAGATATAATATTACAAGAAAAAGATTACTAAAATAATATATTAATTCATAAATAATATGTAAATTTTCCCTTGATTTAGTGTTCTTATTATGCTAAAACTCACTTGTATTTTTAATGAAAATAAAATATATAAAAGTTTTCTAGGGTTCCGCAATTAAAAATTGGCTGATCCAAAATAATCTAATTGTATCTTTTAAAATTTTAATTTCTAATAGTAACAATAAAATAATTTAAGAAGGATAAAATAATGGCTTTTTTTAATTATAAAGATATATATATATCGAAGACGGAAAAAGGGTTTTAGAGGTAAACATACTTCCAGAAAAATATTGTAACTTTGACTGTATTTTTTGCCCTATTGGAAGATCAAAAAACAAAATAGATACTCAAAAATCCTTTAATGATATGGATAGTTCATTAAAAGAATTAAAAAAAATGATAGAAAGTAGTAAAGCAGAATTAGTATTCATCAATTCGATGGGTGAAGCATTTGTTAATGATAAACTAAAAGATATCATTAATTTAATTAAGAATAAAGGGGTAGCTGTAAGATTGCTTTCTAACTTTAATCTTTTTTATTTAATCTTTTTTAATCATTCCATCTTCAATGTTTATTATTCTATTACATTGAGATGCGATTCTTGGATCATGTGTTACAATAATTATAGTTTTTCCTTCCTTATTTAGAGCTTTAAATATTTTCATTACTTGCTCTCCAGTTTTTTTGTCTAATGCTCCTGTAGGTTCATCCGCTAGAATTATTTGTGGATCATTAACAATGGCCCTAGCTATAGCAACTCTTTGACATTGTCCTCCTGATAATTCAGTAGGTTTCTTATTAATCTTCTCTTGTATATCTAACTTAGTTAATACTTGATTAATTATCTTTCTACGCTCACTACTTTTTACTTTTCCATATACTAATGGTATTTCTATATTTTCATATACAGTGTAATCATTTATTAAAGCAAAATTCTGAACTACAAAACCAAAAGACTTATTTCTAAGTTTAGCTAAATCGTGTTCATTTAATTCATCTAAATTTTTATTTTTTAATATATACTCTCCTGTTGTTTGCCTATCCAATGTTCCTATAATATTAAGCAATGTAGATTTTCCTGAGCCTGATGTACCTACAATGGCAATAATTTCTCCTTCATTTATTTCAATACTAACATCTCTTAATGCTGTCACTTCTGTATCTTTAGCTCCAAATTTTTTGCTTATATTTTTCAAATTTATTAAAACCATACTTAATCTGCTCCCTTTATAATATCATTAATTTCCAATTTAAATATTTTTATAATTGGAAAAATAGTTGTTATTACTGAAATTATTATAAGATTTAAAAATAATATTTTTATATTAAATATATTTATTCCGCTATTTTGATAAAAGATTACTAACAAAGATATACCAAATGAAAATAATAGAACAAGTAATACTTCTAAATAAATAGTAATTGCCAAATCACCTATAGTTGCTCCACTGAATATATGAATTCCAAATTCTTTCTTCCTTTTATAAATTGAATTTAAGGTAGATATTATTAGGGTTAATGAAATGAACACAAATATAGTAACAGATGTGACACTTGCAATCTTATCTTGATTTTCAAAAGTATCCAATTCTGCTTTTATATATCTATTTAAATCCTTAATAGTTACCCTTATACCTAAATTATCATAAAAGGCATTTTTTATTTCATTATTTATTTCTTCAATTGTTTCATTTGAAGTATCTTCATCAAATAAAATAAAGTTATAACCAAACATTGTATCATACATGATTCTATAATCTTGAAATTGAGAATAGCTAGTTAATATAAAATTGTTTAAATCCGCATATCTTTTAAAATCAAATGCCATCATATCAACAGGCATATACTGGTTTTCTTCCATTATCCCTATTATCTTAGCCTTAGCTAATCCGAACTCAGGCCTAATATATGTAATTTCATCTCCAACCTTAAAATATTTTTCATAATTAGCTCCTACTATAATAGGCAATACATTATTATTTCCATAATTTCTTTTAGTTTCATTTGAATTAAAAAACCTTCCATCCTTCAATTTAACATCAAATTCCTTTAATGCATTTTGATTTAAGACGATATTTTTAGCCTGAAAAAATGTTCTTCCCTCAAAATTGCCCTCTGTTGGATAAAACTTAAAATTTTCATTATCTTCAAATACTTCTATCGAAATAGGAAAAAGTACTTGGTGAGTAAAGGTAACTTGAGGGAATTCCCTTAAAACCCCAAAGGTTTTTTGTAAACTTCCTTCATTTATCCTTGGAAATTTCTCTTCATCAAACATAACATCTGAAAAATCATTCCATAAATTATATACCTTTTTCCCTTTAAAATAATTTGCTATTTTTGATGATTCAGAATGCACCTTTTGCTTAATATCAACAGTATTATAAAGAGCATAAAAAGCAAAAACTAATTGAATTATAAGAATTAATGTTAATACTAAGTTTCTCTTTATTCCGTTTATAGCATATCTAAGTCTCATATTACCTCCCCTTTAGTAACTGATTTATTCCAATTTTACTTATCTTATACATAGCTATACATATAAAAATTATGCCTAATGTAATAATAAACATAATACTTAAAATTATATTTATATAACTAATTTGATAATTAACTAATTCTAAGAAATTAATTTTTAAAAATACCTTTTGGATAATTATCGATATAATCATTGCCCCCGTAGAAATCAAAATATATCTTTTTACAATATCAAAAAAAATTTCTTTGTTTGTAGCACCATATTTTTTCCTAACACCAATTTCTAAACTTATACTCTCTATCCAATATATAATTGACCTAACTAATGTTAACAACACACATAAAATTATTAATACAAAACTTATTATTAATGTTTGAGAGCGCTTTATTGCTTGAGCTAATGGATTAGGAGAATTATCTACTTCATCAATTATTTCAATAAATTGATTATCTCCAATATTTGTTACTTCTTCTTTAATTTCAATCTTACTTTTATTTAGACTATCTATCCACCATGTATCTTTGTTCAAAATTTCTTTATTATTTAAAATAGAATTTAAGTTATATAAAATTATATCGTCATATCTTGAAGATAATTTCTCTTTACCTACTACCCCTATAACTTCATATTTATCGAGTCCCCTTAAAATATATCTTCTGCCATTTTCCACTTTTGTGTATCTTAAAACCTCTTTCCCAATAACTGCAAAATTAGCATCTGCTCTAAAATCATCCTTAGTAAAAAATCTACCTTCTAATAAATTATAACTATTATTGAATGTACCATTAAAGAAAATTCCCTCACTTTTCACATCATAATCAAATCCAGTTTGAAGATAATATTTAATAATTATATCTTCACTTTGTTTAACTTTATTTATTAGTTCCAAAACTTCTTGATTTTCCAATTTATCATTAAACCTTATACTTATGTAGTTACTTGTTAATTGATTATTGGCTTCTAATATAATTTTAGTTATATTTTCAACATTTCCTACTATTAAGGAAAAAAATAATAGCATTGAAACAATACATAGAAAAATAAAATTTGTTTTTCTTATATACCTATATAAACATCTAAAAATATTCATTTAATCCTCCAAAACAAAAACTAAAACAAAAGCTAAAGCATAGCTTTAGCTTTTGTTGAAATAAAATAGATTTTTAAAAATAACCATGCTTTTAGCTTACAGCTACATCACCAGGTCTATATTCTTGATTTGATTGAGCATAGCCTACACCATAAGCTTTATTAAACGTAATTCCTCCAATAATAGTTTGTGTGTAACAATTTTTAGAGCTACTTGATGGTTGTACCTATGAAAAACCATAAGTATTGCTTCCACCATATTATATATTCCACTATATTTTACATTACTTTACATATTTTTATTGTCGTACTATGTCATAATCTAATAAAATTCGAACGACTTATTTCGCTAAATTATGTATTAGATAACAAAAGCCAATGATCTTAAATCATTGGCTTCACTAACTACGCTAAATTCAAATTTAGTGATTAAAATCCGAAAATTATTTTTAAACAAAAAAGGAGTATTAAACCAACTAATTAGTATAATACTCCTCTTTTACTTTATAATTATTTATTGTTCTTCTACACTTTTATCTATTTGCAACTCCATCAGATCCAATTCTATAACCATCAATCACCGTACTAACTGCCATTTTTCCTGATGAATAAAAATAGTACCACTTTCCATCTATTTGCTGCCAACTTGTTTTCATATAACCATGTGTTGCATCTAAGTAATACCAATAACCATTATCTTCTAACCATCTTGTTGCCATTGAGCCACCGCCCCAGAAATAATACCAAGCACCATTTATTTGCTGCCAACCAGTTTTCATATAGCCATATATTGTATCAAAATAATACCAGTATCCATTAATTTGTAGCCAACCTGTTGCCATTACTCCATTACTCTGTAAATAATACCAGCCACCATTTACTTGTCTCCATTCAGATTTAACTGGAATACCATATTCATACCAATAATAGTTTGGATAATAATACACCCATTCTCCAGGAGAAGATTTATGATACTCAATAGGATATCTATCGACCTCTATCATTTCAACTCCTATAGGGGTTGAATATGTACTATCTGAATAATGTACAACAGTTGCATATCTTACATGATGTCCAGCCTTATAATCATGTGTCTCCCAAACCCATGAACCAACATATGTTGGGTTAATATTATCTGAGAAATTTGTCATATTAGAAACAAAAAAATCTAACAGAAAATATTTTTCAATATATTTTATCTTTCCAAGTATAAAACTAACAATAATATCTGCTATCAACTTAAGATCTTTATTAGTATATGTACGATAAATAGGCTCAACAATTATTAATGAATCAGGATTGTCATTTGGTAATGATAGCACCATACTATTTTCATATCCTGGTGATATAATAGAAGAATTAGCTAATTTATTTTTAGGTGGAAATCCATATTTCTTTAAATTTTCTTCATCTGTATACGAAATTGTATCTATTTCGTCTGATTTTTTACTCTGTGCATATACAAATTTCACAGGCAAACATATATTTAAAATAAAAATTGAAATCAAAGTTAACAGAATAAAATACTTATACTTCCTCACTTTACTATAATCACCTCTAGTCCCAAAATTTATGCATTAACAGTATACAATATAATTATTATATTGTATACTGTTAATGCATAAATTTTACTTATTATGAGAGGATAGTATGAACAGTATGTTTTTTTCAATTTTTGTATTTATATGTATTCAATCTTTAATATTAGAAAATAATCTAAATTTTAAAGGAATTTTTATTGCTATTGCTTTCTTGTGTGTGTTTTTATCTCTAGTTCTTATTCCAAAATTTTCAAAAAAACTTACTATAATAAAAAACAATCTATCATTAAAATATTCTAATCATTTTATTCTTATAATGTTTGTGTCAGTTTATCATTTAATAGATTCCAATTCCATGGCATATATTTTATTATTAAATACATTATTATTATTTCAAATATTAATAATTTACTTTGATAATATTGATAAAGATAAAATTTGATTACATTAAACGTTGAGTATTTTTTCAAATATTTAAAATAAGAGAATAAAAAAAGATATGTTTTAAATTCAAAAATATTTGTTTTGAGAATTTATTTTTATATAAAATCCCAATGTTTAAGCTTAACAAAAATTTCGCTAAATCGTGTTTTTGCGAAAAAATAAAAAATAACGGTTTTATGCCATTTATAAGCATTGAAATTTTAAAAATTTCAATACTTTTTGTTTAACACAAGTAAATAAAAAAAGCTGTAATTTCGTAATTCTGATTACGAAATTACAGCTTTTATAGTTAATATTCTATCCTAACTTTTATTTTATTACTTTTAATTCTAAGTAGCAATTAAGCCTATAATTAAGGTTTCCTGTTATAATATGTTATTACACTCTAATTGCTGCTATTTTCCTTTTCTAAAACTTCAGTTTTCATTATACAATATTTTATATACTCACTCATATTTAAACCCCTTCTCCGGGCAAAATAACGTATTTTATCTTTTTCTTCTTTAGTTAGCCTAACCTTTAGAAATTTATCTTTAATCATTTCTCTCACCCTTCTTATAATGCTTGTGGTACTTTGTGGCAACAAAGTACCACAAAGCTATTCATATCATAAAGTATTATTTTTAATCACCATAAAAATTTCTTACATCAAGATCCTAATTATCTAATTTGTAATTAATATTATTTAAATGTATTTTTAAAGCTTATTTTAGCCTAATTACTTAAAATTCATAAGAAAATTAAAGTCATGGCTAATATAAAAAATATAATGATGACTAGAGTTTGAAATTATTTTGTATGACTGAATCATCTTTAGCTTGTCCAGTTACAGCAAAAGCTGAAGTGTATTTCCTAAAAAAACAATACACTAATTGTTATACCTATAAACTTTTTCATTTTCTAACCATCCCTTCATAAAATAAAAATTCCGATTTTTACAGAATATAAATATTACGTTAATATATTATCATACATATTTTTTAAAAAATTGTAGAATTCTGATTAAAAGATTAATTTTATTAATAATTAATTAATGAACTTGCTTTTTGCAAAAATATTATTTAACGAACTAAGTCGTTACAGCTCGTTAAAATTTATTGCAGCAGCTTTGGCTCTTGCATAAATTATATCAGTTCCAGCATCAGCATTAACACAATATGGTGATGGATATTGTGAAACTACTGAATGCATTTTATTTATAATTATATTAGGAATAATTTTCATAAGTATAGCTATATATAAGATAAATAAAACTAAAATAAATCAGTTACTAAAGGGGATATAATATGAGACTTAAATATGCTGTAAACGGAATAAAGAAAAATTTAATATTAACATCAATTCTTATAATTCAATTAGTATTTGCTTTTTATGCTCTTTATTAATACATTGCCTATTATAGTTGGTTCAAATTATGAAAAATATTTTAATCTTGAAGTTTTATAATAACTAGTTATTCTCAATTTCAGAATTATAAAATAATGTATGATACAATGTTTGGTTATAATTTCATTTTATTTGATGAAGATACTTCAAATGAAATCATTGAAGAAATAAAGAATAAAATAAAAAATAGTTTTTATAATAATTTAGGTATAAATGTAACTATTAAAGATCTTAATAGTTATGTAAGAGCTGAATTAGATACTTTTGAAAATCAAGATAAGATTGCTAAGAAACCTACTGAATTGTTAAAATAGATTTATAAGTTCTAGAAAAGAAAAACAACTATGCTTTAGAGTTAATTTGTTTGAACATAGTGAGTTTAACCAAAACTCTTGGCATAGTTGTTTTTTTGAGTCTAGTACTTCTTTGAACAGCTATTAGTTTATTGAACTTATTCTCTTATTTAAGTTTTATATTAGCACTTTTTAATTTTTCTTCTTATTCTAAAAATTCTCTTGGATAAATTACTAAACCTGAAACATCCTTTAGGCTTCCTTCTTCAAGCTCTAATGCCATAAAGAATTCGTCTCTTACATCAAAAGGAGAAATTATTCCCCAGTTTTTTGCAGGTTTAAATCCAAACTTAGGATAATATTGATCATGACCAAGAACTATAACTGATTTAAATCCTAGTTTTTTTGCAGTTTTTAATGCTTCTTCTATAAGCTTGCTTCCTACACCTTCCTTTTGATATTCTGGTAAAACAGAAAGTGGCGCTAAGGATAGTGCTTCCTCTTCTTTAGTATCATTTCTTATTATTACTTTAGTTAACATAATATGTCCTATAATTTCTCCATCATGCTCTGCTACAAGAGAAAGTTCAGGCACAAAAGCATTGCTATTTCTTAATTTAGCAACTAAAAATTGTTCAGTATGATCGGTGTATTCTGCAGTTTTAAAAGCCTCTTCTACAACATATTCAGTTTTCTTATAATCATCTTCTTGTTCTTGTCTTATTACTATATCCATTTTATTATTCTCCAATCAATAATTGTATAACTTATTATTTTATTAATGAAGCAGATACTCTATTCTAGGATCTGTATCTACTTCATCTATAATCTCCTTAAGCATCCCTACTGCTTTTCTTGTCTCTTCAGGATTTGAAGATATTAACGAATAGATTTTATCAATTCTTTTTTTATAGTTTTCTGGTTTAATTTCAAAACTATCTACCATTTTAACAGCTTTCTTTTCATTAATGCAATATTCTTCATTTGCAGTAAAAAGTAATTGATTTAAGCAGGATACACTTCTAAAAATATGACCTGCCACATATGAAATATCATCCTTATATATATTGCTTTCCGCATGCATTAATGAGAAACACGCCTCAAACATAAAGTAATTAACCATAACATCTTTTAATCTTTTTGGATATGGATTAGTTTTATTTTTTAACTCAGTTAATTTTTTATACTTATCTGATAATATCTTGCATATGGAAATTTCACCCATATACATTACATTTAAATATCCATGAGGATGTCCAGTTTGATAATTAGTTGAAATTTTTCCTTCTATACAGTCATTAATTTCTTTTTCTACCCTATCTATATCACGAAGAATAAAATCTACATGATATCCATCAATTACAAGCCATCCACCAGCATTTACCCATGGTCCCCATCCACCTATTGGCGTAACTAAATTTTCTCTATGTTCATCATCTAGTTTTGTAGCTGCTTTTGAAAGCTCATCTGTACTAAAACCTAAAGCTTCATCATAATATATTCCAATATCTATATCTGAAGTTTCATGATTATTTCCTCTTGCTCTTGATCCACCTAAAACTATTCCCACAATACCAGGAATATTTTCTATTTCGGCTGTAATTTTATTTAAAATATTATTAATTACCATATACTCATCCTCTCATAGCGATTTATTCTTATACTATAATAACATAATCTTATAAACTTTTATACAAATCAGTAATTCACTTTTCAAAATAACTAAACAGCGAATACGAAACTCGCTAGTTAGCTTATAATTTAAAATTATCTATCATTTTCATTAATTGATCTGCAAGTTCTGCCTGATTTTGAGCAGCTTTAGCAACTTGTTCTATAGCCATTGTTGTTTCATTTATACTTACTTTAATAGAATTTGCTTTTTCTGTATCCTTTTGAACAGCTTCAGCAATTTGCTGCATTGCCTGAGATACTTGTCCAACTGTTGCTGTAACTTCCTCTGACATAGATGCTATTTCTTCTGTCATATTGCTTACAAAATCCGAATCTTTATAATATTGATTTCCTGTTTCCTCATATTCATCATAATTTTTTCTTATATCTACATCAATAAAGTTTAGAATATCTTTGCCAGTATTAATACTCTTATTAAATACTTCCTTTACTAACTCTATAGTTTTTTGTATCTCTGATACTGCTTTAGAAGATTCTTCCGCAAGTTTTCTTACTTCATCTGCAACTACAGAAAAGCCTTTTCCTTGATCTCCTGCCCTTGCCGCCTCTATAGCTGCATTTAGAGCAAGTAAATTTGTTTGCTCAGCAATAGAAGCTATTGTATCAGCCATTACACCAATATTATCAATTATTGCACTTTCTTCTATAACCTTTTTCATATTCTCTTCCTTTTGAGAAAATAAATTTTTTGTCATTAATATTATATTCTTACTATTTTCTTGTGATTTTAAAGCTCGTTCTTTTGCATTATTTGCATTGTTACTTCCTTCTAAGGTCCTTGAAGATAATACATTCATACTTTCATCTACTTCTTCAACTGATGCACTTACTTCTTCAGTAACTGCAGAAAATTCTTCTATATCTTCTGCTATATTTTCAATTGCTTCATTAATCAAAGTAGAGTTACTTGCAAGTTCCTCAACTGTAGCTGAAAGTTCATTAGAGGCTGAACTTATATTTTGTGAATTTTCTTTTATTAATTCTATAATAACTCGAAGATTTGATGCCATGGAATTTAAATGACCGCCCATCTCTTCAAATTCATCATTAGTATTAAGAATAAAACTTTCAGATAAATCTCCCATTGCAATTTTCTCAGCAAAATCATTAACCTTTTTAAGGCTTCTACCTATATAATTAGCAAAATATACTGTTAAGAAAAGGGCTATAATTATTGAAGTTAATATTACTATAATTACAGTTCCTCTAAGAGAGGCAACTGCAGAATAAACCTCTGCTTTTGGAACATAAATACCAATAATCCATTCTGTATCTGGTATAGAAGTATAATACATATTTTCTACACCAAAATCATCTTCAAAAGTTGTCTTTCCTTCCTTACTAGATAAAATTGTTTCTGCTATAGAAGCTAAGCTTGAATTAGGATCATTTTTTATATTATTATTCATAATTTTTTCTTCATATTGAGAAGCTATAAATAATCCTTCTTTATCTATTAAAAAGCCTTTTCCATTTTCTCCAACTTTTATACCTTTTATTTTTTCTTGAATTGTAGATAAATCTATATCTGCAGTTGTTACTCCAATAAAATTATTATTTTTATCATAAATTGGAGATGATACTGTTACCATATTCAAATTTGCAATTTCATCATAATAAGGTGCTGACCATTCAATATCTTTATCAGTATTTTCAGCAATCTTATACCATTCATTTGCTCTGAAATCAGTTTTAGCATATTCATCTGTATATGTAATAATACCATTAGATTTAAAAGCAAAAGGCGCAAAATTCTCTACATCTTTTTTATATTGGTAAGGTTCAAACCAGACTCCTGCTCCAGAGGTTTCATCATTTCTTTCAATTAATCCAGTTAATATATTTTTATAAAACTCCTCATTTAATCCTTCTGTAGAAGCTTCTGCAATTTCACTTAAGCTTTCTGCTACTTTTTGATGTCTTTGAAGTATTCTTTGTATTTCTTTCTTTTCTTCATTTAGGATACTATTCATATTTTTATCTAGTTCATTACTTATTATTTTATTAGCAGTTGAAAAACTAATAAAACCTAATATAAGAAGAGAAGCTAATAATATTGGAATAAATAATCCTATCATCTTTGTTTTAATTGGTATAATTTTTCTAGTTTTTTTCTTTTCTCTCTTATCTTTCATCTTATGTCCCCCATTTTATGTTAGTAATTATATCTAAACCAATATTATTATCGTAAGCTTTAGAGAAAATAGTAGCTTTTTTAAGAGATTTCCTTATATTTTTAAAAAGCCCTATCTTGAGTAACTTTTAAACTAGTTTTTGAATAGCATAAAAATAAGATGGATAACAAAGTCAAGATTTAATTCATATTTTTATTTAAGCTTGGAGGATAGAATGAGAAGATTTGTTTATAGGACCTTATGTAATATAATTTATGGAAAAAAAAGCTATACAAGGCAAATTCCTTATAGGGTTGAACTGGTTGCCGAGAATTTAAATGTACCTTGGGCAATAGCTGAAAGTGATGATGGAAAAATATATTTCACTGAAAGAGTAGGTAGGATTAGAGTTATTGAAAATGGAAGACTTAATCCTCAACCCCTTGTAACTATTACTCCAATTTTTACTGAGGCTGAAGCAGGCTTATTTGGTATAGCCTTAGACCCAAATTTTTCTGAAAATCATTATGTTTATGTTATGCACACATATTCAGTTGGTAATAATATTTATAGCAGAGTAATAAGACTTGTAGAAAGAAATAATGCTTTATCTCTAGATAATATTATTATTGATAGACTGCCTGCAGGTAGAATACATCTTGGAGGAAGATTAAAAATAGGTCCAGATGGAAAATTATATATTCCTGTTGGAGATGCAAATAATTATTCCTATGCTCAGGACCCATCTATTTTAGCAGGTAAAATCTTAAGATTAAATTTAGATGGAAGCATCCCTGAAGATAATCCCTTTCCTAACTCTCCAGTTTATACCTTAGGACATAGAAATCCGCAGGGTTTGGCATGGAATTCTGAAAATGTATTATACTCATCGGAACATGGTGAAAGCGGACATGATGAAATCAACATAATAAAAGCAGGTAGAAATTATGGCTGGCCTATAGCTGAAGGAAATGCAACAATTCCTGGCTTTAATTATGAAAGACCCATTTTTGATAGCGGAGATTTAACTTTTGCCCCTTCTGGTATTACTTTTATTACTAAGGGACCTTGGGCAGGAAAGCTTCTTGTTGGAAATTTACGTGGACAACAATTGCTTTTGTTTACCTTTAATGAAGATGGAACTAGTGTAGAAAGTTTAGAAACCTTTTTTCCTAATGAATTTGGACGTATTAGAGAGGTTTATGAAGCAAAAGATGGTTCAATTTATATAACAACAAGCAATAGGGATGGCAGGGGAAATCCAAGTCCAGGTGATGATAAAATTTTAAGGCTTATTCCTATAGAATAAAAATAAAGTATTGGTAAAAAACCAATACTTTATTTTTATATTGAAATATTAAAATCATTATTTTCACTATCTAAAATATAAAATGAAATTTTGGAACAGACTAATCCTAAAATTGCTCCTGAAATAACATCTGAAGGATAATGGACAAATAAATATACTCTTGAAAAAGCCATTAAGGATGCAAATATATATAAAAGAAATCTATTTTTTCTGAAATATTTAGCTAATACTCCTGTAACAGCAAAGGCAAATCCCGAATGACCTGAGGGAAAGGAATAACTAGCTGGTTTTGAAATAAGGACTTTAATGGCTTCAAAGTTTTCAAAGGGCCGTGAACGCTGAACTATATTTTTTAATAAACTTTCCCCAAGCAGCACTGCTAATAAGAAAGAAAATATTGATATAAATCCTATCTTCCTATATTTTTTGCTAAGAATCAAAAGACTAGAAATTATAATCCAAATCGCTCCTGCATTACCTATAGTAGTTATAAAAATCATAAACCTATCTAGTATTGGATTATGCATATTATTTTGTATATAAAGAATAATAGCATTATCAATATTTTGTATAAATTGCAGCATTAATTTCCCCCTCTTATAAATAAATTTAGCCTATTATATATCCCCTTTTATAAAATTACTTATGTTTAACCCTATATCTTAAAACTGTCTTTAGTTTTTCAGGAGCCACTTTTCTAGCATCTGATATATATATTTCCCTATGTACTAAAGTAACTATTTCAAGATTATTATCTTTTATAAACTCTTTCATTTTGGCAAAGCTTTCTGCTTCATCATCATAAGGTCCAACATGCATCATTTGTACTGAAAGTCCATCTTCCATTGTATCAAAAGTTACTTCATTAAATAATGGATTAGCCTTCTTTTTCTTTGCAGTCTCTAAAGCCCTTTGAAAAACTTCTTCTGTTACAAAGTCTGGCTGTCTAATCATAATAGTATATATTAGCTCATTTTTATCTAATTTATCTAACTTTCTCCCCTTTTCTGTTAGATCCCATATTCCTTCTAGAGGATACACTGTATATTCAAAATACCCTTCTGGTGTATATCCCTGTTTAGGCATCATTCTAATTGCATAAGCTATTGGATAAAGAGCTTTTAATCTTTCTGCAAAGTCCTCTCCATTTGGATCTCCCTGCCCTTTTATCATAATAAATTTCTGCCTTGGAACTGTTACTATTTCAGGCTTTTGCTTTGGCAAATATAAATTTTTTTCTTGTTTTCTCCACTCGTATTTCATATCTTATTCTCCTTTTCATATAATTACCTACTTCCAAATTACTTTAAGTAATTCTATTATATACCATAATTAACCAACATTATATTATTATTCTTATAAACTAGCCATAAAATAAAAGTTGTGAACAATAACAAAATAAAATTCTGAAATTATCCACAACTCTTATATATTTATTCACTAAAATATTGCAGTTATTAATACTATATTACTATTTCTTACGTAATATACAGCTTTATCATATATTACAAGATTTTAAAGTCAGAACAACTAAATCTGGCCTATTGAATAATCTAAATGGGAAGGCACTGCCTCCAAGGCCTCTGCTTACCAGCATACTTGTTTCATCTTCTTTATATATCCCACATGTATACTTAGGAAATATTCCTTGATTTGGTGAAAATAAACCTCCTATAAAAGGCAATCTTATTTGCCCTCCATGAGCATGACCAGTAAAAACTAAATCAATTTTTTCTTCTACATATAACTTAAATTGTTCTGGCCTATGGGATAATAAAATTGAAAAGTCTGTATTCTTTTCTTTATTTAATTTCTCTATAGATTTTTTCATATATTCTCTATTATTTTTAGAAGTATAATACTTTGGATTTCGCCTGCTTGTTGGATCTTCAAGTCCCATAAGTCCAATTTTATCTTTTCCTTTTTCAATAACTATAAAGGAGTTATCGAGAATTTTAACATTTTCTCTTTCTAAAAGCTCTTTTACTTCATTGTAAGTTCCTGATAAAAATTCATGATTTCCCGAAACATAGTAAATTGGAGCAATCTCTTTTATTTCCTCTAAAAATTCTGATACTAGATCAAGTTTTATCTTCCTTCTATATATAATATCACCAGTTATTACAATCATATCTGGCTTTTCGGCCTTAATCTTTTTAGATAATCTTCCCTTAAAGTTCTTATTATGAAGATCTGATATTTGAACAATTTTATATCCATTAAAGCCTTCAGCTATCTTACTATTTTGATATTCATAACGGCTTATTTTTATTCCGTCATTTTGCCACTTTAAAAAAATCAGCAAAATTAATATAATTAAGACTTCTATATTAATCCCTCTTTTTCTATATTTTAATTTTAATCACAAATCTTATGTTCACAATTTTCACTTTAAAAATCTATCTCAACAGTAACATGTTCTATTACTATTTAAGGAAGTTCCCCTTCTCAGCCTTAAAACAGCAGCTCCATTTATTAATATCCCAAAGATTGCAAATAACAACATTCCCTTTTCATTTACTTTATTATATCATATTTTTTATTCCATATTTTTTATATTTATATAGCTATATTATTTTTACTCTTTTTTTACTTTAATAATAATGGCATAAAATTATATAGATATTTAATACTTATTAAGTTATTATATTATTATAGACTTTAAGTTTCTAGAGAGGAGAGATTGATATGGCAAAGGAAATGGATACCAAAAAGGTTGAAGAATTACTTGAGAAGAAAAATGAAGAAGCAAAAAAACTTCTAGGAAATAAAGAAAAGACAGAAAATACTCTTAAAGAAGTTAATGAAAAATTAAATAAATTAGATTTTAAACCTTTAACTAATATGATATCTGATATAAAAACTATAACTTCCCTTGTTAAAGACTTTAGCTCTGGAAGATATAGAGCTCTTCCAAAAAGAAGTATAATAGCTCTAATGGGAGCATTAATTTACTTTTTATCACCAATAGATATTATTCCAGATGTATTACCTTTTGCTGGACTAATTGACGATACCTTTGTAATAAGCTTAATATTAAAGCAATTTAAAACAGATCTTGATGTATATAAAGCTTGGAAAACTCCAAAGGAAGGAATTATCGAAGAATATAAGAGACAATATGAAGAAAAACATGCTAATGAATAGTTTATAATATTTAAACTTAGCTTATCTTAATTGTTTTATTAATAAGAAATAAAAAAAGAGCATTAAGCTCTTTTTTATTTTTAATCAGCCATTTTAAAAGCTTCTTCTTCCGAAATAGGAATTAGTATATCTCTAAACAATCCTTTTTCTCTCTTACAGTAGAATTCATAATCATCATTTCTTTTTAATTCTCTAATATGTTGATTTTTTATTATTTTAAATGTTTTATTTGTATATAAATTTTTTCCTATGTAATAATCCTTTTTAACTTTTATTATTGTACATCTTACTGTCATATTTTACTCAGCTTCCCCTTCTAAATAATATTCAATGAGATTTACAATTCTCTAGCAATACCAAATTAATCTCCCCTATATATTATCGCATAACATTTTCCATACTTTACAGTAAATTTAGCATAAATTTTAATTTAACTATTTTTTTCATTAAACTTTCTAAAATAAAACAACTAGAAAATTGCCCTTACTAATTATTGCCCAAAATCATATATAAATTTCATTAAGGTAAATATTATTAAAAAATAAGAAAGGGGCTGTCGCACTAATAATTAGTGCACAGTCCCTTTTTGTGCAAAAAAATAAATCCTAGACTCCATGAGTTTAGGATTTATGATAAAATATTTTTATGCACAAAGAAAATATTTTACAAAAGAATTATACATTAAACCAAAAGTTTTATCAATTAAAACTTCCATTAAATATTGATTACATGATACCGGTTAATGATTCAGTGCGATTACTAAGTCAATTTGTAGAGGAGATGGATTTAACAGATTTATATTCGACTTATTCCAAGATAAAGGAAAATCAAGTATCGCCAAGAAAAATGCTGAAAATCATGACTTATGGATATATGAATAAGATTTATTCGTCTCGAGATATTGAAAAGGCATGCCGTAGAGACATTAATTTTATGTTTTTGCTTGAGGGAGCATCCGCTCCGGATCATGCAACATTTGCAAGATTTAGAAGTCTTCATTTTGCTCCATGTTCTGAAAGGATCTTAGCTGAAACAGCTAAATTTCTTTATAAAATTGGTGAGATATCAGGAGATGCTATCTTTATTGATGGCACAAAAATAGAAGCTTATGCAAATAAATATACTTTTGTCTGGAAAAAGGCAGTTACAAAAAACATGGCAAAATTGCTAATTAAAGTGGCCGACCTTGTTAAAGAGTGCGAAGAACTTTATGATATTAAGTTAATCTATAAAAATGAAGTTCAAATGAAACATGTAAAAAAGCTTAGAAAAAAGCTTTATGCACTAAAGAAATCAGAAGGAATAGAATTCGTTCACGGATGTGGGAAAAGAAAAACTGCATTGCAACGATCAATAGAAAAACTTGAAGAATATCTTTCAAAGTTTAAAGAATATACTCAAAAAGTGTACACTTGCGGAGATAGAAACAGTTACTCAAAAACTGATGTTGATGCTACATTTATGAGGATGAAAGAAGATGCTATGAAAAACGGTCAACTTAAGCCAGCTTATAATGTGCAGCATGGTGTAGATTCAGAATATATTACATGGCTTACAGTTGGACCACAACCAACGGATACAACTACGCTAATACCTTTCTTGAAAAGCATGGAAGAAAACTTAAAATTTAAATACTTAAAAATAGTTGCAGATGCTGGATATGAAAGTGAGGAGAACTATTCATTTATTGAAGAAAATAATCAAATAGCATTTATTAAGCCATCTAATTATGAAATATCAAAAACAAGAAAATATAAAAATGATATCGGTAAAATAGAAAACATGGATTACAATGAAGAAAAAGATTTCTACATATGCCGAAATGGTAAGCAGTTAAAGGCTGAAAATATAAAAATTAGAAAATCTAAAACAGGATATGAAAGTGAAAAGACAATTTATGTTTGTGAAGATTGCAATGATTGCACTTACAAGAGTAGTTGCATCAAAGGGAATAATTGTAAAACTCCTTTGGAAGAAAGAGTAAAAAGATTTGAAACATCAAAAAAGTTTAATCGCCAAAGAAAGTCTGATTTAGAAAGAATTCTAAGCGAAGAAGGTTGCTTGCTTAGAATGAACAGAAGTATTCAAGCAGAAGGTTCTTTTGCACAAATAAAACAAGACATGAATTTCAGAAGATTTATGTGTCGTGGGCAAAAGAATGTATTAGCAGAAAGTATACTTCTTGCAATGGCACACAATATAAATAAATTACATAGTAAAATACAAGCGGGCCGCACTGGTAAGCACTTATTTGAATTGAAGAAAGCCTCATAAGTTAAATTTTAAAAAAGCTTTTTTTCTGAGGCTTATTGAAGTGCGCCTATTTTTAGTTGATTTACATGCAAATAAAAATAACACCTAAAAAGTTAATTTATAGAATAGAAAAAGGAGCTATCGCTAACGGATTTTAATCCACTAATGCGACAGCTCCCTTCTTATTTAGAGTAGTATTCAATTATTAATTTTTCATTTATTTCTATAGGAAGCTCTACTCTTTTTGGCAATCTAACTAATTTAGAAGAGAAGTTTTCTAAATTCTTTTCAATATACGGTAAGTGACTTACATCACTATTTAAAAAGTTTTCCTTGAACATTTCATTTTTTCTGGATCCTTCTCTTAAAGTAATTTCATCTCCTACATTAACTTTATATGAAGGAATATTTACTTTTTCTCCATTTACATAGAAATGTCCATGGCTTACCATTTGTCTAGCTTGACGAATTGAACTTGCAAATCCGCTTCTATAAACTATATTGTCTAATCTACATTCTAGAGTATTTAAAAGATATTCACTTGGAGTAATCTTATGCTTCTTTGCTTCATGCATAGCCTTATCCACATATCCCTTAAATTGTTTTTCTAGAACTCCATAATAAGCTCTTAACCTTTGTTTTTCTAATAGTTGCTTTCCATAGTCAGATAATTTCTTATCTGCCCTGCTTGTTCCTTTTCCTGCACGCTTCATTGCCTTAGGATGTCCTACTACATTAAGACCTAACCTTCTAGCAAGTTTAAAACGTGGTCCCATCATTTTTGCCATTTAATATTAACCCTCCGATTTGTTATTTGCCGCGGTAGTTAATTAATAACATGGAAGTATTATATCATAGCTTTTTGTAATTGAAAAGAGTTATCATTATCAGCTTTTAAAAATTTTTTATAATTTAACTTAGATTGGATTATTTCACGTGAACTGTGTAATCTTTTTACTTTCTTATCATATCTCTAGTAATATCATCTAAAGTAAAGGCACCACACATTTCCATTGTATCTGCTAATTCAGCTCCTAGTTTTTCTATATAACACTTTACTCCTTCTTCACCGCCACCATAAACAGCTGTAACAAAAGGACGTGCTATTAATACAGCATCAGCCCCCATAGCTAAGGCTTTAAAAATATCTGTACCACTACGAATACCACCGTCTACAAAGATTTTCATACTTCCTCCAACAGCATCAACAATTTCTTCTAACACTTCTGCTGTTGCTGGACATTGATCTAATACACGGCCTCCATGATTAGATACAACAATCGCTGATGCTCCTGCTTCTTTTGCCTTTAAAGCACCCTTTACTGTCATTATTCCTTTTATAATAAAAGGAACCTTTATCATTTTAGAAATTTCTCTTAACTCTTCTACTGTCTTGCTGCCTGCTGGAGGTGTCATATTCTTTAAGAAAGGAAGACCTGCAGCATCAATATCCATGGCAACAGCAAATGCGTCTGATTTATTAACTAATCTCATCTTTTCATGAACAGTCTCTAAATTCCATGGTTTTACTGTTGGCACTCCTATGCCTTCAACTGCTTTTATGGCATCTGCAGCATATTCCATAATCTTAGGATTAATACCATCACCAGTAAAAGCTGCAATACCATTTTCGGCACAAGCCTTTACTAAAATATTATTGTAGGATAAATCATCATATTTATCGCTATAATGAAAATCAACAGCTCCAACTGGTCCAGCAAAAAAAGGATATTTAAATTTCTTTCCAAAAATTTTAAAAGAAGTATTTACTGGATGATTTTCATGAATTGTATCCATATTTAAGCGTATTTCCTGCCATTTTTGATAGTTACGAATAGCTGTATCTCCAACTCCCTTTGCCCCTGGTCCTGGTATTGCATTCTTGCACACTATACCATTACATATATTACAGGCCTTACAGTGATCACCCATACATGTTCGAGCTTCTTTTAGCATATCATTATAATTCATATAAATTCCCCCTAAATTAATAAAGATTGCTAAGCAATCTTTATAATTGACACTGGACAATTTACAATTATCCAGTGAAAAATGTTTCTACTTTTCTAATCTTATGATTTAATTATACATTTTATATGCTAAATTTTAAATACTAAGTTCTTGGTTGATCTTTAAGACAAAGGATTGATAAATGTTTAACATTTAATAAGGCAGATATAGTCTTACATTTTGCCATAAATAAATGGAAAACATTATCCCTATCTATTTCTCTTAAGCTTTCATAATTTCCCTGACCTTTTGAGATTACCACATCTGCATTATAAAATTTTTCTTTAAAATCATTGCTTACTCTTCCAATAACAGTTCCTAAGGAATCATCTCCATTTTCAATTATCTCTGCAACTTCTTCCATTGCAACCATCTTGGCATCTTCTAAGGTAACGTCATTTACTATTGCTTTTCCCCTAACTCCAAAATATACCTTAATATCTGGGAATTCAGCTTTTATGTACTTAATAAAAAGTTTATCGAAACAAATTTCACCACAGTTATCTCCTAAATACACAAGAGTTTTAGCAGTTTTCAGCTTATTATATAACTCTTTGCTATCATCTATGGCAAGACTCACTTCATTGATATTTTCTATTTTTTCTTTAAGAAAGTTAAAATCAAACTTATGTTTAGCTGCAAAGTCTATTAAATTTCCTGCCACAGCAACCTTTAATGCTGTATTAAAATAGTCATTTGAACTCTTAATAAGCTCTTCAGCTTTATCAAGAATTTTTATGGTTTCTATATTATAATACTCTTTTATCTCACCATAAGGATTTTTATTCTCAATATAATTAAGAATAATATTCCAAGTACCACCCATAATTTCGGGATTGCATTTGGCATAATCTACTTCATGTAAATACTTAAGTACATCCCTCATTATTTTTTCTTTTTTATTTCGGTCAATTTCAAGTAAGTCTGTTATTTTTATCACTTGGTTAATATTGCACTTTATGCAGTTTAACTCCAAGATTAACTCCCCCCTTACCTAAATTTTTCTGTATTGTATATAGTTTCTATTTATTATTTATTATAACAGTAAATTTCTTTTTTGTCATATTTTATTAATAAAATTAAAATTGAAATTAAAAGAGACTAAATTTAGTCTCTAGTTTCTTTCAAATATATATCTTTATTCTTAATTCTTTTTGCTAAATCTCTAACTCTTTCTTCTATTGTTCTAGCTACTTTTATAAATTCTTCATCACTTTTTCCTGTTGGATCCTCTAATCCCCAATCTTCTTCATATTTTGAAGGTAAGAAAGGGCAAACAACATTGCAACCCATTTTTATAACAATATCTATCTCTGGTAAGTCTTGAATTAATTTAGACTTTTGAGTTTTATTCATATCAACATTATATAAATCTTTTATTATTCTTACTGCATCTTGATTTATTTGTGGCTTAGTTTCAGTTCCAGCAGAATAAGAATTAAATACATCTGCTGCAAGTAATTTCCCTAATGCCTCCGCCATTTGTGACCTACAAGAGTTATGTACACATATGAAAGCTACCTTTGGCTTCATAATTTATCCTCCTAATAAAATTTACTTTAAATATTTATTTTTTAGTTTAAATTCTAATACAAACGCTATCTGAATTTTACATCTATATAATTGATAGATATTATCAATTATATAGATGATTTGTTTATATCTAAAAAATACTTTTTGCATTTATAATAATTCTAGTAATACATCTCCTTTTATATCTTTTGCTCTCCAGCCAATAAGAGCAAAATTACCATTAGAGTGTTCATTAACTTTATTAATCCATTCTATCTCATTACTAGCCTTTGCTGAAAGTACTCTATTTGTTGTACCTATTTTATATAAAGATGAATTAATTACCCACCATTTTGTTGCAATTCCTGCTCTTTTAAGATCTTCTTCAAGCCTCATAGCTTCATATACTGGAGTAGCTTCTGCAAGGGTAATAATAATAACCTCTGTTTCATCTGCATTACGAAGTCTTGGCAATAATTTTTTTGCAGATTCAGGAACATCACCTTGTGATCTTTTTATCTCTTGATTATAACTTTGTGTAGAATCAAGTAAAAGTAATGTATGTCCTGTTGGTGCTGTATCTATAACTACTACTTCATTTTCAGCTTTTTCTACTATATCTGCAAAAGCTCTAAATACTGCAATTTCTTGTGTACATGGTGATCTTAAATCTTCTTCAATATAAGCAATATCATCTTCTGATAAAGTTTCTCTTGCTTTAGAAAGCACCTCTTCTCTATACTTTTCAAGTTCTAATTTTTCATCAATATGGCTCATTGTAATTCCTTCACTCTCATTTATTACAAACTTTAAATGATCTGCTGGATCAGTAGTTGTTAAGTGAACATTTTTACCCCTCTTTGATAATCCTAAAGCAATAGAAGCTGCAATTGTAGTTTTTCCAACACCACCTTTGCCCATAGTGAATATTACCTTCTTATTAGTTTTGTAAAGATCATCAACAACATCCTTAAGCTGTGGAATTATATCTATATTTAATTTTGAATTACTAATAATGTAATTATCTTTAGTAAGAAGTGATCTTACATTTTCAATTCCAGTAATATTATAAGCCCTATAAGGTATCATATAAGTAGTTATTTTTCTTAATTCTTCAGGCCTTTCAGCAATTGATTTTTGTTGCTTTTCATAAAAACTTTTAGAAATAGCATCGTCCGCTTCTGTTAACACACCATTAATGACTAGTAATTGATTATTAACTCCAATTTCTGAAAGTTCTTTTGATGCTCTAGCTGCTTCCTTTAATGGTGCATCCTCTGGTTTTGAAACAAGAATAAGTGTTGTCTTATTCCTATTCGATAAAGTTTCTACTGCCTTTTTATATATTTCCTTTTTACTTTCTAAACCTGAAAGCTGTCCCAGACAAGAAGCTCCATGTGTATTTTCATCAATAAAATTACTCCATGCCGAAGGCAACTGTAACATTCTTAATGTATGGCCTGTTGGTGCAGTATCAAAAATAACATGATCATATTCTTTTTGAATCTTTTCATCAGCTATAAAATTTGAAAATTCATTAAATGCAGCAATTTCAACTGTACAAGAACCTGATAGTTGCTCTTCCATATTATTAATAACTGATTCTGGTAGTTTGCCACGATAAGGACCTACAACACTTTCCTTATATTCAGCTGCAACTTGAATTGGGTCAAGATTAGCAACAACAAGGTTCGGAACTTCCTTTATCGGTGTTCCCTTATTTGTTAATTCCATATTAAATACATCCTGTAAATTTGAAGCTGGATCTGTACTTATTAAAAGTACCTTTTTACCACTATCTGCAAGATTTACTGCAGCAGCACATGCAGTTGATGTTTTACCAACTCCACCTTTTCCTGTATAAAATAGATATTGGGTTATATTAATATTTTTAGGATTAAAAATATCCATAGTTATTTCCTCCATTTTAGCTTTATAGCAGGAATTTTATATTTCTCCCTGCTACTTAAAACTTTTATCTATAGCTAACAACATTTTTCATTTGAACATCCACAAGCATTCGCTTTTTCAGATTTACCTTTTTCATGAGAAAGCCCAACTGAAACTCCAAGAAGTTTTTCAAATTCCTCATTAGTTGGGTATCTCCCAATTAGCTCAATTTTGCCATCTACAACTACTACTGGTAGTTTATCTACACCATACTTATTAATGAACTCATTCACTTCACTATTTTTTACAAATTCTTGGGGGGAATTTGTAAGATTAAATCTTTCTACTTCAATTCCATTACTCTTTAAAGTATTAAGAACTGCAGAAATTCTTAATAATTCAGGATCTACTCCCACTCCACAAAGCCCTGTTGGACAGCACATAGCTGGTTCAAATATTAACATCTTTTTCATAATTATATCTCTCCTTTATCTTTATAATTCACTGGCTTTAATCTCCAGTATGTATTATTTTTTAAAACATTAATAACCTAATATTAGTTAAGAATATAATTATTCATTTAAATTACACAATTCTTGATTCTTACATTTTTTATACTCCTCATAATCTTCATTATAATATGAAAGTTTTTTAAGTCTTTTTTCAAGGTATATCCAAAGTTCATAATTTTCTTCTATAAATTTTTTGCTTATTCTATAATAGTTCCATTGCGCCTTTTTATAGCTTTCAAGAATTCCACTTTTCTTTAATGCTGTTAAATGACGAGAAACATTAGATTGAGTCATTTTTAAACACGCCTCAATTTCACATACGCACATTTCATCTTCAATTAGCATAGATAATATACGTAGTCTACTTTCTTCTGATAAAGCCTTAAAAATTTCCACCAACTGAATCACCTCCTAATACGTATATGCTCATATACTCATATACTATGTTTTCACTAACCCTTTGTTACAATAGTTAGTGAAAATATAGTATTTCTTAACTTTAATATCTTTATAAACTTAATAATAGAATCTTTAATAAGAGTAACATAAAATTTACTTATCAATAGTATTTTATAATCTATTTTCTAATTTCCTCTCTTATATCTATAAGAACCTCTAATATTTGCTTCAAAAGTTCTTTGCTTGTTGGCTCATCCTCAAGTATATCAGCACTTTCGATATTATCCTCGATACTTTTATGAACAATCTGTACAGTAAAAATTGTTCCTTCCTTTCTTGTTACTCTTTCATTCCATTGCTTGTCATAAGCCAGTATTTGCGATATCTTTTGAAGGTACCTAGTCAATGTACGCTCTCCTCTGATTAGGTCTAATGCACGATATGCCATTTTAACAGATATTCCACTGTATTCAATTATCTCAAAAATCCTGTCTCCCTTCCATTCATCGTTTGCTTGCTTTACAGCATCTTCTAAATCATTTGCATATTCATTTCCCTCTTCAAATCTTACTCCGGCTTTTGGTCTTGCTAATGTTACATAAAACTCAATATTTTCATTCCACATATTATTTCCTCCAGTTCATAATTAACAATTTGAATTCAATGGTTTATCCCATATCCATATTATATCATATATAAATTTAAAGCCAACTGGTTTAACAAGAATTCATTGATTTAATAAATATTCAATTTTTAGCATAAAAAACCCGTGAAGGCATACAGGATTTCTCCTATACACACCCCACGGGTCTTCAACAAATTTTATTTACATTTCTACAGATCTTATTTTACACATACATTTATTTCTTATTCAACTGTAACAGCCTTTGCAAGATTTCTTGGCTTGTCTATATCGCATCCTCTTGCTTTAGCTATATGGTATGAGAATAATTGTAGAGGTACTACTGAAAGTACTGGGGCAAGGATTGGACTTACTCTTGGAATGTAGATTACATTATCTACTACTTTTTCTATAGTATCATGTCCTTCCATTGCAATTCCTAGAACCTTTGCTCCTCTTGTTGAAACTTCTCTAACATTGCTTACAGTCTTTTCAAATAGGTTTTCCTGAGTTGCAAGAGCTATAACTGGTGTACCTTCTTCTATTAAGGCAATAGTTCCATGTTTAAGTTCTCCTGCTGCATAAGCTTCTGAATGAATATATGAAATTTCCTTTGTCTTTAAGGATCCTTCCATTGCTACTGCATAGTCAAGGCCTCTACCTAAATAATACATATCTTCTTTATCTTTATTTGATTCTGCAATTGCCTTTATTTCATCTTCATACTTAAAGATTGTTGCTATCTTATCTGATAGGCCAAGTAATCCTTCTTTAATTTCATTAATTTCTTCTTCAGTCATTGTACCCTTCATTTCAGCAATATATAAAGCTACAATATATAGGGTTATGATTTGAGTTACATAAGCCTTTGTAGATGCAACTGCTATTTCTGGTCCTGCCCAAGTATATAATACGTCGTCAGCTTCTCTAGCTATTGAGCTTCCAACTACATTTGTTATAGCAAGAACTCTTGCATTATTTTCTTTTGCAAGTCTTATAGCCGCTAAAGTGTCTGCTGTTTCTCCTGACTGGCTTAAAACTATCATAAGAGTATTTTTATCTATTATTGGTTCTCTATATCTAAATTCTGATGCTATATCTGTTTCTACAGGAAGTTTAATTGTCTTTTCTAATATAGATTTTCCAACAACTCCAGCATTATAAGCTGTTCCGCAAGCAACTATATAAACTCTGTTTATGCTTTCTAATTCTTCCTTAGAAATCTTAACATCATCTAACTTAACTTTTTCTCCAAGAGTAATTCTTCCTGCTAAAGTATCCTTAACTGCCTTTGGCTGTTCATGAATTTCCTTTAGCATAAAGTGATCATATCCGCCTTTTTCTGCTGAATTTGCATCCCAAGTAACATGGAAGATTTCCTTCTTTATTTCTTCCTTGTCACTATTTAATATCTTAATACCATTATTATCGATAATAACAAATTCATTATCTTCTAACAGATATATATCTCTTGTATGATTTAGAATTGCGGGAATATCAGATGCTATAAAGCTTTCTTCTTCTCCTACTCCAACTATAAGCGGGCTGTCTTTTCTTACCGCTATAAGCTTGTTTGGTTCATCTTTGCAGATTATTCCAATAGCATAGCTTCCTGATAATTTCTTGGTAGCTTTTATAAATGCATCTAATAGATCTCCATTATAGTAGTAATCAACTAAATGAGGTATAACTTCAGTATCAGTTTGTGATTTGAAATTATATCCTTCTGAAATTAGCCATTCTCTAAGTTCAATATAGTTTTCTATAATACCATTATGAACTACTGCTATAGTTCCTGCTTCGTTTGTATGAGGGTGAGAGTTTACATCTGATGGTTCTCCATGTGTTGCCCATCTAGTGTGTCCAATTCCTAGACTTCCTTTAACAGTTTTGTTAGAAATTTTACTCTCAAGGTTTGCAAGTCTTCCCTTACACTTATTTACATCAATCTTTCCTTCATCTAGTACAGCAATTCCAGCGGAATCATATCCTCTATATTCTAACTTAGATAATCCTTCTACTAAAATTTCTGATGCTTTATTTCTTCCTAAATATCCAACTATTCCACACATATTTAATTCTCCCTTTTCTTCTTATTTTGATCAGGAAGCATTAAATTTAATATTCAATTTTCTTAGTACCCGATTAATTTTGTTCTAAAAATTGCTTTTTAGGTTTGTTAATCTTTAACGGTAGTACTAATACCGTAGGGCACCCGCCGAACATTTCGATAAACCCTAACCTCGTCAGCCACTTGGGCTCTGGCGCTTTTATTAAAATTTTTTTATATTTTTTCTACTATCCCCCTCTATTAATTATTTTAGAAAACTGACTATAAATTCTAGCTTCCTCTAAAAATTATATTTTACATTACAATATATGTCAAACTTTATTTTTTCGTTAAACAAAAACTTAACATTTAAAGTTAACATCAATAATTAACAGTTAGCAGTTTACTTCACCCCCAAGGCAGTTTTATCAAACTACTAACTGTTATTAACTATATATTAGGAAATATTATTAACTTAGTTATTTTTTATTTGGTTATAGTTTTCAATAATTAAATCTATAACTTTTTCATCTTCTATTCCACAAACTTTATTAATTGCTGCTCTTAATCCTTCAGCCTTAATTAATGCTTGAACTTCTTTTGCTTTTGGATCATCTTCAGCATCAAATAGTAAGCCTGCAGCTATTCCTTTTGCTATAGTATTATATTCTAAATTGTATTCTATACATAGCTTTAATGGAGATACAAGTCTATCTTTGTTTGAAAGTTTTCTTATTGGGTCTCTTCCAACACGAGAAACTACATCTTGAAGATAGCTGTTTTCAAATCTCTTTATTACTTTCTTAGAATAATCTTCTAAGGAGCTTATTTCCATTCCATGTTTAATATTTAAAGCCTTTAAACATTCTTTATGGAAGCTTAAAGCTGTTTCTCTTATTTTTTCATCCATTATTGCTTCATGGATATATTCATATTTTTTAAGGTATCCCAAATATGCTACAGTTGCATGAGCTCCATTTAGCATAAATAGTTTTCTTTCTAAATATGGTTCAAGATTATCTGTATATTCTGCACCATCAATTTCAGAATTTACTTTTACTTTATTTTTTTCAATGTCCCATTCAAAGAAATCTTCAACTAATACATCAATTGGACATTCTTTTACTGCATTTGTATTAGGAACTATTCTATCTACTGCTGAGTTTGGGAAACCTACCTTTTCATCTAGGTATTTCTTAAATTCCTCACTTGCACCTTCTAAAATAGTTTCCTTTATAATATTTGTTGCGAATAATGCATTTTCGCAAGCTATTATATCTAAAGGCCTGTCATTTGCTCTCATTCTCTCTTCTAATACTTCTTTTAATAACCCTGCTGTACTTTTAAGATTATTAGCACCAATGGAAGTTGTTACTAAATCTGCATCAAGTACTGCTTTTTTCACTGCTTCTTTATCTTTTAAGTTAATTGCTTTTACATTTTTAACTTTTTCTTCAGTCTTAACATCGCTTAAAATTATTACACTATATTCTTTATATTTATTAATATCATCTACTAAAGAATCTGCTATATCTACGAAAGTCACTTCATAACCTGATTTTGCAAGTAAATAGCCAATAAAGCCTCTACCTATATTTCCAGCCCCAAAATGTATTGCTTTTAGCATTAAAAATCACCTTCTTCTAATATTTTGATTATTTCTTCTTTAGAAGCTGCATTTCTTAATCTTTGTACATTTTCTTCTTCTGAAATTACTATTGCAATTTTTGATAGTATTTCCATATGCTCATCATCACTTCCAGCAATTCCAATAACTATATAAGCTGTATTTCCATCGCCGTAATCTACTCCATCTGGATATTGTAGAATTACTATTCCAGTTTCTTTAATATTCTTTTTATATTCATTAATAGCATGAGGTATAGCTACATTGTTTCCTAGATATGTAGAAACTACTTCTTCTCTAGCTTTCATTCCATTGATATAATCAGGACTTACATAGCCTCTATCTGCTAATAATTGTCCTGCTCTTTCTATAACTTTTTCTTTGTCCTCTGATTTTAAATTTAATACTATATTATCTAAATTTAAGATTTTATTATTCATAATTAATCCTCCCTGGTATATATAATTCTTCTAATAATTTCTCGATTAGCTTCAATATCTGAGGCCTCTAATTTTTTTGTAAAATCTTTATTTTCAATAAGAGCTACGCTTATTTTCCCTAATAATTTTAAAGCCTCATTTTCATCTGAAATTCTGGCTAGCATTACAAAAAAAGTATCTACATTTTCATAGGAAAAACCAATGCTTGACATCTTTATAGGCTTATTTATTCTATAAGCACCAATAAAAGCATGTTTTATCTCATCACTTCTTGTATGAAATAAAGCTACCTTGCTTCCAGGAATAACAACATTCCCTTTATGCTCTCTTTCAATTATTAATTTGGCTATTTCTTCTTTGTTTTCTGTAATACCAATACTTTCAATGTCTTCAGTTATACTTAATATAAGTTCCTCATAGGAATCAACTTCAAGATTTTTTAGCCTAAAATTATTTATAAGCATTTCTGCTACTTCATTTTTTTCTATCACATCTATCTCTAATTTCTCTTCTTCTTTAGCTTTTGACATACTTATTGATTTCTTTTTATATTTATAAATAAATTCATTAATTCTGCCTATGTCGTCAATATTCAAGAATGGAGATACAATTATGATATTATCTCTTGTATTATTTCCTATATTAAATGTTGATATTATTAGGTCATAACCATTATCCTCTTCAATTTGTCTCCAATCATATACTGATCCAACTTTAACAATATTTAAATCTGAAAATGTTGAACTTATTCTACTTGATAAGATTTTAGCTGTACTCATTCCTGTTGGACATATAACGAAAACTCTTATTTTCTCAGATTCTAGCTTATATCTTTTTATAGCTACATCTATATGTAGCGTTATATACCCTATTTCATCAGGCGGTATATTAATGTTATATCTTGAAAATATCAATTTACATACGTTACTTACTGCTTCAAATAAATGCTCGTTGTGTTCTTTTATTTCTTCTAATAGAGGATTTATTATTTTCAAGCCAATATTAAGGACATTTACACTTTCATTAAAATGTTGATATAAACTATTCCTTAATTGAATATCTGAAGTTAAATCTATATTTATTTTTTTAGATATCTCTTCAATAAATTCTGTTACAACAGAACTTATATTCATGCCTGAAATATCTATCTTTTTATCTTTATTATCTTGATAATTGCTTATATAAAGATTTAAATATGCAATTTCTTCCCTAGGAAGAATTATATTTTTTAATCTTAATTTTTCACATAATTCATCTAATTTACTAAATTCATTTGAATTTATTATTTCTTCAACAATATTATTTGGCAAACTAATAGTTCTTTCATTTTCAGTATTTTTAATAGAAATTAAAACCTGTATAAAAAACTCAAAATATTTAATATCACTATTCTTTAATCCATCAATTTGAGTGGTTTTAAAGATTTCTTTTAATAGCTCTGTCACTTTTTGTCCAAAAGCTACTTTAAACATAAAATCTATTACTGGTTCAGGCTTTTCATCATAGAAATAGTTAAGTAAATTCTCTAAAGGCTTTATACTAAAAAATAATTCACTTAGAGCATTTCTTTTATTCCATTGAGGTCCTTCTATTTCTATACCATAGCTTTTTTTCTTTACTAAATATAAACTTTTATTTAATAGCCATTCCTCTATAGCATCTATATCAAAGCTGATACTTGCCATAGCAACATTATATTTATTTTTAAAATATGCAGCTTTAATAGGCTCTTTAGATAATAACAATTCCGTTAGAATCATTAACTGCCTTTGATGCTTATTTAACACCCATTGTATAGGAATTTTCTCAATTGATTTTTTCAGTTTATTAATATCATCCTTTTTACCTGAAATAACCAAATTTGAGTTGTTAAAATTATAAACATTTACTTTATGTTTATTTAAATAGCTATTAATTGCAGTAACTTCTCTATATATTGTTTTATCCCCAATACTAAACTCATTTTGAAGGTTCTTTATTTCTAAAGAACCTTCGTTTAATAATGAATTTAATATAAATTGCTGCCTAGGAGTTAATTTATTCATATAATCACCTAGCTTCATTTATATTTAATTTAAATTTAATTAGCTTCTTGTTTATTAGTTTCTTGCCCCTGAACCTTCCTTAAGTTCATTTATAAAACTATCATAACTTGCGTTATCAAGGAAGTTCTTAACTGTAATTATTCTAGCATGCGGTGCTGAATCCTTAGCTCTAGCTACTAAGTTTTCTTGTGTAAATACTACGTCAGCATCTTTTGGAATTGAACTTACTGGGCTGTGTTTTACTGGTATTGAAAGTCCAGCTTCTTTAATTTTCTTTTTAAGTATTGATTCTCCCATTGCAGAAGATCCCATACCTGCATCACAAGCGAATACTATTAAGTTAATGTCACTTGCATCTATCTTTTCAACAGTAGCTTTTGGAGCTATGTTTCCTTTGCTTTCAGCTTTCATGCCTTTAACTTTGCTTTGAGCGTCTTCTAAGTTTTCTTCACCCTTGCTTCCCTTAAGAATTACAGATGCTATTAAGAATGATACTGCAGTTGCTACTGCCATACCAGCGATAACTCCTAAGTGGCTTCCTCTTGGTGTCATACCTAATACTGCAATGATACTTCCTGGTGAAGCTGCAGCTACTAGACCTGCATCAAGTAATAAGAATGTTAAGTTACCTGCCATACCTGCTGCAATTACAGCTATTAATAAAGCTGGCTTCATTAAGATGTATGGGAAGTAGATTTCATGGATACCACCTAAAGCATGAATGATAACAGCTCCTGGTGCAGATTGTTTTGCATTACCTTTACCGAATAAGCAATATGCTAAAAGTATTCCTAATCCTGGACCTGGGTTAGCTTCTAGTAAGAAGAATACAGATTTTCCTAATGTTTCTGCTTGCTCTAATCCAAGTGGAGTTAATATACCGTGGTTAATAGCATTATTTAAGAATAATATCTTACCTGGTTCAATAGCAAGTGATATAACTGGTAATATTCCCATGTCAGTAATAGTAGTAGCTATGTTGCTTAATGTATTTGAGAATGCACTAACAAGTGGTTCAATTACTTTGAAAGAGAAAATTGCTAATATTCCACCTAAAATACCTGCTGAGAAGTTGTTAACTAACATTTCAAAGCCTGTAGGAATTTTTCCATCTACGATTTCATCGAATTTCTTAATTAACCATCCACCTAATGGTCCCATTGCCATTGCTCCAATGAACATTGGGATTGATGCTCCTATAACAACACCGGCAGTAGCGATAGCTCCAACTACTCCTCCTCTATCTCCATATACAAGTTTACCACCTTGGAAACCGATTAATATTGGTAATAGATATGATAACATTGGGCCAACTAAAGTTGCTAAAGATTCATTTGGTGTCCAACCTGTTGGTATAAATAAAGCAGTAATAATTCCCCATGCAATAAAAGCAGCTATGTTTGGAAGCACCATACTTGATAAAAAGTTACCTAATTTTTGTACTCTTGCTTTTGTACTCATTCTTATTTCCCCCTAATATTTATTTTACCAGATATACCGTTTTCAAAGGTAGCGCTATTCTTTAATCCTTTGGAAAATATATCTTGTAATCATTATTTAATGATTTATTATTTCTTACAATTAAATTATATTTTATAATTATATCGTTTTCAATTTAAACGTAATTAATTGTGGCATTTAATTCTGAGGACAAAATTAAAGTTTGAGAAATCGCATTATAAGCCCTTTCACAGCATTTCATAAAAAATAAAAAATACAAATTTAATAGTTGACAATTAATTTTGACTTCTGTAAATAGACAAAATTAAAATATTCCTTTTCGCAATTTTAGAAATAATTCGACATTGTCCATTGAAAAGTATGCATCACTTTTCTAGATATGTAGTTTCTACATTAACATTGTAAATTATTCATTATAAATTAGGGAAAAGTGCACAGCACTTTTCCCTAATTATCAACTTCTTTTAATTCTTCTACAGCCTTTCTTGTTAGGCGAAGTTGTTCTTCAACCTTTCTTAAGTTATTTCTTGCCATTCCTATGAACAGCATATCTATAACTGCTAGTTGTGAAATTCTAGAACTCATTGCACCTTCTCTTAAAGACTTTTCAACAAAAGGTACTTTTAAAACTATATCTGCTATTTCTGCTAATGGATTATTTATACTAGCTTTAGTAATTGCTATAACAGGCACACCTTGTCTTTTAGCATTTTCTACACAGATATTAACTTCCTTAGTATGACCTGAATAGGATATAGCTATTACAACATCTCCTTTTTCTAAAAGAGCTGAAGATGTTATTTGAAGATGGGTATCTTCATGAGAAATGCATACCTTATTTATTCTGCTCAACTTATAGTAAAAGTCTTTTCCTACTAAAGCTGAGCTCCCTACACTAAATATGTAGATTTTTTTTGCCTTATTTAAGGTATTAATTGCTTTTTCTAATTCTTCTTCCTTTAGTACGCTTATTGTTTGGTTCATTATTGCATCAATGGAATTCTTAATGCCATACATAATATTTTTGACAGATAAATCTCCAGCCAAATACTCAAAATCTGAAGCCTCATCTTCAGCATTTAAATCAATTGATAATTGAAGCTTCATTTCATTTAAAGTATTAAAGCCTATTTTTTTAGAAAATCTAACTACAGTAGGAGCTGAAGTATTTGTTACATTTCCTATTTCTTTTGCAGACATTCCTAATATGCTTTTTTTATTTGTTAAAAGATAATCTGCAATTAATTTTTCTCTGTCTGTAAAGCTTTCATAATTTTGCTTAATGTAATTTAATATGTTCACTATTTCACATCCCTATTGATCTATTTATAAATAATTTTATTTAACTATTTATTTAGCTTTTTAATATTAAAGTAAAAAGCCTTTCCAGCAGTAATATACTTTAATAAATAGAGATCTTTCTCCAATAATCTTCCAACTACATTGGTTCTTTCATCAGCTTTTTGTTTTCTTTTAATTATTTGAAGCTCACCCATGTATCTTCCATAATGTTTATTGTCTATAGTAATATCACCAAAATCTTTAGCCACTGTATTAAATGGTTCAATAAGATTTCCATTTAATTTTAATCTGCTTTCACTTGCTCTAATAGCATCTCTTGCTTCATCAGTTCTGCTTGTGAAAACATTATTTAATAAACTTATTATAGCATAATTTTTATCAATAATATCTATATCAAGTTTTATTGCTCCTGATTTTAATTCTGATAAAGCTTTCATTTCTTCATAACTAGGGAGTGAATCACCTATAAATATAGATTCATTTTCTAAGGCAATTAAATGATTAGCTGCTTCCGCTACATCTAATCCCCTATGATCTTCTAGAGTTGGAAGTCCATCTTTTAAAGGGCTTCTTTTTCTATTATTAGATTGAACAAAGGCACATGGAACAATTCCTCTATCTAAAAGTATTTTATTTTTTTCTATCATACATTCTTCTGAAATTCCTGTACCTACCCTTGGATAAAAATTATGAAGGGCATCCATATTACTATAATCAGGTGAATATTTATCTAATTCTTTAAAAAACTTTTCTGTAATTGTTGATGCATTTAACTGAACCTTTAAGCCATATTCATTTTTAGTCATTAAAGCTATCTCTTCTTCACTATAGCCAAAATCTATTCTTATTGTTTTAACCCCTAAATTTTTAAGTCCTTTTAAATCCATATTTTCTAAGTTTAAAAACTTAAAGGTATTTGGTGATATATCACTAATGATATCCATATCATAATCTTTTGCCAGTTCTAAAAATTCTTTAACCTCTACTTTTAATACATCATAATTTGCTTCTGGTATATGAAGGGATGTAAATATTCTTGTAAAACCAAGTTCTTTAGCTTCCTTTAATAATTTAATATTTTCTTCTTTAGTATTGTCTAATCCAAAATATACTGAAATTCCAAATGACACTCTAATACCTCCTTCGTTGCTAGTGCACAGTGGTTTTTGTTAATTTTTGTAATGGGGTCAGTCCCCATTACAAGAAAAAGAAGATATTTCGCAGAATATTCTGCGAAAATCTTCTTTTTAATTTTAATAATTCTTTCATAATTCAGTTAGCTGAATTATTTCCTAAATTGTCCGTTGTTCATTATCAATTGTCAATTATTATTCTACTGGATCTTCAAATCCTAATATTGATGTAAAGAAGTATCCTGCTACATATGATGCTAAAACACCAATTAGGAATTGAACCATTTTTCCATCTGCTATTAATAATGCAAGTGGTAATCCTGAAACTCCTAGAGCTACTGAACCAACTTTGAATAATGCCATTACAGCTCCACCAACTCCAGCTCCTAAACAAGCTCCTAAGAATGGTTTTCCAAGTGGTAATGTAATACCATATATTAAAGGTTCACCAATTCCTAAAATTCCTGGGATAAGACCGTTTTTAGCTGTTTTCTTTAATCTTTCATTTTTAGTTTTCTTTAGTACTGCAAAAGTTGCTCCAACTTGTGCCATACCTGCTGTTGCTAATACAGGTAATAATAGTGTATATCCATAATTAGCAATTAAGTCTGTATGAATTGGTGTTAATGCTTGGTGCATTCCTGTCATAACTAAAGGTAAGAATAAAGCACCTGAAATAATTCCTGAGAATACTGAAACTACTATATTTCCTGAAGCTACAGTGTTAGCTACTAAAGCTCCAATTGAGTCTGAAATTGCTCCACCTATTGGTTGTAATACAGCAAAAGCTGCTAATAATGAAACTGTTAATGTAACTATTGGAGTTACAAAAAGATCTAAAACTTCTGGAACAACTTTTCTAAGTCCTTTTTCTACATATACTGATAAAATAACAACTAGAATAACTGAAATAATACCACCACGACCTGCAGTTAAAGGTTTACCAAAAAGAGTAATATCTGCTAATGTTGCTGCATTTAATATTGATCCAATTACTCCCCCCATCATTGGCATATCTGAACCAAATACCTTAGCTGCATTTACACCAACTAATATTGGTAAAATACCGAAAACGCCATTACCTATAAGGCCTATTATTTTAGCTGCATTTGTTGTTTTATAAGCATCGCCAAATTGAACATTACAAATATTATTAATTGCTAATATAAGTCCGCATGCTATGAATAAAGGTATTAATGGAATAAATACGCTACCTAATTTCTTTAGTCCTCTTTTAAAAGGTGTATCATTTTTTTCTTTTAATTTTGCTTTAGTAGCTTTAACCGCTTCTTCACCTATTAATACTTTGTCTCCAACTATTTTTTTAACTTCTGAAGTTACTTTTGTAACTTTTCCTGGACCATAAACTACTTGTAATTGACCATCTTCATTTACAACCCCTAATGCTCCTTCTGACTTTTTAATTTTTTCAATGTCAGCTAGAGATTCATCGATAAGTTCAAATCTACAGCGTGTCATGCAGTTTTCTACAGATTTGATATTATCTTTACCTCCAACTAACTTAACTAAGTTCTTTGCAATTTCTGCATTTGTCATAATTAACCCTCCCTTAATATGATTCCATTATTTATTATTTTGTATATATGATAAAGCTTTTGCTATATAGCCATTATTTATGTCTAGGACTTCTTTTGCCCTATCCTTTCCTTCTCCTGATATAATCATTAAAATGGAAAGTTTAACATCATAGTTTGTTTCCTCTAATACCCTTTCCGCTTCTTCTCTTTCAGCGCCTGTTGCTTCACAAACTATTCTTTTTGCTCTTTCTACTAACTTTTCATTGCTGGCCTTTACATCAACCATTAGATTTCCGTATACCTTACCTTGTTTTATCATTACTCCTGTTGAAAGCATATTTAAAACAAGCTTTTGGGCTGTACCAGCTTTAAGTCTTGTAGAACCTGTAACAACTTCCGGTCCAACTACTGGTGCTATTTCAATTTTTGCATATTTTGAAATCTCTGAATCCTTATTGCAGCTTACTGAAATAGTTAAAGCTCCTATTTCATTTGCATAGTTAAGTCCGCCTATTACATAAGGTGTTCTTCCTGAAGCAGCTAATCCAACAACAGTATCATTTTCATTTAAGTTTCTTGATTTTAAATCTTCAACTGCTAGTTCCTTAGAATCTTCTGCACCTTCCTTAGCTCTAAATATTGCCTCCTTCCCACCAGCTATTATTCCTTGAACTAACTCTTCTGATACGCCATAAGTTGGAGGACATTCTGAAGCGTCTAGTATTCCAAGTCTTCCTGAGGTTCCAGCTCCGATATATATTAATCTTCCACCTTTGCTCATTCTTTCTGAAATTCTATCTATTGCTTCAGCTATGTTTGGTAGTTCTTTTTCTACTGCTTCTGCTACTTTTTTATCTTCATTATTTATTTTTCTAACCATTTCAAGAGTTGAAAGCTTATCTATATCAAATGTATTAGGATTTCTACTTTCCGTGGTTAATTTATCTAAGTCTATTTTCTTCATATAATCCCTCCAAACTAAGTAATTGTGACTACGTTTTCATCACACTATCATATTAACACCTTTGAAATAAAATTTCAATACTTTTTAAAAAATATTTTTATTTATTTCACATAATATTTATATTAATGCTTATCCTCTGAAATAAATAATGAGTTTTAAAACAAAAAAGAAGATTGTAAACAACCTTCTTCTTTATAAAAAGCATATTAAAATATCTTTTGAGAATCCTTTATTATTTTTCCATCAAATAAACGAATTATTCTTTCTCCATATTTTGCACATTCTTCAGAATGTGTTACTTGTAGAATAGTAATTCCTTTTTCTTTATTTATTTTTTTAAACAACTCTAAAATTGTTTTTCCTGATTTACTATCTAAATTTCCAGTAGCTTCATCTGCTAATATAATCTTAGGTGATGAAATAACTGCTCTTGCAATACTTACCCTTTGCTGCTGACCTCCAGAAAGTTCTTCCGGCCTATGATTTCTTTTTTCAGATAATCCAACTAAATTTAAAATATCTTCTAATTCATCTTTATAAGAACTTACTTTTTTTCCTGCCATAACAATTGGCAATAATATATTTTCTTCAACTGTTAAGTTAGGAACTAAATTATAAAATTGAAATATAAAGCCAATCATTGATCTCCTAAATTCACTTAAGTTTTTATCATTTAAATTATAAATATCAGTATCATCAATGATCACGCTTCCTTTATTTGGCTTGTCAAGCCCTGCTATAGAATATAACAAGGTACTTTTTCCACAGCCGGAGGGTCCCATTATAGAAACAAATTCTCCTTCTTCAATTGAAAAATTTATATCATTTAATGCTACATTTTTATTTTCTTTACTTCCATAATATCTAGATAAATCTTTAACTTTTATTATTTCTTTCATATTCTTTAATTGACTTCTTTAGTCATTTATCCCCCTTACTATAAGTTTATCAATTTAGTTTTATACTGTTTTGCAATAATGGAATAATTCTCCCTTTCCCGTAGCCATAGCACATTTTTTTGCAATATTCTTAGATGTATTTAAAGATAATGGACTTGAACTTGTATCTATCTTTTCTGAAGCTATTATCCTACTAGATGATATTCCATAACAAACTTTACTTGACTCTAAGAAATATTTTCCCATCTTGTTATATATATTTTCTAATTTATTTTCATAAACACTTCCAAAACTTAATGGAACAGCTACACAAGGAGTAACATATCCATCATTATTAATTGCTATATAATTTGCTCCTGCATTGCAGCCAAAATAATTGGAACTTTCAATTTCACAGAAGTTTACTATTGTTGGAAAGTTTTCTTTTTTGTTATATTTTCTTTTAAAGCTTTTTACCATATCAATATTTTGAGCATATATTCTTCCAACATTTTTATTTTCCAACTTACCTTGTGGTATTTGCATTACAATTCTTATTTCACTTGCTCCCAAGTCCTTTACAAAATCAAAATATTTTTCTAATTTATCTGGATCAGATAAATTCTCATTAATACACACTGTAACCGCTGTATAAATATTATTTTTTGCTAATAATTTTACGGCATTAGTTGCATCACTATAAGCATTTTCATTGTTTCTTGAATTGCATACTATTTCTTCATCATAATGATCTAAGCTTATAATACATCTTGTTATATTTGAATTTTTTAAGTTTTTTGCAAATTCTTCAGTTATGCCATAACCTGTAGTATAAAGATGTCCTTCCATTTCATTAGGAATAGCTTTTATTATTTCTAATATATCTTCCCTTAACATCGGCTCTCCTCCAGTAATTCCAACAACCGATGTGCCTAAATTATTAAGACTTTCCATTACTTCTTTTATCTTATCTAAAGTTAAATCATTTTTATTATGTTTTGCTCTAAAGCAATGCCAGCACTTGCAATGACATCTTCCTGTCACTACTATATCTGCTTGCAAAGGGACTCTCTTATTATAATTTGATATTTCTGATATTCCATTAACCATTCTTTCCCAAGCCTTGCTAGGAAAAGTAGGGAAAAAGCTATTTATATAGTATTTACTTTTATCAGTATCATAAGTATATTTCTCATCCTGCTTTTGAAAAAAGCGTACAAGTCTTTCAGCTGTTTTTATATTATTACATTTTGTCATTGCATTTGAGATTTCTTCATTAACTGATATATACTTTATCATACCGCTTCCCCCTTATAACGATTTATAGCATTACATAAATCTTTAATAGTATTGATAGCTACAAAATCTTTGCTTTCTAACTTTATTCCAAAGTTATCCTCTACTGAAATTGATAAACAAACTAAATCAAATGAAGTTAATCCCAAATCACTTGTTAATCTTGATTCCTCTTTTATTTCATCTTCTGAAAAGTCTGTGTAATTTGATATTACCTTTTTTACTTGTTCAAAGGTTGTCTCCACTTCCTTCCCCCCATTCTTTTATAAATAAATTCACCTTTGACTTTATAAATACATATATCTTTTAATTTTGCCTATCCCAGTTAATTCAAAATTTTCTTCTAGTATTTCAATTTCCCGTACTTTCATATAATTAGGTAACTTAGAATTTATTTCGTTAATTATTTTGCTTAATTCCATCTTTATATCTTTTATTCCCTTTTCCTCAGCATAATTATAATCAGGATAAATATAAGCCTTGATTAGCTCGATATTTTTTAGCTTTTCAGCCTTAATAAGAGAATTTGATACAATATAATGTTCATTAATCATTTTCTCAATTTGCTCAGGTGAAATATTGTTTCCATCTTTTAATATGATAATATTTTTTTTACGCCCTGTAATATAAAGAAAACCTTCATTATCAATATATCCTAGGTCTCCAGTTTTAAACCATTCACCATCAAAATTGATATTATTGCTTTCCTCATCTTTATAGTATCCCTTGCAAACTATACTTCCCCTTATATAAATCTCACCCTTATGAATTTTTGCTTCACAAAAAGGCTTTGGAGCAATTACACCTACAGAATCCTTCTTCCTCTTCTCAATATTATTACATGAAACTACAGGAGAACATTCTGTTATACCATAACCATTTAATAAGGTAATTCCTAATTTTTCATATTCAATTATTATCCTCTCTTCAATATGTGCCCCTCCACTAATAAATAGTTTAAGATTTTCCCCAAGTATATTCCTTATAATTTTTTCCTCTGCTATTTCATAATTATATTTTTTTGATATTGCCTTTAGGTACTTTAAAATTCCTTCTGCTATCATTGGAACACCAACTATATAGGCAGGTTTAAATATTTTTAAATTACTAATGAAATCTATGCTGTTATTTGGGAGGCCTATTGTTACTCCATATAATAATGGAACTAAAACAGTAGTTGTTATTCCTAGCATATGGTATAGAGGTAAAATGCATACTGTAATATCACCTGGTTGAAATTTATCTTTTCCTATCAATAAAACTGAACAAATTGCATTATGAACTAAATTTTTATGAGTTAACATTACTGCTTTATTGAAGCCAGTTGTACCAGAAGTAAAGGCTATAATAGCAGTATCATCTTCTTCAGGTTCAAAAGAAGTTAAGGACTTCTTATTTATCCCTTTTATAAAATCATTTAAATTATTTAACTCATAAATTGAATATCTGTTTTTTTCTTTTAATTTTTCAATTTTAGATTTAAATTGCTTATCATAAAATATCATATTAATATCTGCTTTTATTAATAATTCTTCTATAATCTCACTGCTTAAATTAAAATCAATTGGCACAATTACATTTCCACTATTCATTCCTCCAAAAAATACAACTAACCATTCATAACTAACTGGACCTATTAGGGCAATATGTTTTTTGTTACAAAATATTTTAGAACCAAACAATTCAACATCATTAATGAAGGCATCATAAGTTTTGCTTATTATAGTATTATTTAAATTAATCTTTATTATTGGATCTTTATTGTATTTTGGAGCTGCATTATACAAATACTCTTTAATTGTACTTTTTTTTAAATTTTCCATATAACACTCCCAAATTTCATATAATTATTCACATTTTATTTCTTCAACCACATTTAACTTAAGAATATTTCTTATCATGAATAAATTAGATAATAGTAAAAGAGAAAACATTCCTAAAATTATAGCTGACACTTCCATAAAAGATATTTTTACATTAATATATTCACCTATACTAAATAGTATTTGCTCAAGTATTTTTGAAAGCCATACACCAAGTCCTCCCCCAATTATGCAGGCAATAAAAAAGGTATATGCTATTTCATAAAAAAATACTTTTGCTATTTGTTTTTTACTCATTGCTACAGAATAGTATATTGCAAACTCTTTTTTTCTTTGATAAAAGCTAATTAATTGATTACTAATCACCCCTAATATACCTATAAAGGCTGCCATTCCAATAATCAAAATCACTAATGATAATAATGTATCTATATCTTCCTTATTACTGTTTAAAAATTCTTCTATTGTTTGAATCTTTATCCCTGTTCCTATTAGTTTATTTATAAGATTATGCTTAAGATCCTTAACATCTATATTGCTTTCAATTTCAATTGCTATTGGCACATCAGTTATTTCTTTTATATATTTTTCTTCTGAAATAACCACTACATTTCTTGATGAAATAAAAGAACTTGAATCAATAAAACCTGCTACTTTAAATTCTAATTTATCAAATTCTTCACTTTCTAAAGAAATTATGCTGCCTATTTCTATTTCATTTCTTAAAGCATAGTATTCATCCACAAGAATTTCTGATTCTGAAATACTACCAAGCTTTCCACTTATATCTTTTATACCATTTTTAGCTTCGTTGAAGCCTAAAATAGCTAAATTATTCTCTTTATTGTTTAGTTTTAGATCAAAAAATTTATAATATATAAAATCTAAAGTTTCTACACCCTTTATCTCTTTTAAACCTTCATAATATTCTTTATTGTATGCAATATTTGTCAATTGAATATCCCCATTAAAGGTTTCTTTTACATCTTTAAATACTGAACTTATTGAAAATCCTATTATAGCTATTATCATCATAATAGATAAAACTATTGTTATTAATTTTATACTTATATTGGCTGATTTACTGTTTTTGGTATTTTTTCCTGCTAATTCAGCAGTAGAAATTGATAATTTATTATTTATCTTTACTAAAAATTGAGATATGATTTTAGACACTGTAGGTATAATTCCTATAGAACCTGCTATTGCAAGCAAAAATGAAATTATTCCTAATAATAGATTATAATTAGTATTTAATTTATATAATAAAAATGATAGTAATAATAACCCCCCACCTAATATAGGAACTAGTTTTTTCTCATGAAAAGCTGTGCTTATTTTATTAAATATCAATTCCTTGATATTATTTTTATTTATTTTTATTATTTCAAAATAAGAAATAGTAATTTGAAGTAATACAGTAAAAAATAATGAATAAATTATATATTTAAAATTAACTGTATTATTTATCATGTTTTCAGAACCATAGGAGTTAAACATTCTCGCAACAGGCTGTCTAATTAAAATTCCTATTAAAGTTCCTATACCTCCGCCAAGAATTCCATAGATGATATTTTCATATAAGAAAAGCCTATTAACAAAATTTTTTGTTGCTCCAATACTTCGAATTGTTCCAAAAATAGAAACTCTTTTAGCCAAAACTAATCTTAACATGCTTCTATTTATATAAAATACCAATATTATTACTGCTGCTAATGCAAAGATAAGCATTTGGCTTATAGTATTAACTTCATTTTTTATGGCTGTTTCATCATGTAAATTTACAGCCAAAAACCCTTCGTTTTTTTGATTAAATTTTTCTATAAAATCTTTACTTTCTTGATAGTCTTCTAATTTTATATAAGTACCATATGTTGAACTTGGTCTATCATATATTTCCCCTAATGTTTCTCTTGAGGTAAAAGCCATTATCCTTCCGCTCTCTTGTAAATACATTCCCTTTATATCTGCTATTGCAGCAATAGTTAATTCCATATCCTCATCATTTGTTTTTATTTTAATCTTGTCATTTAAATCTAGATTATAATATTCAGCCACATTTTTACTAATTACTATATTACCTTTTTCTTTATATTCATTAGTATTTTGATCTATAGAAATTAAGTTTTCTTTTTCTAATAAATCAATATCTGTACCATACATATAAACATTAATCAAGGAATTGTTATAAGAGTAAAGGCCTAGAACTCTTGAAACTCCAAAGTATTCCTTAACCCCCATACCAGAAAGATCAAGAGTATCCATATCATATATTGCATCAGTTTGATTATTTACATTATTCTTAGTAATAAAAATATCATATTCTTTATAGGATCCTTCCATTACTGCTTTATACTGTAAAACTAAATCATCTTTAATATTAAAATTTAAATATATTACTATGGTAGAAATTATTAATGAAAAAATAATTAATAAACTTCGAAATTTATTTTCTAATATATTTCTTGATATGTGTCTTAGTATTATATTCATTGATTACTTTTCCCTTCCTGAAAATTTACTAGTTTTTATCCCATTCTATACTGTAACTTCCTTGTGCTTTTTCAGCTAAGATAATGATTTTGTATTTTTGAGTTTTATCAACTTTTAGCTCTATATTTCCTTCATCGTTACTTTTTCTGCTTTCAACTATTTTCCCATCTTCATCTTTAATTTGAAATTCTAAACTTCCATCTTTTGCTTGAAGAGAATATTCAAAATTAACTACTTCTCCTTCATTGAATTTTATTTTTTTATCTTTCTTCCCATCAAAGTGCTTAAAGGAAGCTTCCATTGTGTTCCCAAAATTATTTTCAACATATCCAATTTTAGTATCAAAATCTGAAAATATTCCGGTTATAATAAAATATAGTATTCCAACTATTAGTATTATAAATAATATTATCCTTTTCTTACTCATTTACTTTCTCCTTTCAAGTCAAAAGACTTATTTATTAAAATAGTTATTTATTAGCTTAAATTGCTGCTCTTCTTTTAGAATTATTTTATCTAAAGTATCAATCACTATTGTCAGCTTATCATTAAAGTCATTTTTTTCATTTGCAATAGAGGTAAGTCCCACAAATAACTTTCCCCAAAGCTTTGCTATTTCCTTAAACTCTAAGCTTATATTGAAAAAATACTTATCATTTATTAAATTTGAGAGGTGCTCTAAACAACTAGCAAATTCACCTCTAAAAGCACTATGGCTTCCAAACATAAGGTTATTTCTAATAAACAATATTATAAATTTTATGGTTTTCTTATCTATTTGATCAATTTTTAGTAACATATCTTCTAAGTCTTTCTTTAGTTCTTTCATAGCAGTGATACCCCTTAATAACTTAGTTCCATCAAAGGCTCCAATTTTTACATTATATTCTACAGTATCATCCAGCATTAATTTTGATATTTCAAAGAGACCTTTTTTTAGTAATTCATTTATTTTATCTCTTTTTATATTCCTTATTTCTTTATCATCTTCAACATAGTAACAGGTGTAGTCTGCTTTAAAGGGCATACATTGAGTATTTCTATATTTATTAAAATTGTCTATGGATAATTCAGTCACTCTGTCTATTTCGTTTGTATTAGTCAGCACAATATAAACCACTTCTTTTTCTTCATCATATCCAACCAGTAGCAATGTTGATAAATAATATAAATTAAGGGTCTGCTTCTTATTTTCATCAAAGTTATCATTTAAAAATCTACTATCTATTTTAAATAATATCGGAATATCATTATCTATTAATTGTTTTAGGGTCTTCCAGTCTTCACTAGAAGCTCCTATTTTAACTTTCTTGTAATTGATACCTAATTCATCAAAAAGGTTCTCCACTATATCATTTGTAGATACTGCTGCATAAGGAATTTTTTTATTTATTATATTAGGAATAGATATTTTGTCGTAGCTAAATAAAATAGCTCTAGAAATTAATAGTATTTCATACTCATTAATATTAAGACCATAATGTCTCATAAGCTCCATTAAGGACTTAACACGGCAATCATATATGACCCTTCTGTCTATGCTTTTGTATGTATTAATTAATTTCATCATTTACTCACCCACTCACTCTTTATACTTATTAAAGTTTCTTTTATTAATATAAAAAGCCTTTAACTTAATTACTACTTTTCCTAATATTCTAAATACTGAAATTAGAATTCTAGCAGTAAAAATTAATACTATAAAAGAAGTTATTCTATTACTGAAATAGTTAAAAATATCAATAAGTTTAGTATTATTTAGTCCATTATTTAAAAGATATAAAATATCTGTATAAACATTCTTTATAGCTAAAATAATTGAATCTAAAATCATCCTAATGAAATACACATAAAATCCAATAGTAAAAATAGAATATATATAAATAACTCTTCTTTTTTCTTTTGTTAATATATTAATTTCTTTTTTTCTCTTAATTAATTTTAGTAAAACAGCTTTATAAAGCTCATAAACAGTTTGGCCTATATTTACAACTCCTAAATAATCAACTAATAACCAATATCCATCTAATTTAATAAAAGGATTTAAATTACTTACTATTTGAAAGGCTGAAACTAAAATAGCAACATTTAATAAATTACTTTTTAAGAAAATATTGTTAATTATATAGAAAAAAAATAAAAAAACTCCCTGTAAATAAATTCCCCCTAAATCTACTAAGGCTCTTTTTTTTCTTTCTAATCTCCAAATATCAGTTACATCAGAGAACATAACTGGCATTATTATATATACACCAATACCTATATTCCCTGGTTTACTGTCAAAGTACATAGCTGACAAAGAATGTCCAAATTCATGTATTATTCCAGCTAAAAATATAAAGCTGTAACATAAAATTAACTCTTTAAAATTTAAGGCTAATACTTCATTAATTACCTTATTGTTTGAATAGTTACTAAGGATATATAGCATCCATATCAATATTATAATACCAAATCTTAGCAAAATATTCTTATTAAATAATTTTGATAAAAATCTAAACTTACTAATAAAACTAGGTTTAAATATTGATATTCTACCCCAAAGCATTTTATTTCTTTTTCTTTCATTAACAGCTTCAGTACCTTCTAATAAACCTGTTTTCCTAAATGCAATGTCTATTACTTCTATGAGCTTATCTATATCAATTTTATAATTATATTCATCTTCTAAATATTTTTTTATGCTTTCAACACTTTTAACTCCGTCTATACATTTAAAAACTATATAAACTAATTTAGATACTTTCCAATATCTTTCATTATAACAGATTAAATAGGATATTGTCTTCTCTCCATCATCAAATTCTGAAATTTCAACGCCTTTTTTGATTCTTAAAACAGTATTCTCCATAAATACTCCTTATTTAAATTAACTTTTATAAATATCAAATCTTTTTCTCGAGGAAACCTCGAGAAAAAGATCTATTATATTTTTTAATATTTATCCTAAGTGTGCCCCTGCAACACAAATTGTAATTCCAATACAAGCTGCTCCACATGCTTGTCCAAGACAAAACTCTGCATTAGCAGCACAAGCCTTTAAAATGCATATCATTTCATCTCTTTCTTCAAGTTCACAAACAAAAAGATCCATCTTTTCATCATCAATGGTTGTATTTATTGATTTAATCATCTTCCAACCTTCTTTCATTGAGTAAATATTTTTATACTAGGGTTACATCGGCCCCGCAAACATTTCCTGTGCATAAAAACTCATTTCTATCATTTAACTCTTTAATAAGTTCTTCAATATCTCTTAATTCATAATTTATCTCTTGATTTAAAGGCTTAATATTATCCATTTTAATCCACCCTTCTTAAAATGCATCATAATGAAGATTGATATTATTCTAGCATCACAATTCTACAGCTATGAACAGGACATGTATTTCCAGTGCAAGAGAACTCATCTCTCTCTATAAGCTCTGAAATAATATCTTCTATGTCATTATTTACCGCACTTATTGATAATTCTTTGTTAATAGATTCTATCTTCATTGTCTACCTTCCTTCAAATTAGTTTATTCCACATGCATTTGCTCCACATGCATCACCTGTACATGCATATTCATCTCTTTCAACTAATTCAGTTATTAATTCTTCTATTTGCATTTCATCTACAGTAAGTTCAGTATTGATTGATTTTACCTTTTCCATAATTCCCCTCCTTTCTATGTTAATAATCTTATTATTAAAATGATTAATAATTTTAATTATCAATCATAATAATAAACTTAAAAATTAATACTATGATATTTGTAAATTCTTCTCTACTATTTCTACTACTACTTCATCAAATATATTCGTAAAATCATCACAATAAGCTCTATTTATATCATTACTTACTACCTTAGCTTGAGCTGAACATCCTCCGCCACAGAAAAGCTTATACTTGCATTCCTTGCAGTCTTCTATTTTATCCACTGTTCTCTTTTTCCACTTATCATGATTATCATTAAATATAAATTCATTTTTCTCTAAATCTACTTTTCCTATTTTACAATCATCTTGAGCTAATACGTCCCAACATGGATAAATATCTCCATATGGATCAATAGTATACATTCCAGTATGAGCTCCACAATATCCTGATCTTAATGGAGCTATACTATTATTTTTTAACATATATCCTATGCTATTACTCAAACCTTGGTAAATAGTATTAAATTGAAATCTTTGAGGGGTATCTCCATATTGTTCTGCCAATTGATGCATTAATTCTACATCTGAAAGGGCCGTTCCTATTTCTTCATAACATCTTAAGGTAGCTTTAAAATAATAATTAAAGTTTTTCATTCCTACCCAGCCACGTTTTTTATATTCATTGATTAGTACTTCTATAGAATCAGTATTTTTCTTATTTACATTAGTTCTTACAGTTATATTAATTCCATTATCAAGGGCTAATTGAATGTTATTCATTATCCTATTATAGGTACCTTGACCTCCTGCTAAAAACCTTCTCTTGTCATGCTCTTTTCCAATTCCATCAACAGTTATTTGAATTTTATCAAATTTATATTCTTTTAATAGATCAATATATTTATCCAAATCATATCCATTGCTTATACAACTTATAGGAATTTCTGCTTCCCTACATTTCTTACATATATACTCCACTATATCTTTATTGTTTCTTAACAGCGGTTCTCCACCAAATAAATAAACACTTGAAATCTTTTTACCAGCTTTCTTATATTTATCTAACTGTATAAATATAGAATCAACTATTTCAGCTGTCATCTTACCTGAAAGCCATTCTTTTCCCTTTTTTAAAAGATTTTGTTCAAAGCAGTATTCACATCTAAAATTACAATTATAAGTAGGCATAATTGTTATTGTTAAGGTATTCTTTGATACTCTATTAAGAATATCGCTTATCTTTGATATGATTTCTTCTTCTTCAGCTTCAGTTGCAGAAGTTAAATATCCTCTTTTTGTAAGAATTTCTCTATCTTCATCACTTAAAGTTTTTAAATATTCAAGATTCTTCTCACCATTACATAATGCTTCAGCTATTGACCTGTCTACAACATCAAAAGATCCTCTATATCCTTGAACTAATAAATATTTTTCAGGATCCTTTTTTAATTTAAGATAAATATTATTTTTGCTTACTCTACACATAAACTCAATCTCCTTTAAAATTTATTTTCTTAGTGAAATTATTTGGGTATAATTACACTCAAAAATCTTATCTACTTTTAAACTCCACTTTTTTATAAATTCATTTATTTTATGCTCAATTACTTCTTCAAATCCTTTTGGCTCCATTTTCTTTATTGGGTAAAATAAAATTCTTTTTATTAAACTTAACTCTTTTCTCCATTCCACAATAATTATTTGTCCACTTTCTTTAGTAACTCTTTTGGCTTCGCCAATAATTTTATTAATATATTTATCATTCATTTCATGTAAAACTAAGGATATAATAGTAAAATCAAAGCTATTATCATTAAAATTTAATCTAGATGCGTCCATCCTTAATAACTTGATGTTTTCTCTATTTTTTATTTTTTTATTAGCCATATTTAACATTTCTTCTGATATGTCTATTCCAATAACTTCAGCATTAGGATTGTAGGAAGAAATTAATATTGCATTTTTTGCTGTTCCAGTACACATATCTAAAACTTTTATTTTTTCTTTTGGTAAAATAGATATTAGCTTATTCCTTGGATTCTTTTCTCCTTCTCCAAAATATATAAAGTCTATAAGATTGTAAAACTTAGGCAAAATTTTATAAATAAAGCTCATTTTTAATTTTTGTTAATCCTTTCTTTTAATTTTTATTTAAATTTATTTCTCCTTTTTTTACCATTATATTAACAAAGGGGCTATCATATTCGAAATATTAAATTAACAAAGTTTAAGATTTGTAAAAATTAATCCATAATTTTAAATAAAAAAAGTAATATCAAAATAATTTAAATTACTTTGATATTACTTCCAAAATTTTGATTAGCACAACATAATAAGACTTTATGCTTTGTAGAATTCTGTAAATAATTTTATTGTATAGTAATTATCTTTAACTGAAGCTAATTCCCTGATAGAATGCATTGATAATAATGGAGCACCCATATCCATAACTGGGATTGTTAATCTTGATGATGTCATAGGACCTATTGTGCTTCCTCCTCTAACATCTGATCTATTAAAGAAGCTTTGATATGGAACTCCTGCTGCCTTGCATAAGCCTTCAAAAATTGCAGCATTATAACTGTCTGTACTATAGCTTCCTGAAGCTGCTGTCTTTAAAACAGGACCTTCTCCTAATACCGGTCTATTGGTTGGATCATGTTTTTCTTCAGCATTTGGATGAACAGCATGAGCAAGGTCTGCTGAGATCATTATAGAATTTGCTAAGGCTCTATATAAACCTTCCTTATCCTTGCCTAAGGCTATAGTTATCCTTTCTAATATGTTTAATAGTAAAGCTGAATCAGCTCCTTGAGCCGTATGGCTTCCTATTTCTTCATTATCAACGCAAACTAAAACATTGGTAGAAGCATTTATATCGCTATCAATTAAAGCCTTCATACCTGCATAAACCATCCATAGGTCATCTAGCCTTCCAGCAGATATAAATTCTTCATTTATTCCCATTATTGAGCCCTTTTCAATTTCATATAAGCCTAAATCAAAGCCTATTATTTCATCTGCTTCCACCTTTAATTCTTCAGCTAAAATCTTTATTAAGTAATTATCTTTTTCAAATTTCTCATTAATTAATCCTAGTAAAGGCAAGGTATCTTTTTGCTTATTTACTGCAAATCCTTCATTTACATTTCTGTTCATATGAATTGCCACACTAGGTATTATAAGTATAGGTCTATTTATATTAATAAGCTCTACTCTTGGCTTTAGAGGACTTTCTCCCTTTAAGGCAACCTTTCCTGCAATTCCTAATGGCCTATCAAACCATGTATAAAGCAGTGGTCCACCATAAACTTCTGTATTTAATTTTATATATTTATTTTCAGATAGCATTTCTGGCTTTGCCTTAATTCTAAAACCTGGCGAATCTGTATGAGCTCCAATTAATTTAAATCCAGCTTCCTCTATTTCTCCCCTTCCTACTGTAAAAGCAATAAGGGCAGAATCATTTTTTGTAACATAATACTTACCTTCCTTTTGTAAGTTCCACTTTTCTTCTTCTTTTATTTCTATAAATCCCTTTGAAGTTAAAACTTCTTTAATGGCTTTTACAGAATGATATGCTGTTGGACTTTTATATAAAAACTCAATTAAGTCTGTTGCTAATTTCTTTTCCATGATAATCACTCCTTAACTTAAATTATTTTTATTATATCACATTTAATGTAAATCAATTATTAAATAGTTCCTCTTTTATTAAAATTCAATTATGAATTAAAAACTGTAAATATAACTTAGCTAAAATAAATAAATATGTGAAATAAGTATATATCAAACATATTTATAATCGAAGTTTTTATATTCACAGTTTACTATTTGAAATAATAGTTTTTTCTCTTATAATAGATTTAATACCAAAATTTATATAATTATTGATGAAATTCAGGAAATTTTTTTATGGAATATTAACATTTTTTATTTGGAAAAATACTTTTAAATAGAGGTGATTAAATGATTTCTAATTTTTTGGTTAAGTCTTTTATAAAAAATAGTGAAGATATAAAGGATTCAAAGGTAAGAAAAGCTTATGGAACATTAGGCGGAATTGTAGGGATAGTTATAAATATAATTTTATTTTTAATAAAGTTTTTTGTAGGACTATTTGTTGGTTCTATTGCTATATCAGCTGATGCTTTTAATAATTTATCTGATGCTGCCTCTTCAATAATTACCATAATTGGTTTTAAAATGGCAGACAAGCCAGCTGATGCTGAGCATCCTTTTGGTCATGGAAGAATTGAATATTTATCTGCCTTATTAGTTGCATTTTTGGTAATGTTAGTTGGTATACAATTCGTAAAATCTTCCTTTGAAAGAATTATGAATCCAACAGAAGTTAAGTTTGAAATGGTACCTTTTATTCTTCTTCTTATTTCAATAGGCTTTAAATATTGGCTATCTCGCTTTAATAAATTTATTGGTAACAAAATAGATTCGGGAGCTTTAAAGGCTTCTGCTGCTGATGCCTTAGGTGATGTTTTTACTTCCAGTACTGTTGTAATATCTTTTTTAAGTGCAAAATTTACCACTTTCCCTATTGATGGCTATATCGGTATGCTTGTAGCTTTAGCCATATTATATGCTGGATTTTCTCTAGTTAAAGAAACCTTAAATCCCCTCCTTGGAGAAGCTCCAGATCCTGAACTAGTAAACGAAATATATGAAAGACTTTTAAAATATCCTAATGTAACAGGAGTTCATGATTTAATTGTTCACAACTATGGTCCAGGCAGAATAATAGCTTCTGTTCATGCTGAAATTCCTTCTGATATTAATATAATGGAAATTCATAATATAATTGATACTGCAGAAAGGGAAATTTCTAAAGATTTAAATATACATTTAGTAATTCATATGGACCCTATCTGTGTTATGACAGAAGAAATTCAAGAAACTTGGAATTATATAGCCTCAGTTTTAAGAAAATACGAGCAAATAGAATCAATGCACGACTTTAGAATAGTTGGTGAAAAAGAAAAGAAAAATCTAATTTTTGATATAGTATTAAATAGTGCAAAAGCAGGAAATAAAAAGGACATAGATAATTTAGTAGAAAATATTAAAAAAGATATAAGAAAAGAACATCCTCAATATAACTGTATAATTACCGTAGATTTTGACTATATGGGATAAGAGCAGTGTGGAGTGAGATACAGTTAGGAGTGAAATTCAGTTAGAAGTTTGGAGTGTGGAGTAAGATACAGTTTGGAGTTTGGAGTTTGGAGTTAGAAGTTTGGAGTGTGGAGTGTGGAGTTTGGAGTTTGGAGTTTAAAGTGTGGAGTTAAGGAAATGATTCAGCTTGGTTGAATTATTAAATAAATAAAAGGCAGTTTCTCAATAAAATTGTGAAATTGCCTTTTTTATTTGATTTAATTATCCTAAATACATACTTATTAAATTTTTACTTCCCTTTATACATTGTTATATTTCCTATTTGAGATTTTTTATTAAAATAGCTGCCTAAATCAGCCTTATTTATTAATTCACCAGTTTTCCAATTATATTTTGATATTGTAGATATATCTCCAGCCTTTATAAAAGATATATAAATATAATCTCCATCTACAGCAGGTTTAGAAACATAAACAAAATTATTACCTTCACCTTTAAGAAGCTCCTCAATTTTATTATCAATAATGTTTATTTTTAATAATTTTACACCATTACCATCATTAATTCCTATTAGTAAATTTTCTTCATCTAATGGTACATCAAATTCGTACATTTGAATAGGCATATTCTGCTTGCTTGCTATAGGAATATTATAATCTGCTAAATTACCCACTTTCTCAACAATATCTAAACTATTATAGCTTATTTTATATAAATCAAAATTGAATTCATCAATTAACAAAATATAATTTCCCAATGCTAACATTTTAAAGCTTGTACTATTTATTCCCTTATCTATATCTTTTACTTTATATCTCTCATGTAATCCATTATCGGTATTAAAAACTAATAATTCTACAGATGGTTTATCAATGGTATAAATTACAATATAAATATAATTATCCTTATGTGAAAAATACATAGGTAATCCATCATAATCATATTTTTCATTAGTATTTAAATTAATAATATTAAATTTATACATATTATCACCGTAAAAATATCCACCATCTACTGCCCATGTAGAATTATTTACGAGTTCTATTTTTTTTATAACACCTTCATTTAAATTTACATTTTCTACTTTTTTATTTTTTGCATTAATTTTTGCAATAGTTCTATCTGAACCATATGAATAAATTAACCCCTCAGTATCATCACTATATAGATACATGCCTCCTTTTGGTTTTAAAGCTTTTACTAAATTTAAGTTTTCATCTAATACAAGGACTTCAGAAGTTCTTGTTTCAAATGTATAATTAGAAACATATATCTCTTTTTTGGGATTACTAACATTACTATTATTTTCTTTAACACATCCTGTTAAAAATATTAGAAAGAAACCTATTAACAATACTCCTACAAAGCTTTTTATACTATCGCCCTCTTTACATATTTTTGTAATTATTCCATTTATATTGTAAGCTTTATTTTTCTTTATAACAAGTCTCTGCTAATAAATTTATATTCTGAGATAAAAGTAAATAAAAGAAGAAAACTATTTTAAAATACTTTCTATAATAATATTTCTTAATTTTTTCATGTCAGAATTAATAATTAATATTTAAATGATTAAATATTTTAAAAAATTATTTATTTTTATTTTCAATAACTTTTATCAACTTATATAATCCAACTATAATTCCCAATTCTCCTATAATAACTGGAGAAATTACTATTGCAATTTCTGAATGCATAAACGGAAAAATTAATGATGATACAACTAATATAATGCATACAAAATATAAAATAAATTTCATATATTTACCCCCATCTAAAACAAATATTATTAACTATAATTGTATCATCAAAGTCAAAAATTATTATAGAAATAATAATGAATTTTTAATATGATTTATATATAATTTCGCTAAATCATGTTTTTGCGAAAAAATAAAAAATAACGATTTTATGCCATTTATAAGCATTGAAATTTTAAAAATTTCAATACTTTTTGTTAGCACAAGTAAATAAATAGAAATAGCTGTAATTTCGTAATTCTGATTACGAAATTACAGCTATTTTTTAAACTCCTTGAATCTCTATAAAAAATTCAACTCCAAACTCCAAACTACTAACTGAATTCCACTCCACACTACTAACTCCTAACTCCTAACTGAATTTTACTAAACTATTTATAAAACTCTTGTGTTGCATAGTAAGTATTGCCTATTTTATAGACCCCAACTCCTATGCTTGTAAAGTTTTTAGATAAGATATTTGCTCTATGGCCTGATGAGTTCATCCAGTTGTCCATAAATTTTGTTGCTAATTGAGAGTTACCTGACATTCCTGAAATATATGCTATATTTTCACCCCAGGCTCTATAAGATACTCCATCAGCCTGCATCTGAGCAGTGATTAATTGCCCTTCTGGATTAGTGTGGTTAAAGTATCCTCTATCACCCATATCTTGTGACTTTATTCTTGCATAATGTTCCATTGTATTATTATAACTTAAAGCTGGAAGCCCTGCTGCTGCTCTTTCTTGATTAACCCTTGCAAAAATAGCTTGTTCAATTTCTGCTATAAAACTATTTGAAGCTTCTGGCTTAGTGTTAGTTTCCTTTGAAGGTGAAGGGGCTGGAACTTGGCTCTCTACAGCTTCAGTATTATTTTCTTCAACAACTATTGGTGCCTCTTTTTTAGTTTCTTTTGGGGCTTCATTGCTTGTCCCATTGTTACTATTATTTGTAGAAACATTATTTTTATCATTTGTGTTTACTGAAGCATACGTGTTTGTTTCATTTTCATTGAAACTATTTTTTTCAATAATATTTTCTTTATTATCTTTTTCCGCTTCTTTTTTTATTTTATTATCATCTGCTTTTTCATCTTTTTTTGATGAATTTTCATTATTGTTTTTTATATTTTCAACTGTGCTATCTTTATTTTTTGACGCATCTGTTATATTTATATTTTCAGATTTTTTTAGGTAGTTTCCAATTCCTATACCTGTAATTAAACATCCTGATAAAAATAATGCTAAAATTTTTGATTTAATCATATGTTTATTTCCTCCTCAGATATTAATCATCTGTTGGAGTTTATATTAACACAGATAGGGGATAAGCCCAATATGGGCTTCCTTCTAATTGATGAATAATATACTAGCCTTAGAAAATATAGTAACTATCTTATTTTATTGAATTAAAATTAAATTTTTGCCATGGCTTAATATAATCTAAGATAAATATTTCTTCTTCCTTAATACGAGCCACAACATTAGATTTTCCACTGTTTTTCATATCCCTTAAAGCTATTTGCACTTCCCCTGCATAATGTCCATATTCGCTGCTTTCTATTATAACATCACCTTTTCTTATTATTTCTGGTGCATTAAATAGTTTGAATTCATAACCGCTATATTTAACACGGCTTTGGGTTGATCTTATCATGTTATCTGAAACATCTCCCCTATTATAATGTTTTTCTTCAAGCAGTATTTTTCTTTCAACTTCAGGAGTTCCTTCTACAATTTCAATATCAAAGGTTACCATATCTTTTCTCATTGACCCTAATTTTCTTAGTTCCTCTTCAGTAGGATAACAATTAGATATTATTATATCGTTAATATTTCCTAGGGCTATAAAATGTTTTGCCTGTACTTCTATTGGTAAATTACGATGTAATTCTAAAGTTGGAAGTCCATCTGTTACAGGCCATGGTCCAAAAGTATCCTTATTTTGGCTTGTAATAAAGGCTGCAGTTCTTAAGCCATACTTAGTAAAATTTTTTGTACATTCCATAAAATGATTAAAATTTAAGCCGCTGTATCTATGAGGATAAAAATTATGACAAGCTATTAAATTATCCTTATTTGGCATAAAATCCATTATAGTATCTATGTAATGAGTATTATTACTCATATTAATTTCAATTTTAAGACCTTGATCATTATAGGTCATTAAGGCTTCTTCTGAACCTGTAAATCCTACATCTAATCTTAAGCCGTCTGCCCCTACTTCTTTAAAGAAACTTAAGTCATTATAACTTATGCCTAAATCACTAAATACTTTAGGACTTACATCTAAAATAATTTCAAAGCCCTTTGATTTTGCATAGTCATTTATTTTTTTGAAATCCCTCTTTATATTTTCTTTGGTATCCTTTACAGAAAGTAGACAAGAAAAAATTCTACTAAAGCCATATTTGCTTGCACTATCTATATAATTTAATATTCTTTCTTCACTGCTCTTTTCTGGATATATTGATATTCCTAGTTTTCCCATAATTACACCTCTTCTTTATTTTTTAATTATTTATTATTCTTTTCTTATATTACCACATAAATATAGGGGCTTAAAGACAGCCCCTATATTATTTCTTTAATTTTATATATTTAAATAATTTCCCCTTTTTCTTCTATCAATAGTTTCTTATCATATATCATAGCAAATGGATAATAAATGACTATTGAAACAATTATGCAGATTATATTTAATACTGCTGCTCTCCAATCTCCACCAGTCGCTAAATATGCTCCTATAGGTCCTGGCAAGGTCCAAGGTGCCGTTACTGTAACTCTGCCAACTAGGCCTAAACTTGTAGCTATCCAGGCAATAGTTCCTGTAACTAATGGTGATAAAATAAATGGAATTATTAAAGTTGGGTTTAAAACTATAGGTGCACCAAATATAATTGGTTCATTAATATTAAATATACCTGGTACTAAGGCTGCCCTTCCTAATTGCTTACCATAGCTGGACTTAGCAAATAAAGCTAATACTATTACTAAACCTATAGTACATCCTGATCCCCCTATCCATATAAACCATTGGAAGAAAGGTTCTGCTGCTATTGCAGGTAATTCAGTTGATGCAACTCCTGAAGCTGCTGCAGCTGTATTTTGATCTAATAATTGTAACCATAATGGTCTGGCAACTGATCCAACAATTGATACTCCATGAATACCAAAGGACCAGAAGAAAGTAATCAATATTATTAATAGCCAAACACTTGGCAAAGTATCAGCTGCTGATAATAATGGGCTAACAATTTTACCTATAAATGAGTGCCAGTCAAACTTAGCAAAATAAGTTAAACTACCTACAATAAGCACTATAATTGCTGTTGGTGTTAAAGCTTCAAAGGACCTTGCTACTGATGGTGGAACTTGTTCAGGCATTCTAATTCTAAAATTCTTAACCGTTGTAAATCTTAATACTTCAACAGCAAAGATGGACATTACAATACCTACAAACATTCCACCTCCGCCAAGGTTTGCCATAGGGAGTACAAAACCTACTCCGTCGATTGCTTGTGGAACTATGGTTAAAAGGAAGGCCATTGCTGAAAGAGTTCCTCCAGTAACTCCATCCAGCTTATAGGATTTAGCTAAACTATATCCTATTCCCCAGCAGGCATAAAGAGTCATAATATACATTGTCACACGATAAGGCAACATTGAAACACTGTTATTTGCCTTTAAAAATTGAGTAATAGCCCATTCATCTGGCAGTGGCGGAATACCAATTAAGATGAATAATGATCCAACAATAATAAGCGGCAAAGTAGCTATAATTCCGTCTCTAACAGCACGTAAATGGCGTTGTTCTGCCATCTTAGCCATTGGAGTTGATAATTTTTGGTCTAAAAATTCCGCAAACTTATTCACAGGAAATCCCCCCTTAATATAAAATATTTTAACTTGTAATTTTACAAGTTTAAGACTTATTAATTAAATCTGTAACTTGCTTTAGTAGCTTTGCTCCTCCTAATGGACTATAGGATTGAGGCTGAATTAATGCACAAGGAACATTTTCTGTATCAGCATATTCCTTTAAGTAATCGAAACGATGTCTTACCTGAGGTGCAACCATTGCCACATCATAGCCCTTCTTTACTTCTTCTTCAAATTCTTGTGTACTTACTGCCTTTACTTCAATTGATATTCCTTTCTTTTCTGCCTCCTTCTTAAGGGCATTAACTGCTATGGCACTAGACATACCCTGTGAACAAACAAATAATACTTTCATAAAAAATACCTCCTTATTTTTCTGCCATCTTTTTATACATTCTTATCATGTGCTCTATTAAGGTTCTTGCTTCTATAGCCGTCATAATATGGTCTTGAGCATGTACAAATAATAAAGAAAGCTCTGTCCTTTCACCACTAGCTTCAGCCTGAATTATATCAGTTTGTATTTTATGCGCTTCAGTCAAATAGGAATCTGCTTCCTTTAATAATTGATCAGCTTTTTTAAAATCACTCTTTTCTGCTTCCTCTAAAGCCTTATAAGCTAATCCCTTTGCCATTCCAGCTTGACTGATTATTTCAAATATGATTATTTCCATGTTTTCTATCATGACTAAAACCTCCATGCTATTTTGTCATTTAATTAAATTCATCTTTAAGAAATACCTATTATAATTTATATTCCGCTTCGAATTGTTTTATTTCATTTTTTTATATTTTTTTTGAAATAATATTTTATTTGAAATCAAAAAAATTCTCTAGCATAAATTCTTTATACTAGAGATTTTTAATTAGTTAGTTAAATTCCATAAAATTCCATATACTTCTTATATTCATATAACTTCAATAAGTTATCTTTTGTTTTTACTTCCTCTTCATAAAAACTTACTAAATACTTTATTCCTTCATAGAAACCTAACTGAATGCTTTTTATTATATCCTTTATACCTGTTTCTACTTTTTCATTATCTGAATTTAATCTGCCTTCCTCAATATTTTTAACTCCTTCTATAAAAGTAACTTTTTTCATTTCAACAAAGTTATACTTGTTTTTATATTCATTTATTTTTTCTTCTATATATTTATAATCTATATCCTTCTGAGAACATATTTCATTTTGTGATTCTTTATCATATATTTTATTCTTATATAAATAGTAAACTAAATTATCATAAGCAGTATTATTTCCTCTTGATATCGCCTCTAAGTAATACTTAATTACATCTTCTTTACTTTTGTTTAACAAATTTTCTTCAGCTAATTCTCCAAGAATATTAAAAGTTTTCCCTTCATCAATTAAAAATAACTCTTCTATATATTTCTCTGCTTTTTCATAAGACTTTTCTACTCCGATGCCTTTTACATTATAATAAATTAATTTTTCAGTTCCCTCTGCCTTATTTATTTGCCTTAATTCAAGTGCAAGATTTAAAGCACTATCATAATCTTTATCTATTCCAATTCCCTTTTCATAAACATCTATTAAATTTAAATAGGCTTCTAGGTTATTTTCTTTTACCGCCTTCTTATACCATTTTATTGCATTAGTTATATTTTGTTTTACATAAATTCCATGAAGATAACAACTTCCAAGTTTGAGCATTGCCTTTTCAGAACCCTTTTCTGCAGCCTCTATAAATAATTTAAAAGCCTCCTCTTCATCCTTTTCAACTCCAATTCCATAAATATAAGCAAGTCCCTTATAATAAACAGCATCCTCAAGCCCCTTATCTGCTGCATAATTTATATATTCTATTAATTCCTTTTCATCAATTTTCTTTTTATTTAAAATATCAATAAAGTATTCACTTGCAAGTACTTCTGCTGCATATTGGGATCCTCTCTTATAGGCCCTTCTAAGATAATATAACCCCCTATCCCTATCTTTCTCTAAATAAATAACTCCCATTAAATATAAGGAATGGGGATCTTTATCTAATATTGCCTTTTTCATATATTCTATAGCTTTATCATCATCCTTCTTTACGCCTTCACCATTATAATACATAATTCCTAATCTTTGAGTTGCTTTTAAGTCTCCATTATTATGTCCTTTTAAGTAATATAACAATGCCATTTCATAGTTTTTATCTTCCTCATAAAGCTTTCCTATTTTGAAATAGGTCTTAATATTACCTTCCTCGCAGCTTTTTAAATAATAAGATAAAGCTCGCTCTCTATCTTTTTCTACTTCAAGTCCTTCTAAATACATGTCTCCAAGAGCTTCTAAACAATTAATATCATTTATTTCTGCCCCTTTTGATAAATAAAAAAAGGCTTTTTTATAATCTTTATCAACATACATTCCATCTAAATATGATTGTCCTATAATATAAAAAGCATCTTCAAAATCATTTTCTGCAGATGTTTCTAACCAGTAATAAGCTTTAAAAATACTTTTTTCACATCCATGTCCATTTTTGTATAAATAAGATAAAGCATATTGAGCTGGAGGAAATCCATTCTCTGCTGCTTCCTTATACCATTTAAAAGAAAATTCTAAATTCTTTTCTACTTCAATTCCTGTAAAATAAATATATCCTAAAGAATATTGAGCAAAAGCGTTACCCTGAAGGGCAGATTTTTTATACCAGTATAGGGCTTTATCAATATCCTTTTCTCCCCCATAACCCTTTTCATAAAACAAAGCTAAATAGCTTTGAGCATACTGGTTACCCTTATTGGCAGATTTTTTAAAATATTCCCTTGCCTTATAATAATCCTGCTCTACTGTTTTTCCTATATAATAAAGCTCTCCTGCCAATAAATCTTCATCATATAAAAGTTCATCATCTTCCTCCCTCTTATTAAGCTCCTCTAACTCTTCAATTTCATACTGATTATCTATTTGATAAGATTCTTCTTTTAAATATTTACTAAATATCTTCTTTTCTTCTGGAGAAAGCTTATCATAAAATAAGTTGTATTTTTCTTCACCACAATTTATTGCCATCCATACTGACATTTCATATATAACCTTTAGATCTTTTAGCTTAATCCTTATGTTTTCTTCATTTATTTTTTCATTAATTAAATAAATATTTATAAGTTCAATATCTTCAATGTATTTAACTAAATATTTCATAAGAGAATAAGGCAGTATTTCTTTTCTTGAAAGATACTCAATATTTTTAATTAATGTATTTTCACTATTATAAAATAGATTATTTTTTAAATGGATGATAATTACAATCTCACTAATTATCTTGAATATTTTTTCAGGTATTAGTTCAATTTTATCCTCCTTGAGTAAATTAGTTATTGCATGATATAAATCCCTAAATTCTAACTTTAAAAAATCAAAGCAGTTTCTATTTTTCATTTTTCCCCCAAGATTTAACTTTAAATTCTTACTAATATTTTATTTGTAGAAAAATACTTATAGAACCTATTTCAGTTAAGAGGGGGAGACAGTTAGTTAGGAGTTAGAAGTGTGGAGTGGGAAGTGTGGAGTGAAAGACAGTTAGGAGTGTGGAGTGTGGAGTTAGAAGTGTGGAGTTTGGAGTGTGGAGAGAGACAGTTAGGAGTTAGTAGTGTGGAGTTTGGAGAGAGTTAGTAATTAGTAGTTATTAGTGTGGAGCTCGAGTGAAAACAGTGTGGAGTGGGGGATAGTTTGGAGTTTGGAGTGGGATATTAGAAAATTAATTTTAATCATGTTAAATAAAGATTTCGAAGCAATCTTTTAGTTTACAGTTTATAAGGTGCAGTTAACAGTTAAGGAAGAAACTACTGCGTAGTTTCTAAAATTATATTTCTATAAGCTCTTTTAGAGATTATAAATATTATAATTCAGCTTAAGCTGAATTATTTCCTAAACTGTACACTGTAAACTGTACACTGCACACTAATAAAGATTGCTTCGCAATCTTTATTAAAGCTGCACTAATGCTAAAAAATTAAGAATAGCTAGTATGCTTTATAGTTTAAGAAAAACTCCTTGCATGCTAGCTATTTTAACTTGAAATTAATATTAAATTTTAAAGTTTTTAATCATTTTGTTTAATTCATTTGCTTTTTCTGCTTGTACCATTGCTGATTTAGATACTTCTTCTATACCGATTGTTGCTTCTGAAATAGCTCCTTTAATAGTTTCAGAGCTATTACTTGATGCAATAGCATTATTCATCATTCTTTCAACTAACTTAGTAACCTCTTGCATTGTTGCTGCAATTTCTTCTGACATTGCTGCTATTCCTTCAGACATCTTTGCCATAAATTCTGAATCTTTAAGATAAGATTCTCCAACAGATATTAATCTTATAAATTCTGGTTTAATATCATTGGAAATAAATTCTAAAACTGATTTACTATTTTCCTTAACTTCTTCAAAGGCATTTATAACTTCATTAGTAGTTTCTTGTATCTTAAGTACCGCCTTAGAAGATTCTTCAGCGAGTTTCCTAACTTCATCTGCTACTACAGCAAAGCCTTTACCCTGTTCCCCAGCTCTTGCTGCTTCTATTGCTGCATTTAAAGCTAAAAGATTCGTTTGTTCTGCAATAGCCGAAATCATTTCAGCCATAACCTTAATTTCTTTTACTACTTCAGCCTTATTTAAAGCAGAAATTATTCCATTTTCCCTAGCCTGATATACTAAATTAGTATTTTTAATAGAAACTTCTCCTTGCTTTTTAACAGCTGTTGCAGCTTCTTTGATTTTATATGATTTTTCACTTCCTTCTAAAGCATTAGCTGATAAAGTTTGAATACTAACATCAACTTCTTCTGTTGAAGCCGTGATTTCTTGAGCACTTTCTCCTGTTTGTACAGTTGAAGCTACTATTATGTCTGTTGAGGTATTTATTTCTTCTATTTGAGCGGTAACCTCTTCAACTATAGCTGATAATTCCTCACTTGTAGAAGCCAAGTTTTCTGATGAATTAACAACAGCAGCTATTAAATTTGCAATACTTTTTTGTCCTTCATTTATAGCATTTGCCACTTCTAAGAATTCATCCTTTGATTTTATCTTTATCTCCTCAGAAAAATCTGAATTCTTCATTCTATTTGCAAATTTTTTAATTTCTATAAGGGGAAGCATAATTGATTTTCTAAGTTTAATATTTATAAATAATGAAATAGATATAGATAAAACAGATAATACTACAAAATTTATTATTATATTGTTTATATAAGTATTAGTAGCATCATTATTTTCTTTAGCCTCTTCACTTATGTAAGCTGTTAGTTCTTTCATTGCTTGTTGATAAGATTCAGACAAATCTTTTAGTGCATAATAAGAATTATACGCTTCTTTCATATTTCCTTTTAAGGCTATATCAATAACTTCATCTCTTTCCTTTATAAATTCATCTAGATTTTTTTCAATATTTGATAAAAGTTGTGTTGCCTTTTGATCTAATGGTACATTCTTTAATTTTTCAAAATTTTCATCAGCAGCTTTCATTAAACCTCTTATTTCTTCTACTCTAGTTAATTGAGCTTGTTTATCATCTGAATTTAAAATTATATAATAAATTCCATTTGATACATCAAGATTTTGAATTCTATATTCTTCAATATACTCCTTTGCTTTTAAATTATTTTCATATAAATTATTTAATGACTTATCGACCTTTAAAAGTGAAGAAACTGATTGAGCTAAAATAAAAATAATTAAAGAAATTGTTACTACTGATTGAAGAATTATTCTAGTTTTTACTTTTAATTTATTAAACATAACATACTTCCCCTCATTTTTATAAATTCCAAAGGCTTTTGAAATTCAAATAAAATTTAAAATAAAATTAAACATATATAATAGAATAATATATTTTTCGACATTATTCTATAACAATATATACCAAAACAAAAAACCACCAGATAAACTGGTGGTTCTATATTTTTAAGCTAAACTTTTATTACTAAGCTCTAAAGAACTTTTGATAAAAAATCTATTGTTCTTTGATGTTTTGGATTTCCAAATATTTCTTCTGGAGTTCCTTGTTCTACTATATTTCCTCCATCCATAAATATTATTCTATCCCCAACTTCTCTAGCAAAGCCCATTTCGTGAGTAACTACTACCATAGTCATTCCTTCTTTTGCTAAGTCCTTCATAACATTTAAAACCTCTCCAACCATTTCTGGATCTAGAGCTGATGTTGGTTCGTCAAATAATAAAACTTCTGGTTCCATAGCTAAAGCTCTTGCTATAGCAATTCTTTGCTTTTGTCCCCCTGACAAGGAAGCAGGATAAGCATTTGCCTTATCTAAAAGTCCAACCTTATTTAATAACTCTTTAGCCTTTTCTTCAGCTTTTTCTTTTGAAACTCCTTTTACTGTAATTGGTGCAATAGTTATGTTTTCTAATACAGTTTTATGTGGGAATAAGTTAAATTGTTGAAAAACCATTCCCATTTTTTCTCTTACTTTATTTATATCTGTCTTTTTATCGGTAATATCTTGTCCTTTAAAAAGAATGTGTCCCTTTGTAGGTTCTTCTAATAAATTTAGGCATCTTAAAAAGGTACTTTTTCCTGAGCCTGAAGGTCCAATTACAACTACAACTTCACCTTGTTTAATTTCTTCATTAATTCCTTTTAAAACTTCATTTTCACCAAAATATTTGTGTAAATCATTAACGTGAATCACTTACCTTCATTCTCCTTTCTACCCAATTTAATAATCTGCCTAAACTAAATGTTATCACAAAATAGAAGGCAGCTGCTATTATTAATGGTTCTAAACCTCTATAAGTATTTCCTCTTACAACATTAGCTGCATACATAAGCTCTCCAACTCCTATGGAAGAAGCAATTGAAGATTCCTTTATTACAGTAACAAATTCATTACCTATAGCTGGAAGAATATTTTTTACAGCTTGAGGAATTATTATTAATCTCATAGCCTTAACTTGAGTCATTCCTAAACTTCTTGCTGCTTCTAATTGTCCCTTATCTACAGCATCTATTCCACCTCTTATTATTTCTGAAACATAAGCCGCTGAATTTAAAGACACTGCAATTATTCCAGCTGTTAAAGCTTCTACATTTATTCCTAAAAGCTGGTCAAAAGCAACATAAGCAATCATAACTTGAAGAAGCATAGGAGTTCCCCTTATTATTTCTATATAAGCAGTTGCAATTACTCTAAAAATATATATCTTCCATATACGTAAGTTTGATCTCTTCATAAAGCATAATAATGCACCAAAAAGAACACCAAAAAATACTGATATAAATGACATAAGGATTGTCCACTTAATACCATTTATAAAATAGGGCATACTATCTGCCATAAAACTAAAATCTAAATTCAAATTTTCCACCTCGCTAATTTAATTCAAAATGTACAATGCACAATTTAGCATTAAACTACTATCTAGTTTCTAAAATATTATAAAGCAATTTTTGGAATTTATATTTAACAAAGGACAATGGACAATTTAGGATTAAACTCAGAAGTTTTTATAATTCAGCTTAAGCTAAATTATATCCCTAATTGTCCATTGTGAACTATGCATTGTGAATTATAATTTTTTTGCAAGCAAAATATTACTCACTAATGCTTTCAGCTAATTTGTTTGCATCTACTATAAATTGATCTAAAAGACCTTCATCTTGTATTCTCTTAATTGTTTTATTCACTTCTTCTAATAACTTTGGTGAGTTTTTCTTTAAAGCAATTGCAGAACCGCCTGCTTCATCTTTTATAGTTTCATTAATAATAGCTAATTCAGGATTATTTTTAACTATCATTTCTGCAACTGGTAACTCACAAACTAAAGCTTCAATTTTTTCACCTTTTAAAGAAACAACTAAGTCATTAACATTTGATAGTAATTGCATTTCAACATTTTCAATAGTTTCAGTAGCTAAATCTGCTTGTATTGAACCCATTTGAGCTCCTACTTTCTTTCCATTTAAATCTGCAAAAGATTTATATTTTTCAACATCCTTAGCTCTTACTATTGCTCCATGTTCTGCTGTATAGTAGATATCTGAAAAATCTACAGCCTTCTTTCTTTCTTCATCTGGACTCATACCTGATATAACTAAATCAACTTTATTGTTTGGTAGAGCAGATATTAAAGTATCAAACTTCATATCCTTTATTTCAAGTTCTACTCCAAGATCCTTTGCAATTTCTTTAGCTATATCTACATCAAAACCTACTATTTTATCTTCTCCATTTTCCATTATGTGAAACTCATATGGTGCGTAATCTGCACTTAGTCCTACAACTAAAGTTCCCCTTTCTTTAATTTCATCTAGTTTATCGCCTTCAGCTTTAGCACCACATCCTATTAGAGCAAAGCTCATTAGTCCTGCCATAGCTGTTGCTAATATCTTCTTTATATAACTATTTTTCATTATTTTTCCCCCTTAAATATTTTCCTAAAATTAATATATTGATTATACATCCGAATTTATAATTATGCAAGTATTTTTTATATTTTTGCATAATTTATTGATTTTCTAAATTTTACGCACGATCTTATGCATAATTTTATGCATAAATATATTTTTATGCATTTTCACTAGTTTTTTAGCTCAAAAATTTTCTTTTATTATACTTTGTTTTATAAGCATATTTTGTCCTTTATAAACTATTTAATTCAAAAAAATAGAGGCTGTTTATGACAGCCCCTTTATATATCATCTTTATCTTTATTAATTAAGAGTTGCTGCTAATTTATTAGCATCTTTCATAAATTGATCTATAAGTCCCTCATCTTGTAATTTTTTAATTGTTGAATTAACTTCTTCCAATAGTTTTGGAGAATTCTTCTTTACAGCTATAGCTACTCCCTCATCAGAAAAATCTATCTTATAATCTGACTTAGCTAATTCAGGATTATTTTCAACAGCCATATCAGCAACTACTTCTTCTACAACTAAAGCTTCTATCTTTTTTGATTTTAGACTTAAAATTAAATCATTAACATCATTTAATAATTGAATATCTGCATCTTCAATATTTTCTGCTACTATATCTGCTTGGATTGAGCCTAATTGTGCACCAACTTTTTGCCCCTTTAAAGCTTCAAAACTATTATATTTTTGAGCATCTTCAGCTCTTACCAGCATTGCCTGTCCTGCTACATAATAGATATCAGAAAAATCTACTGATTTCTTTCTTTCTTCAGTTGGAGTCATACCAGATATTATTAAGTCTATCTTATCAGTTGTAAGAGCTGATAATAAGGAATCGAACTTCATATCTTTAATTTCAAGTTCTACCTCTAGGTCCTTTGCAATTTCTTCTGCTATGCTGATATCGAAGCCGACTATCTTATCTTCACCATTTTCCATCATATGAAATTCAAATGGTGCATATCCCGCATTAAGACCTACTACTATTTTTCCTTTTTCCTTAATCTCATCAAATTTATCTCCTTCTGCTTTAGCTCCACATCCTATTAAGCCAAAGCTAATTACTCCTGCCATTGCTATTGCTAATGCACTTTTTATTATACCTTTTTTCATATTTGTCCCCCCAAAATTTATTTGTTGGTATAATTATACACATATATATTATAATTATGCAAGTATTTTTTATAAATTTCTTTATTTTTTTATTAATTTTCCTTATCTCCTCTCATATTTCAATGTATATTTATAATCCCTATACTAGTATTTTTGTTTTGTATTTTATTATTAACTAATAATTATACAAACAAATTTATAGTTTCAATTTTTATCTAGAAACATATATTATTAGTAGTTTTTATTAATGATTAATACTTAGGAGTGATAAATTTGAAATACAAAAAAGAAAGACATCTTTTCCCAGGAGGTAATACTTCTAAAGGCTTTCATTCTTTTTATGATTATATATTACCTCAACAGGAAGCAAATAGGATTTTATGTATGAAAGGCGGCCCTGGTACTGGAAAATCTACTTTAATGAAAAAGGTAGCTAAAGTCTTTATAGACAAGGGCTATTCTTTGGAATATCACCACTGTTCTTCTGATGATAAGTCTCTAGACGCTATAGTAATAAAGGAATTAAAACTGGCTATTTTAGATGGTACAAAACCTCATATGGTTGATCCAAAAAATCCTGGTGCTGTTGATGAGATCCTCAACATGGGAATAGCATTAGATAATGAAGCTCTTTCTTTAAATAAGAAAGAAATTATGGAAATCCAAAGTATAAAAAGCACCAATTTTAATAGAGCTTATAACTTTTTAGCCTCTGCTAAATCTATCCATGAAGACTGGAGCCGGTTAAATTCAAAAGCTTTAATTCCAAGTAAAAGTTCTACAATAACTGAAAGCTTAATTTCTGAAATATTTAGCGGAAATAGTAAGTTTGGTTATGGTAATGAAAGGCACTTATTTGCAACAGCTTATACACCTAACGGAGTAATTACTTATGCTAAAGGATTAACAGAAAACTTTAATAAAAAGTATATTTTAAAAGGCGGTCCTGGCTTTGGTAAATCTACTATATTAAAAGATATAGGCAAACTTGCTCAAAGGAAAGGCTACTTCGTTGAATACTTCCATGATCCATTTATTCCAACTAGATTGGAACATATCCTTATCCCTGAAATCTCAACCTGTATTTTAACAGAAAATGAAATCAGCCAATGTTCTTTTGAAGGAAAAGTTTATAATATGGAAGACTTCTGTGACAATTCTATTATTTCCACTTTAAAGACTGAAATAGAATATAATAAGAATATTTTCTATGAATTAACAAATAAAGCTATAGAACTTATTGCTTTAGCTCACAAGGTTCATGCTGAATTAGAAACTTATTATGTAAAAGCTATAGATTTTAGCATTTTAGATAAAATTTATAATGAAGTCATAGAAAAATTTGAGAAGTATGAAAAATAAAACAAAAAGGGAAAAGATTTTTTCAATCTTTTCCCTTTTTCTAATTTATAAAGAAGTGGTTTAATAATACAGTATATTATATTCTTCCTTCTTTATTCTGCTACAATACTTTTGTAATAAAAATGTAAAAAATGAATACTCTTATCTTACTGACATCAGCATAAATATTAAGCTAACAATTGAAATTAATAAGAAAGCAAGAGAATAAAAATATTTTTTTCTCCCAATCTTTTTAAAATAAAATCTAACTCCCCACAATAACATACATATACTAATGCTTATTTGAAGAGGAAAATAAGTACTGAACGCTGGCAATAAAATAAAATTATAAGTTGTCAAGAAGGTAAGAACTATAGCTATACTTGTAATAACTGTTACTGAAGTTACAATAAAGCTAAAGATTTCTTCATATAAGTCCTTCAAATTCCTCTTCACTTACAACCTTAACTCCTAACTCTATAGCCTTATCTAATTTTGAACCCGCTTCTTCTCCAGCTATTACATAATCTGTTTTCTTACTTACACTACTTGAAACCTTTGCCCCTAGACTAACAAGTTTTTCTTTTATTTCATTTCTTGAATAATTCTTTAGTGTTCCAGTTACTACAACTGTTTTTCCAGCGAAATTATTTTCTACTATTTCTTTTTCTTCATATCTAGGATTAACTCCAAGACTTAGAAGTTCATCTATTGTTTCTAAGGTTTTTTCTTCCTTAAAGAATTGAATTATGCAATTAGCTACTATACCACCTACATCTGGAACTGTTATAAGCTCTTCAAAACTAGCATTTTTTAAGCCATCTAAAGACTTAAATTTTTCAACTAAATCTCTAGCTGTTTTTACTCCTACATTTGGTATTCCTAAAGCATATATAAATCTAAACAATTCACAATCCTTACTTTTTTCTATTGCATTTAATAGATTATCTGCCTTCTTAGGACCAAACTTTTCAAGAGTTAATAACTCCTCTTTTTTTAATTTATAAAGTTCTGCAATTGATCTTATATCTAGTTTTTCAAAAAGCTGCTCTGCTGTCTTTTCTGAAAACCCTTCTATATTCATCGCATCCCTTGAAGCATAGTGAACTATAGATTTTACCATTTGAGGCTTGCAGGATAAAGTATTTTCACAGAAATAATGAACTCCATTTTGAACAAGCTTTGCCCCACAGGACGGACAATGTTCTGGAACTTTTATTTCTATCGTATTCTCTAAAGAATCTTCTGAAACTCCCATAATTTCAGGAATTACATCATTTGATCTTCTAACAAATACCTCTGCTCCAATTCTTACCCCTTTTCTTCTTATGTCATCAATATTGTTTAAAGTCGCTCTCCTTACTGTAACTCCTGCAAGTTCAACTGGTTCTAAAATTGCTGTTGGGCCAACTCTTCCACTTCTTCCAACATTCCATTCAACATCCAGCAGTTTAGTAGTTGCTTCTTGTGCTTCAAATTTGTAAGCTATTGCCCATTTAGGGAATTTAATAGTATATCCCATAAGATTTCTAGTTCTTATATCATCTATTGCAATTACTACTCCATCTATATCGTAATTTAAGTCAAATCTTATATCTTCTATATATTTTATTTCCTTTTCTATTTCTTCTATGCTAGTACAGTACTTAACATAATCATCTATAGGAAGGCCTTTTTCCTTTATAAAGTTTAACATTTCTTCATAACTTTTAAATTGTTCTCCCTCTTTGTAGCCTACATCATAGAAAAAGGCAGATAAATTTCTTTTTGCAGTTTCCTTTAAATTTAAATTTCTTAAAGCTCCAGCAGCACCATTTCTTAGGTTTTTTAGAGGAACAGCTGCTGTTTCGTTATATTTTTGAAAAGCTTCTGTTGTCATTATAGCTTCTCCATGAACTTCAAAAAGATCAGTTGAATTTATCTTTAAAGGTATAGATTTAATTGTCTTAACTTGTGCTGTAACTTCTTCTCCTACTTCTCCATTTCCTCTTGTGGCTGCACTAATTAGAATTCCAGTTTCATCATAAGTTAAATTTATTGTTAATCCATCAAACTTCTTTGTTAAAACATATCTTAAAGGAGACAGATTTTCTCCTCTTTCGTTCATTTCCTTAACGAACTTAAGATTTTTGTTATGCCATTCCCTTAAAGCTTCTATACTTTGTGCCTTATCTAAACTCCAAAGTCTTCCCTTATGGCTGTATTTATTAAAGCCCTCTAAAATTCCATCTCCAACTCTTAAAGTAGGAGAATAAGGAAGAACATAACCTGTTTCCTCTTCAAGCTTTCTTAACTCATCATACTTTTCATCATATTCCTTATCAGTTACTGATGGATTATCTAAAGTATAATACTCATAAGAATATCTATTAAGTTCTTCTACCAATTCTTCAATTCTCTTTTTCTTATCCATGATAAACCCCCTTTATAAAAAGTGCTAAAGCACTTTTTAAGTTCATAGTTCATAATGCACAGTTAAGGTTGAAACTACTGTCTAGTTTTTATAAATTATATTTTCATAATTCAGCCTGAACTAAATTATTTCCTAACTATACACTTTATCCTGTAAACTGTGCACTATAAAATTTTGCTCCACAAAATTTTATATTAGTTCTAGTTTTGCAAAAGACAACATTAGCGTCTTTATTCCTTGTTGGTCAAAAGCTATTGTAAGCTTTTTATCATCACCTACATTTACTGCTGAAACTATTGTTCCAACTCCAAATTTGCTATGTTTTACTTTTCTTCCTAAGGTAAACTCTCCTGTATCAGCAATTGCTTTATTTTCTTGTTTTATGCTGTTCTCACTATTTGATATTAAACCATGAGGATTGTTGTATCTTTCTCTTGCAAACATTACTGGTCTTTTCTCTTTATTTTCAGGGTTCCCTGAAACATATTCTTTTAAACTTGCTTTAATCTCATTTATAAAATCTGACTGTGCATATGCAACAGTTCTTCCAAATTGTTTTCTTACTTCTGCAGAAGTCATAAATAATTGTTCTTTAGCTCTTGTTATTCCAACATAGCAAAGTCTTCTGGATTCTTCCATTTCTGCTTCGCTGTTAAAGGAAGCAACTCCTGGGAAAATTCCATTTTCCATTCCAACCATAAATACAACTGGGAACTCTAATCCCTTAGCGCTATGAACTGTCATTAATACTACTGAATCTTCTTCCTCATCTAACTTATCTGTATCCTGAACTAATGAGACTTCTTCTAAGTATGCAGAAAGGCTCTTATCTTCGCTCCTTCTTTCAAAGTCAACAGCATCAGATACTAATTCTTTTAAATTTTCTATTCTGCTCTTATCTTCTATTTCACCAGATTTTTCAAGTTCTGCAAGGTAGCCTGTATCTTTTAGAATTGTTTCTATTAGATTTGATACTGGTATTACTTCACTTAAATCCATAAAGTTTTCCATAAGCTCTACAAACTTTTCTATTCCAGAACAGTTTCTTGCTGTAAGAGTTGGAATAGTTCTAACAGTAGTTAAAGCATCCCAAAGAGATATATCAAATTCTTCTGCAAAATCTAATACTTTATTTACTGTTGCATCTCCAATTCCTCTTTTAGGAACATTAATAATTCTTCTTAAAGATATACTATCATTTGGATTCACTAGAACCTTAAGGTAAGATAAAAGATCCTTTATTTCTTTTCTATCATAGAATTTTGTTCCACCAACTATTTTATAAGGAATGGTTTTTCTTCTTAAACTTTCTTCAAATATACGAGACTGAGCATTAGTTCTGTAAAGAATAGCAAAATCACTATATCTCTTATTCTCTTCTTCCTTAATTTTCTTTATTTGAGAAGCTACAAAATCTCCTTCATCATTATCTGAAAAAGCCCTATATATTTTTATTTTGCTTCCCTCTTCTTGTTCAGTTCTTAAAAGCTTGCTTTTTCTATTTGCATTATTAACAATAACTTCATTAGCCGCCTTTAAAATATTACCCTTTGATCTATAGTTCTGCTCTAATTTTATTACCTTAGCATCTGGATAGTCCTTTTCAAAATCAAGGATGTTTCTAATATCTGCGCCTCTCCATTGATAAATACAGTTGTGAACAACAATATCATTAGCAATATAGTTTCTTGCGTAGTCAATATTTAAATCATAAACATATCCATAATAATTTTCTCTCTCAACAGAAACAATCTTATCTTCAACAATTTTTTCTCCGTCAAAAACCGCTAATGATAGACCCTCTCTTAAACTTCCAAGAGGCATAAACTTAAATGTATTATTTTCTGTAAGTTTTGCCTTTCTAATTATTTCATAATCCTCTTCTACCTTGGCTATGCTTCTAGCAAATTCCTCAGCATCATCATATAAAGCACCTTCTGTTTCAATTCTAAATGTACCTCTTTTTCCATTCCTAGCATTAAAGCCTTCATTAAGAAGTTTCTCTTTACTCTCATCTCCCGAGGAATTTAATCCTATTCTATGACTAAATAAACCTCTTTCTTGAGATTTCCTTCCTCCAAAGAAGCTTACATTAATATATTTTCTAACAGTTTTCCCTCTAATTACAGCTGAACTTAAATGATGCGGATAATCACTGTATAAATACTCATCCTCCATTAATTTATCTGCTGCTGAATAAGTATCTATTTCATTAAACAGTTTGTTTATTTGCTCTTGAGTTAATGTTAAATGCCTTCCCCTGCTATTAAATACTACCTTAGGAATTCCATATTTAACTGAAAAATACTCTTCATAATATGTAGCTTCTGATTTGCTATCACATACTTTAAGTATCCACATCTTGTCAGCCTGTTCACCATTTAATCTAACTGCTAATCCACTTGCACTAGTACCTTTTCTACTTCTAATTGATGAAGTTTGCCCAATTCTATATCCAAATCCATTCTTATACATTAAATACACATAATATTTATCATCCAATACCTTTAATCTTGCAAAAGTAATATGATTTGGTGTTCCTATAATAACTTTCCCGCTCTCAGTTGTTACTTTTATTACTTCACCATTATATTCTCTCTTGGAAATATCTTTTATAGACATAAAATTAGTCCAACCATTACCAGCTGCTACATTTACTTTTTCATTTCCTTGTAAATCTTCTATCTTAACCTTACCATTTTCAGTTTCAACTAAAGTTCCTTCTATTAAACATTGATCATCATCGCCCACAACACAGATATTCTTATATTTATCAGCAAGCAATGTTACTAATTCATATTGAACTCTATTTGTATCTTGATACTCATCTACCATAATATATTGGAACTTTCTTTGATAAAATTCTAAGGTTTCTTTATCCTTCTTAAATAATTCAACAGTTTTAAAAATTAAGTCATCAAAGTCTAAGGCGTTATTTTCCTTTAGCCTTTTTTGATACATTTCATAAACTTGAGCTATCTTCTTTCCTTTAAAGTCATTTTCATTTTCTCTCATAAAGGCATTTGGACTTATCATATTGTCTTTAGCTGTACCAATTTTGCTTAATATTTCCCTATCAGTAAGGTCCTTATCATTAATATTTAGGGCCTTCATGCACTCCTTAATCAAGGTCTTTTGATCTTGGGTATCATATATAGTAAAGTTTTTATTATATCCTAACTTTTCTATTTCTCTTCTTAAAATTCTTACACAAGTTGAGTGGAAGGTTGATATCCACATATCATCAGCAGTATCCCCTATTAAAGCCTTTACCCTGTCTTTCATTTCCTTTGCTGCCTTATTAGTAAAAGTAATAGCTAAAATTTTATAAGGTAAAATTCCTAAATCCTTTATCATATGAGCTATTCTATAGGTCAAAACTCTAGTTTTACCTGAACCGGCACCAGCTAGTATTAAAAGCTGACCTTCAACAGTAGTAGCTCCTTCATACTGCTCCTTGTTAAGTAATGATTTTAAATCCATCACCTAGCCTCCTTTCATATTATTAAAATATTATATCATAATTCATTTATCTTTATATGTATTTATCAATTTATATAATTCCAATATTATAGATAATCTTCTAATAACTAAAAAGATTTTTTATTAGTTTCTATTATATCACTTTGAGTTAATTTCTTACATTTCCTTCTTGTAATAAAAATCTATGACTTATAACTTTCATTTTTTGAAACTTTTGAATAAAATCCATCATTTTTTCTATCATATTAAATAAATTATGTTTATAAACCCATTATTATTTAATTTTTAACAATTATTTGTTTTTTATTTCTAAACTTATACATTAATAAAAATTTTATTTTAAATATAAGTAAATAAAATAAACATTTAATTTATGTAAACATTTAACCCCTGATTTTAGGCAAACAAAAAACGCAACCCTTGGGGCTAGGTTGCGCATTAGCAATAAGCAATAAATAAAAAGGGGGCTATTTATTCCTTTTATTTATCCTTGCAAAATTATTATAGGGTATCTTGTATCAAAATGCAAGCAATTTTAAAAAAAATCCTTGCAATCTTGCATATTATGAATGTTGTTCCTTCATTTTTGATTAATGTTCGTTAAAATCCCTTCAAAATTGCAATTTCTTCTTCTGTTAATTCTCTATATTCTCCTTCTTCTAAATCCTCATCTAATTTTATAGTACCAAATTCAATTCTTTTTAAATATGTAACCTTTTTATTAACAGCTTCAAACATTCTTTTTACTTGATGGAACTTTCCTTCCTGAATTGTTATTTTAACCTCTGATTCTTCATCGGAAGTACTTAATATTTCAAGGATGGCTTCCTTACAAACATATCCATCATCTAAAGTAATACCTTCTTTAAATCTCTTTACATCTTTATCTGTAACTCTAGCATTTATTTTTGCATAATAAACCTTATCTACCTTCCATTTTGGTGAAATCAATCTATGATTTAATTCTCCATCATTAGTTAAAAATAGCAAGCCAACTGTATCCTTATCTAATCTTCCAACTGGAAATGGATTAAAAACTTGATGATCAATTTCTAACAAATCTATAACAGTTTCATCTTTATTATCAAAAGTTGCTGAAACGACACCTACCGGCTTATTCATCATTAAATATATATATTTTCTATAGTAGATTTCTTCTCCGTTTATACTTATTTTATCTTCTTCTGGATCAACCTGCATTCCGCTATCCTTAACTATTTCTCCATTTACTTCAACAAATCCCTTTCTAACTACCTGCTTTATTTCTTTTCTTGTACCATAGCCTAAATTTGATAATATCTTATCTAAACGTTCCATTTATTTGCACCTGCTTTCTAATTATATTCACTTTAATCTAATTCATTTTAACATATTGAAAACTTATTTCAAATAAAGAGTCAGAAGTTAGTAGTGTGGAGTTAGCAGTGTGGAGTTAGCAGTTTGGAGTGTGGAGTTAAGAGTGCTAAGTGTGCAGTGTGGAGTTGGGAGTTGGGAGTGTGGAGTGCTGAGTATGGAGTTTGAAGTGTGGAGTGGGCAGTTGAGTGGACAAGCTAATTATAAAACTAGCATAAAAATAGTATTTATTCATAACAAAAAAATATTACTGAAAATCAAAATTTCCAGTAATATTTTATAAATAATAATTCATTAAAAACTTAATACTATATAAACAGTGTGGAGCAAAAACAGTGTGGAGTTGGGAGTTGGGGATAACTTGGACAAGCAGCCCCCTTACTAATGACTCCCAACTCTGAACTCAAAACTAAACTCCTAACTGCTAACTGTTCTTATATTCATTATAATAAGCCAGTACCTTTGGCACATAATTTTGAGTTTCTTCCGGCATTTTATATAAGTCCCTTGAGCTTTTTACTCCTCTTCTTTCCATTGTTCCTGGACCGCCGTTATAGGCCATTAATGCCATTTCTAAATTTCCATTATACATATTTAAATAACTTTTTATATGTTTAACTCCAGCTTCTATATTTTGTTCTATGTCATAAGGATTTGTTAAACCATAAGCCTCTGAATTAAAATCCATAAGCTGCATAAGTCCCTTAGCCCCTGCATAGGAAGTTGCATTTGGGTTAAAGTTCGATTCTTGTTTAATAATTGCAAGAATTAAACTTCTATCTACTCCATACTTTGAAGCATACTTATCAACAGCCTTATAAATAGTCTCCATATTATAGGATCCTTCATTTATATAGCTTGCTTCACTTGCAGTACTTTCTATCTTTATATCTGTCGAAGCACTTATCTTATTTATATCATCTAAATTTAATTCTCCTGTAACTATTGGAGCTTGTCTATATCTCAAAGGAATGTCTTCTAAATTTTGACCTGAAGATACTGGAATATAAGTTTGTTCAGCTTCAGTCTCAGTAAATATATCTTGATAATTATCATTGTTTATAAGAGATTCATAAACTAATTCAAATTCATATCCATCTCCCAAAGCTTCTTTTAGTACATTATTAGTCATTACGCTTCCTAGGTATTTTTCTACACTTGGAATTTTCACCTTATGCCCTCCCAAAATCTCAGTTTTTATTATTATCGGAGTTTTTTTTAAGAACTTAAGGCTTAACTTCAAATTCTAAGCTAGTATAATCTTCATAGTTTACCTTTTTATAATAGCTTTTACTTAAAACTAGAATTCTATATTTTCCTGTTGAAAATGGAAGGAAGGTATAATAACTTTTCTTGCTATAACTTTGAACTCTAACCCAAGTTCCCTTTTCCATAATATAAAATTCATAGCAGACATCTCTTCCGCCCTCACTTGTAACTTCAAAGGTAATTTCCTGGTTAACCTTAATTTCTTTTTCCTTTATATTAATTTTTGTATTTGTAACTGGAATCGCATCATGAACATAAACTGATACTTCCTTTTTTACATCATATTCTTCTGTGCATAATACATTTTTAGCATAAATTTCAAAAGTATATTTACCTGGCGCCTTTGGTTTTACTTTAAATCTTTTATTTTTAAGAAATCCTGTATCTTCAACTTCATGTCCATTAATTTTAGTTACATATCTCAGTAAAACATTTTTTGTATTTTGAACAATTGTCTCAATATCAATTGTGTCTCCTACTAGGTATATTTCCTTTTGAGATAATAGAACATAATCTATTTCTGCAAGCTGATAATCCCTTACTTTAAAATATATAAAGTTATGAACATCAAACTCCTTATCTGAATATTTATCTAAAACTCTTACTTCAAGCTCGTATTCTCCACTTTCTTCTGGGGTAAAGTTAATCCAGTTAGTTAAACCATAATCTGTTCTTTCTTTTTCAACTCCATCTTTATAAACTATAAAAGAATATTTAAGTTCTGTTCCGCCTTCTGCTTTTATCTTAATATTAATCGGCTCATTTTTTATATAACCATTAGCTTTGCTTGTTATAATATCAACTATTCTTACCGGCTTTTCTGCTTTTTTCTCTATTTTAAAGAATATTTCCTTAATATCTTCATAATCCTTTTCTCCATTAGCTTCAAAGGAAATATCTTTAACCTTTAATATTATCTTATATTCTCCTTCAGCCTTTGGTTCCCAAGTAAATAGCTTTGATCTTATATATCCTGTATCTTCAGCTACCGGACCTTCAACTATATATCTGTATAAAACCTCTTTTCCTCCATTAACTGAAGCTCTAAAATTAATTTTAGTTCCAACTACTTGAGGATCATTTAAATCAGAACTAAACTTTCTTATTCTTATTTCATTATAAGGCTTTACTTTATACATTATATAAGCTCTGTCATCAAACCTTTTATTAGAAAAAAGGTCCTTTACATAGCACAGAAGCTTATATTCTCCTTTTGTACCTTCAGAAAAGCTTATAATATTATTGGTTGAATAATCTTGAATGCAGGCAGCTCTTCCATTACTGTCTATTTTTATAAACTTATATAATATTGTTCTTGTTTTATCACAGTTTACCCCGACTTTAAAAATAAGTTCTTCATCTACTAATATATTTTCAGATAGACATTCAAAAGATTCAATTTCAATCTTTGGCTGATTCATAACTTTAAAGGTTACCCTTTCAAAGTCCTCAACATTTTCTTCAGAGGCTAACCTTTTGCATTCAACTAGTATTTCTATAGTGCCATTTTCTATAGTAGTATAAGTTAACTTATTTTCAGTACTGTAATCTTTAATAATTTCCCAATCATGGCTGCCCATTATTAAATATCTATATAGAAGTTCTTCCCCTTCCTTTCCTATAACTTCTATATTAATTTTTTCTCCTAATATTAAGCTATCCTTCTCTGTAATTATTTTTGTTATTAATTTATCTTTATTTTCTTTGATACTGGAAATTTCCTCTTTAGAAGTTTTTATCTTATAGCGTGCCTTAGCATTTTTTAATGTATTTGATTTTTTGTCCTTAGTTTGTACCATTATCATATATTCGCCTGGTTTTATAGGCTTCCATTCACATTCATTTTTATTAGAGAAATCTTGGATAGGCTTCCAGACTAAATTCCCCTCTCCTGGTGTGCCCTCTAAAAATTTATACTCTAAAGAAGCTTTATCCTCAGTAATTGCTTTTATTTTTATTTTTTCATCAATTAATGATGGACTTTCTTTATCAAAGCTTATCAATAATTCACTCATACAATTCACACCCTATTTATCACATTTTTACCATAATTCTATTATACAGTTTACATAAGAAATATTTAATAGAAATTTGTCAGTGATATAAAAAAAAAAGATAAACTATTATCTATTTTTCTACAGTTTATCCTTTTATATTACATTCAATTATGTTAATTAGGTTTTTCTCTAATCGGAAATCATCTTCTTTTGTCCTTTTTTTTGGATTTGAACTTCTTCCTCCAGCCTTTCTTATTTTCTGGGAAATATGTCTTTGTTCAAGAAGTAAATCTATGTTTTTTTCTGTATATAAATGTCCCTTTGGACTCAATAAAAATGCTCCCTTTCCTAAACACAGGGCTGCTACTCCATAATCTTGACTAATTACAACATCCTTTGATTTACAGGTATTTACAACATACATATCTACACTTTGAAAGCCGCTGTCTACAACTTTTACTTCTCCATAGTCTAATTGGATATAATGATTAATATCACAATAAACTATCAGGGGAAGATTGTATTTTTTTGCTACATTTTTAATAATGGAGATACCTGGACAGGCATCTCCATCTACTATAATTCTCATTATTTTAATTTAGCTTCTAATTCAGCCTTTAAGTCTTCAAATCCTGGCTTTCCAAGTAATGCAAACATATTTTTCTTGTATGCTTCAACACCTGGTTGGTCGAATGGGTTAACTCCTAATAAGTATCCGCTTATACCACAAGCTTTTTCAAAGAAGTAAACCATATATCCAAAGTAATAAGCACTAATTTCTGGAATATTTAATACCATATTAGGAACTCCACCATCATTGTGAGCTAATAATGTTCCTCTGAAAGCTTGCTTATTAACAAAGTCTACAGTCTTTCCTGATAAGAAGTTTAATCCATCTAAATTACCTTCTACTTCTCCAATAGTTATTTCCTTTTTAGCTTTTTCCACATTAAGAACTGTTTCAAACATATTTCTTTTACCATCTTGGATGAATTGTCCAAGTGAGTGTAAGTCAGTTGAGAAGTCAACTGCTGCTGGGAATATACCTTTTTGGTCTTTTCCTTCTGATTCTCCGTATAATTGTTTCCACCATTCATTGAAATAGTGTAGGTTTGGTTCATAGTTAACTAAAACTTCTATATCCTTACCCTTATTGTATAATACATTTCTCATTGCTGCATATTTGTAGCAATCATTATTTTCAAGATCTGGATTAGCATATGCTTCTCTAGCATCTCTAGCTCCTTGCATCATTTCATCTATATCAATTCCAGCTGCTGCTATTGGTAATAAACCTACTGCTGTTAAAACTGAGAATCTACCACCAACATTGTCTGGAACTACGAAAGTTTCATATCCAACTTCATCAGCTAAGGATTTTAAAGCTCCCTTTTGCTTATCAGTAGTTACATAAATTCTTTCCTTTGATCCTTCTACTCCATATTTCTTTTCTAAATAATCTTTAAATATTCTAAAGGCTATTGCAGGTTCCGTAGTAGTACCTGATTTTGAAATAACATTAATACTAATATCTAAGCCCTCTATTGCTTCTAAAAGATCAGCTATGTAAGTCGAACTTATATTATTTCCAACAAAGAATATTTGTGGGTTATTTCTCTTGTCTTTGCCAAGTAAATTATAGAAATTGCTATTTAACATTTCTACAGCTGCTCTTGCACCTAAATATGATCCACCAATTCCTATAACTATTAAAGCATCTGAATTTCCCTTTATCTTTTGAGCCGCTTTCTTTATTCTAGAAAATTCCTCTTTGTCATAGTTTACAGGTAAATCTATCCATCCTAAAAAGTCATTTCCCGCACCTGTTCCATTATGAAGAGTTTCATGAGCTCCCTTTACCATTGCTGCCATTTTTTCTAGTTCTGTAACTTTTGCGTATGGTTCCACTTTAGATAAGTCTAATCTTAAACCTTTTTTCATCTTCATACCTCCGGCATTATTTGAATTTATATTTGATATTGTTCGTTTATATTATAACATATTGAATAAAATTTTCGCATATAAATTCAGCAATAATTGCGTTTTTAGTTATTAGCACAATATATTAGCACAATATAGTTTCCCCATAATTCCCCTTAAAATTCTTAAAATTTTATCCTCTAGTTTTTCCTCCGGCTATGTTATATGTTACTCCATGAATATAGCTAGCCCTATTGCTTGCCAAATAACATACTAAATCTGCTACTTCAGTAAGTTTTCCAGAACGTCCTAATGGGGTTACTGAAGTTTTATTATATCCAGCCCTTAAGTCTTCTACTGTTATACCTCTAGTATAAGCTAAAGCTGTTTCATATTCATCAGTTCTTAAACCGGTAGCTTCTAAAATCCCCGGAGCAACTCCTACAACTCTTATTCCTAGTTTTCCTAATTCCTTAGCCCAGGATCTAGTTAATGAATTAACAGCATTCTTACTAGCTGCATAAACGCTTTGTCCTTCTGAACCTTCAAGACCGCATTCAGAAGACATATTAACTATAACTCCTCTTCCTTGTTTTATCATTTCCCTTGCTGCTGCTTGAGTACAGTTAAATACTCCTTTGACATTTACATTCATAACCTTATCCCAGACTTCTTCATCTAATTCGTATTTACCCTTTTCTACTTTTGGATCCACTAATAATCTTGGAATATTAATTCCTGCATTATTTACTACCACATCTATACTTCCAAAAACTTCCTTAGTAGTTGCTATCATTTCGTCTACGCTTTCCCTATCAACAACATTTGTAACAACATATTTAACTCTTCCCTTTTCCTCATTAAATTTAGGCTTGTTAGGATTCATATCACAAACAACTACATTTGAACCATGATTTAAAAATTCCTGTGCAACTGCTTTTCCTATTCCAGATGCTCCTCCAGTTACAATTACAGTTTTTCCTTCTAATTCCAACCATGTCTTTTCCATTTAAACCCTCCTAAACTATTATTTTATTCAATCTTGATTTATATAAACACTTCTAATTATTTTCTTATCAAGTTATGCTAAGATATAAATTTTACTTCCAGCTTTTAAATCCGGCATTTCCTTTTGTTCTACACAAATTGTTCCTGGTAATGGTGCTTGTGTTGCTCCAGTAAAGGCAAGAGTTATATGCCCCAAACTTTCCAAATTCCTTTCAGCTACATCTCCTACTGCTGTAATCTTATATGAAATTCCATCTAATACAAAAGTTTGTCCAACCTTGATCTGTTCTTTTACTGGATTCACCTCGATAGAGTAACAATAATCCGCTAAGGTATCTGGTGCATTTTCTCCAAATAGTATTATCATTCCTTCATCTTTAAAAGTTTCTACTAAAGGTCCTAGTGCTTTTATTTTACTTTGATATATTGCTTTGTTATTCATGCTATCACCTTCCTATATACTTATGTCAATTTATAAAAGAAATTATTATTTGCAATTTAACATGCTCTTTTCTTCTCCACATAGTTTCTCAAAATCATCTTTAAAAGCTTTTACAGCCATATCTACTGTAGGATTTTTTATTAATCCTTCTATAACTTCTGGCGCAATAGTAGCTGCACCTATTCCATACCTGCAGAGCTCTAATACTTGCTGTGAATTCTTAAAGCTGGCTGCAAGGACTTGAGTATTTATATTATTATTTTTATAAATATCATGAATTTCCTTAGCTGTCTTAATTCCATCTGCACCTAAATTATCTATTCGATTAACATAGGGTGCTGCATATTTTGCTCCTGCCTTTCCTGCTAAATACCCCTGCATTTGTGTATATATAGCAGTTGCGGTAATGTTAATATTTTCTTTGCTTAAAATTTTAATAGCCTTAAGCCCTTCTCTTGTTACAGGTATCTTAATATATGTATTTTCCCCTAATTCCTGAACTATCTTATAGGCTTCTACTATCATTCCTTCTGCTTTTTCAGAAATAACTTGTACATGAAGTTCTGCTTCTTCTCCTATGAATTCACGAATTTCTTTTAGAACTTTATAAGGCTGCTTACCGTACCTTGACAATATACTTGGATTACTTGTTATACCATCTATCGGAAACTTATCATATATATCTCTAATTTTTTCTATATTTACATCATCTATAAGAAACTTCATAACCCTCTCTCCCAATATTCTTTTAAGTAATAGTTGAGTAATTTTTAAAACTACTCAACTATTATTAATCAATTAATTATATAATCCTATACTTGCAAGCCATGCAACTAGAACTCTAGGTACCCCTATTAAGAAACGTGAATATAGTACCGATGGAACCCCAACTTCAACAGTTTCTGGTTCTGCTTCAGCTAAACCTAAACCAACTGGTATAAAGTCGCAGGCACATTGAGTATTTATTGCAAATAGAGCTGGTAACGCTAGGCTTGGTTCAATATTTCCCTTTCCAATTTCAACACCTATTAAAGTACCAACTATTTGGGCTATAACGGCTCCAGGTCCCAATAAGGCTGATAATACTGGTATTGAACATATAAAGCCAAGAATTACAAGACCTATTCCATTTCCTGCTAGTGGTATTAGCTTATTCGCAAACCAGTCTCCAAAGCCTGATCCTTGAACTATACCTATTAGTAAGGCAACGAAGCCCATGAATGGTAATATTGTTGTAATCAAAGATTGAATAGCATCACGGCCGGCTTGATATAGAGTATTTACAACCTTACCAGCTCCCATACCAATCTTTTGAATAATGCTTGATTTGCTTGTCTCAGCAAGAGTTTGAGATACTTTCTTATCAGAACTATATTTGAATTCTCTTTTTTCCTCTTTCTTTTCTTCTATTACTGTTGCAGCAACTGCATCTTCTGCCTCTGCTAAGGATATTTGATCTAAACCTACAGCAGAAACATATATATCTTCAGTTATAAATTTAGCTAAAGGACCGCTTTTTCCAACAGGCATAACGTTTATTGTTGGTATTCTCTTTTGCGGATATATTCCACATCTTAACGTTCCACCGCAATCTATAATAACTAAGAATATTTCATTATCTGGAACAGATGTCTTGAAGCCGTTTACAGCTTTGCATCCAGTTAACTTAACTATCTTTTGAACTATTTCTGGTTCAGCTCCACCGCCAGTTATATATAATAAGGTATCTCTTCCTTCTTCCGGCTTTACTATAAGCGGACCTCCAAATCCTCCATTACCTTTTACTATTTTAATTGCATTATACTTTCCCATATAAACTCCCTCCTAAACTACTTAGCTACAATTTCATTGCTTAACTCAATTTTTTGTTGTTTCATAACATACTTTGTTGTAAAGTCAGTTACCCAACCGGCAAAGAAGTTCATTACTAAACCAACTAATAAATAACGAAGGGCTAAAGGTGTTGTACTTAATCCAAGGGTTTCAATCCCATTTGCTATTCCTAAATATATAAAGATTTCACCTACATTAATGTGTGGGAAAATACCGCTGTTAGTATGACAATGATAAGAAGCAGATGCATAATAACTTGGTTTCATTCTTTCTGGTAAAAATTTTCCCATTGATAAAGCCATTGGATTTCCTAGCATAAAGGCTGATAAGAATGGTAAAATTCCATAAGCTAAAATAACATTTTTTGATGCAATCTTTGCAAATTTATTAATCTTATCTTGTCCAATTAAAGCAATTAAAGCATTCATAAATATTAATAGTAATGTTACCTTTGGAACGATTCCTGTAACCCAGCTTACAAAAGTCTCAGCTCCAACATCAAATAATCCCATAAAACCTTCGGCAAATTTAACAATTGTGTCCATATAGATTTCTCCCTCCTAATTTTTCAAGCTATTTTTTGATTTATTTTTTTTGAATAATAATATTAGTTAATCTTTGTATAGGTGATGGCGGTTCTAGAACTTCACCCCCTGCCATTATGATATTGTAGTTGGAAGAGGCCTCTAGAATAGATTTTTTTAATGGTTTCATTAGTCCCTTGCAGTCTTCTTCAGTTAAACTACCAACATCTTTACCTTCAAAGCCAGTTAATTTTTTTGCTCTAGCAAATACTGTTACTCCTTGCATATAGCTGCCTTCAAGTATAATTCCATCTTCATTTATTGCAAACATTGCTATACAGCCAGCATGAAAGGCTCCTCTAGATTTGCCTATTGCAACTCTTCCTTTTTTCCTTAACTTTTTATAATACTCAGTAAAACTTTTTATTTGAATAAAGGTTAATAAATACTGAAGCATAAATGCTATTCCTGCACATATTAATAAAAACCAAAAATTCATCTTACCCCTCCTACTTCTAATCAAAAATGTCATTTTCTTTTACGAAATATAAAATTAACTCTTTAAAATTATCAATTTTAGAAATATCATCTACAGCTTTTTGATTATTAGCAATAGTTATAATTTCATCGTAGACCCTTACTAAAATCGAATCATCATTTGTTTGTTCTGGAAGACATATTAAAAATATCAATTTTATTTTTTCATGAGAATTAATTTTTACTCCATCCTTGCTAACACCTAAACTTATTAATATTTGTTTACTCTTATAATTAATTGTGTGAGGCAATGCAACAGAATCATTTATGGCCATAGTAGACTTCTTTTCTCTTTCTCTTATCCTATCTTTAAAGCCTTCATCTACATATCCTTTTGAATATAGACTATCGACCATTAAATCAATATTTTCCTGATAACTTAATTGACTGTTAAGGATAAAAAATCTTTCTTCTTTTAAAATACTTAATAATAAAGTATCCATTCCTTGTACTAGTGGCATGTCCAATTTTTCAGAATATAAAAGCTCTTTAATTTTCCTCTTTAAAACTTCTTTATCGAAAATTTTATCTATATATAAAACTCTTATATTTGTGTTATACTTTGTTTTAACAGTAGATAAAACTAAATCATAAGTGTCCAATACCTCTCCAATAACTTTATCATCTGAAAATAAGTCTATTGTGGTTTTTGAATCAAAGATATTTCTTAATTGACTTTCAACTAACTTTGCCGTAACTCTGCCAGTACCACATATAACTGCAATTTTATAATCCTTTGGCTTAACAAGTTCCTGCTCTGATATAAACAATCCAAAATATGCTGCTATAAATCCAACTTCATCTTGTGTCATACTTACCTTTAAATTTTCCTCTATAACTTCTTTGGCTAGTTCTGCCATCTTATAAGCAACCTTATAATTTTCCTTTATATCATCAATTAGAGGATTGTTAAGATGAACACCATACTTAAGTCGATTAACTAAAAATGCTATATGATAAATAAAATCCTCAAGAATATCATCTTTAGTAATATTAAATCCCATTTTAAAACGAATTCTTTCAATTATATCAGATACAAGATTTAATATTTCCTCAGTTATATGTACATGCTGAGAAATTTCTTCAATATTTGTAGGAGTTCTCATTCCTACAATTGGCAAAGTTAAGAATAATCTTTCCTCTAAGGCAAAATTAATATTTAATCTTCTTTCAATTTCTTCAACAATAGTTGTCACAACTTCAAATTCCCAGCTTCTTAATAATTCACCATACTTATTACTTAATATTTTTATAGGATGTCCATTCATTATTCTATCAAAGCTAACAGTTAATGATTTTATAAAGTAATCAAAAGTTGTTTTATCAAGTTTATACTTACTAATTGTCTCTTTTACAAACTCAACAATATCCTCATCTATTTTGAAATCCTCATAAGTAATTTCATAAATATTTTCAAGAAGAAAATTTCTTATATCTAATTCATTACCTTCAAGAACAATACCATTATTAGGTTTTCCAGTAATGTTTAAGTTGTAATTAGACAATATTTCTTTAATTTTTTTCATATCATTAATAATTGTTGTTCTTGCAACATTCATTTCATATGCCAAATCATCCGTTAAGTATGGTTCTTTACTATTAATAAGCTTGTAGACAATAAATGCCATTCTTCTTTGAGGTGAGTTAAGAAAATCTCTTTGATAATATATCTCCTGCTTAACTTTTTCAAATTTGCTTCTATCAAATATATAAATTTTATATATACCATGTTTAATATCAACAAAAGCCGAATTCTCTAATTGCTCATTAAGATTTTTCACCTCATTTTTTATGGTTTTAGAACTGACATTTAGCTTTTCAGCCAAGCTTTCTAAAGAAACTGAATTTTTCTGTTCTAGTATATTTAAAATCTTAGAGGCGCGGTTTTCGTCATAAAAATATTTCATATGTCCTCCTTTCTTTAATGAAAGTATATATTATAATTTATTGACAATTAATACTTTCTTTTTCTTCTTAAAGGAATTTAATTAATACAAAAATTTTCATTCATCTGGAAAAGTATTGCATTATTTTTTTCTTATAGTAACGACTTTTTAGGGCATAATTTGTATATATAAAAATACATTTTTGTCTAATTTTATATATTATAACACAAAGATAATTTAATTAATTAAAGTATTTTTATTAAAAAATACAATTAAAATAAATTTTTATCAAAAAATCACCTCCAAAAGTTTAATTTATAAAATTTTGAAAATTAATTCAAAGTGCAATTTAGATTTTAATAAAAAGCTATATAAAAAAATAGAAGCTATCACCAAGGGATATTAACATCTCTAAGCGATAGCTCCTTAAATTTTGTATATTTTATTATTTTTTACTTTTATTATTGCCTTTTTTATTAGAAGTCACTCTTTTATTATTTAATTTATTTTTACTATTTTCATCTTCTTTTCTAAAAATAACTTCTTGAAGGGCACCAACAAATCCTAATAAAATACCATATATAAAATTATTTAAGTTTAAAGATCTACTGATTCCTACTACTAAAACAATAGATATTAAAAGAAAAAAGCTTCCATAAGATTCTTTCTTTTTTAACTTATTTGTTATTTTTCTAATAGGGTTAAATAATTTTACATCATTGTTTAATTTTTCGAAGATTTTAGAAAATATAACAAAAGTTGTTATTCCCGATATAGCTACAATAAAAAATTCCTTCACCTTAATTTCCTCCCGACATCTAAAAAACCTCTTTCACTATTGAATTATATATCAACCTTACTTATATTCCAACAAAAAGTTAATTAATACTACTCTTCTTAGTCGATAATAAGCAAAAAAATGTCTTAAGATCGTGTAAACTGTCTATTAATGATTTTTGCTTTATTTTAGCTGCATTAATTTTTTTTAATTTGAATATTAATTCCATAGTATAACCAGTTCCTAAAGCAGATATAACTGTTCCTAACCCAAAGCTTCCTCCTAATAGAATTCCTATTAGTAAAACCGTCACTTCCATAACTGTTTTAATTAAATTTATAGACTTATTTAGTTTTTTGTTTAGTCCGACTAAAAGACTATCCCTAGGTCCACACCCAAGACCACAGCTCATATAAAGATAACATCCATAAGCTAATAAAAACAATCCTGTTACAACCATAATTATTCCGGTAAAAATATGATCAGCCTTAGGGATTATATTAATATAATTTAAAAAATCTATAACCCATCCAGCTAAAAAGACATTAACAATAGAACCTACACCAACCTTCTCTCCAGTTGCCATGCTAAGTAAAAACACTATAAAACTAACTATTATACTTGCTTCCCCTATTGTAATACCTGTAACATTAGATATTCCTTCGTGAAAAATATCCCATGGCAATAAACCTATATTAGAATTTAACATAAACACTGTTGAGCTTCCACATAATATTATCCCCCAGATTAATCTTAATATTTTCTTTAAAACATTCCCCATTATTAGTCCTTCTTTCAATTCTACTTCTGTAATTTTTCTCAATAAATTTTACCACCATGAAATATCTAAAACAATAAATTAATTTTCATAAGAATAATTTTATTACAAAATAAAAAAGTGGACATATGTCCACTTGAAAGAAAAGAAAGATATTAAATTTTATTTTAAGGATATAATTTTATTCCTAAACTATTGAAAACACTATAACCCTCATTTTGATCTGCACATTTTACAGCATTATCAAATATAGTAAAAGCACCTATTTGTGTTGAAGGATTTTCCCAACTTTGCCTTACTCTATAAAATTTATCTGGTGAAGGATAGACTTGTTTTCCTGAACTATTAAAAACTATATATCCTGGATTATTATTTACACATTCTATTGCATTTTTTAATACACTAAAGGCTCCTATCTGACTCGAAGCTTCTAACCAGCTCTGTCTTACCCTATAAAGCTCATCATTTATAATATTCTCTCTTAATTTATTTAATTCTTTATTTATCATATCTAAGAATCTTTGCCAACCTAAATCTAAGGTTCTATGAGGACAATATTTATTAGAAAAATCTTGATGCTTTTTAACATTATTTATATTCCATCCAAATTGCTTTAACAATGCTGCAACTTCCTTTGCTGCCCTTTGTTCTGCTTTAGTAAATTTATCTCCACCAGATTTTGAGTAACAAATTTCTATAGCAATATAATTTCTATTACCTTCTCCTGCGACACCATCTCCTGCATGCCAAGCATTCCTATTAAAAGGAATACCTTGTATCGCTTCAACATCATCAATTGCAATATGAAAGGATGTAGCTAAGCCATTAGATTGCATATAGGATATTTCATTGGCTGCTGCAGCATCATTGGCTGTGTTGTGAATACACACTCCCTTTGGTACCATTGAATAAGGACATTTTAAGTTATATTTATCTGGAGATATAAGTTTTTTTATTAAAGCCATAAAAATTCCTCCTAACATATTTTTAAAACCAATCTTTTCTATTTTTCAAATATGCATTAGGAAAAACTTTTTAACTGAAAAATTTTAATATATAATATACTAAAAAATTAATTAATTATAGAAAGTGAGATATCATATGAATATTAGAATTCAAAATACTTGTGAGAATATTGATTGGAATGAAGTTAGAAATTTATTAAAGTCTGCAGGAATGTCTTATGTTGATACAGAAACTCATAAAAACTCCTTTTTAAATAGTGCTTCAGTAGTATTTTTATTTAACGGCGATTTACTAATAGGAATGGGACGTGCTATATCTGACAAAGTAAGACATGGAGCAATATATGATGTTGCCATAGATCCAAATTATCAAGGAAAAGGGCTTGGTAAGATAATTATTGAAACCATATTAAAAAGCTTGCCTAAATGTAACTTTATTTTATATGCTTCTCCAGGTAAGGAAGGATTTTATGAAAAGCTTGGATTTAGAAAATTAAAAACAGGAATGGGATATTTTATCGATTCTGCTAGGATGAAATCGAAGGGTTTTATAGAATAATGTAGATTTTTATATATTAATTTATGTTGACATTAATCTTGTCTCTAATTTATCATCAATTTGTAGTTAATTATTTTTGCTAGGTAGAAATTCTTATACATACTGCTATCTACCTAGCATTTATTTTTTATCTTTAATAAACAAGATTTCATTAATAGCTAGAATAAAGAAACTAGAAAACAAACTTCCTTAATATAAAGTTTTTTTCAATTTCTTTACATGCTTTTTTATTGCTCTATTACTAATAATATTTTTCTTATTTATAGAATTATAAATTTCAGATATTTCATCCTTTGATAAGTAAATATCTGATTTATATTTTTTAATAAATCTTTTTAGTTTTTTTAATTGAATTACTGGAACTTCAGCTTTTATTTTTTTTATATTTGATTTATTAGTAAAAACTATTAAAGATATAAATATATCCTTTCTATCTAACATTTCTTCCAAAGCTTTTATATGTCCATAATTTTGTCTTATTGGATTATAAAAAGTATTCTTTCTTCCATTTAATTTTTGCATCCAATACTTTGAGTATTGATCTCCATATATCTTTCCATTATAATCCTTTGTTTCTATAACAAAAACACCTTTTTTCCCTATTAAAATATGATCAATTTGGCTTGTTCCACTTTCCCTTTTTATCATTACATTGCTTAAAAGCTTATAGCCTTTAATTTTCTCTAATACTTCATTTACTTCTATTTCCCCTTGGTTAAGTTCTATTTTTCTTCTTCTAAAAATCATTATTACTATTAATGATAAAATAATAACTGATATTATCATTAAATATATAATTATCTTTTGTGTATTCATATTTTGGTCTCTCCTATATTGTTCTTTAATTATTTTTCTATTTGCTTTAGCAGGCTATGTTTTAGTAGTTTTTTGATAATTAAGTAATAAAAGAGCCATCCTAGGATGCCCTTTTATTACTAAACTTAATTTGCAAAACTTGTATTTTTTACTTTCCACTTTTCTAATGCAATTCCTAGCCAAAAGGAGTATATGCCTAATGTTATAATACAAAGAAAAAACCATTTTATCCAGTTTCCAAATAAATTAATTGCTTTTCCATTAAACCTTAATCTTCTTCCATTTATTACAGTATGGTTAATCTTCCAACCGTATACCATGCATAGAGCCCAAGGATAACAAATACCAAAGGTAACCGTTGTAATTATTATTCCTAATATTCTCCAAGCAATAAGTTCTAATAGACCTCCATCAAAATAAGATTCCCCTTGTGCTAAATTTACATTTATATTTGCCTGCATTAACTCTTCCTCCTTTAAATTGTATAACTAAGCAGCATAACGATAATTATTATATCATTAATAGATAATCTAAATTAGATATTATTTTATTTTTTATGAAGTAAGATTAAAATATTCTTCCATTAGTTTTTCTATTTCATTTTCTATATTTAATTTTTCATTATATAATTCATTTAACTTTTCATAATTGTTACTAAACTTATTTATCTCTTCTTCTAAACTAGTTACCCTTTCTTCTAATTTTTTTATTTCGTCTTCAAGTTTTGCAATCTTCCACTTGTTAACAGCTTTAGCTTCATAATTGCTTTTATTTTTCTTTATATCTTTAGATTTATTTTTACTTTTAAGACTTTCAATATTATTAGAAAAATTTATAACTGATGATTTTCTTAATTCTTCACGTTTATATTTGTAATATTCATAGTTACCTTCATAGGAAATAAGAGATCCCCTATCTAACTCCACTACTCTGCTAGCTAAATTATTTATAAAGTATCTATCATGAGACACAAACAATAATGTTCCTTCAAAATCTTTTAGAAAACTTTCTAATTCTTCCCTTGAATCTATATCCAAGTGATTTGTAGGCTCATCTAAAATTAGTAAGTTTAAATCTTCATACATTAACATAGCTAACTTAAGCCTGCTTCTTTCTCCTCCTGAAAGACTTCCAACCTTTTTAAATACATCTTCTCCAAAAAACATATATTTTGCTAAATATTCTCTTGCTTTTCCTTCTGTTATAACAATATTTTCTCTAAAGCTTTCCAATATTGTAGTATTTTCATTATTAAAGATAATATTCTGTGGAAGGTAGCCTAACTTTATAGAACTTCCTAAAGCTGCAATTCCAGAATCAGCCTTTTCAAGTCCAAGAAGTATTTTTATCATAGTTGATTTTCCAGAACCATTAGCTCCTATTAAAGCAACAGCCTCTCCATTTCTTATTAACATTTGAGCCTTATCTAAAAGAACTTTATCATCATATATTTTACATAAATCCTTAACTATTATTACTTCATTTCCTGATCTTTCAGCATTTTTTATAGAAATATTAATTTTGTTTTTTTCTAATCTAGGCTTATCTAGCTTTTCCATTTTATTAATGAACTTTTCCATGCTAGCTGCTCTTCTAAAGAATTTTCCATTATCTCCTCTTGCTCCCCAATCTCTTAGCTGGGCAATAGATTTTTCCATAGATTTAATTTTTTTCTGCTGGTTTAAATACTCCTCCATTTGAAGCTGTAAAAGTCTTTCTTTTTCTTTTACATAGGCAGAATAATTACCGCTATAAGTTTTTGACTTTTTATCTTCAATTTCAATTATTTTTGTAACTACATTATCTAAAAAGTATCTATCATGAGATACTATTATTACTATACCTTTATATTCCTTAAGATAAGCTTCAAGCCACTCCATCGTATCTAGATCCAAATGATTTGAAGGCTCATCAAGCAATAATATATCTGGATTTTGAAGAAGTATTTTAGCAAGAATTATTGTTGTTTTTTCTCCTCCACTTAATTGGGAAAATAACTTCTCTTTAAAATCATCATTTATCTTAAGTCCAGTACAAACCTTATTTAACTTTTCTTCCTTTTCATAACCTCCCAAACTTTCATAAAGGGCCTGCTTTTTAGCATATTTATCTAGAAGCTTATCCATGTCCCCTTCACCGACTTCTGAAAGTTCTTTTTCTAAAATTTCTAATTCTTTATATGTCTTATCAAGCTCTTCAAAGGCTGTATTTAAAACATCAAGGACTTTGAAATTTTCAGGATAATTAGGTATTTGCTCAAGATAAGCTAAGCTTGCTCCCTTTCTTATTGATAAATTTCCCTTTTCATATTCTTCAATCCCCATAATTATTTTTAATAAGCTACTTTTTCCACAACCATTTCCCCCAACTATTCCTACTTTTTCTGAGCTTTGAACATCAAAAGTTATATCCTCTAAAATCATATTTGCTCCATAATATTTTTGTATTTTATTTAAAGATAATTCTATCATTCTATTTCCTCCATTTTTCTTATTTTTAATTTTGAAATGTTATTTTTATAATAAAAAATAAGCCTTAATTTTACTTCTTAAAATAGAAGTATTAATAGGCTTATTTGGAGAAAATGGTCCTGAATAAAACTTATTTATGAATAAACATAAAAAGACTCAAGGTATAAACCTTGAGTCTAAACTTCTTAATAACATATTATTAGCAATAAAGTTTTTATATAGCTAACGAAGGTTAAGAATCATGATTTATACAATAGTTAGTATTTATTCTAAAAATGGACGCACTTCTCCCGTAAAAGCCTAAAATTGCACTTTTTTGAACAGAGCTGCTGTATTTCCATTGTTTATTTACAGTAAAAATACTAACTATATTAGCCATGATTCTACCCTCCTTTTAATTCCTATTTTTATACTTACAATAATTATATATAAGATTCTAAGTATTGACAAGTCTTATATTAATTCTAGTTTTATAAAAGCCTTATAGTGTCCATCCTTATCTACATCATCTGTTACAAAATCTGCAACTAAAAAATACTAATCTCCTACCAGCAGCCTTTTATAGCTCTTATCTACACAAATTGCTCCAAATGGTGCTGTAATAAGAATAGATAAAACTGCAACTGTTAATACCTGCTGTCCACAAGCTAAGCCCATTGATAGTGGAATACTTCCTATTGCTGCTTGAACTGTAGCTTTAGGGGTGTATGCCAACATACAAAAGATTCTTTCCTTTATGGTTATCTTTGTTTTTAATAAACATACAAATACCCCTATCATTCTGATTATTAAAGCTCCAATGACTACAATTATTGCAGAGAAGCCTGTTTTTAAAGCATAAGATAAATCAACTGTTGCTCCTACAAGAACAAATAAAAGTACTTCTGCTCCAACCCATAACTTATTATATTTTCCTGATAGTCTTTTACCAAGAATCTCATACCTTTGCTTTATTGCTATTCCCATAGTCATAATTCCAATAAGACCTGATAAAGGAATAAAGCCCTTTAACTGATTTTCTAGCTCAATAAGCAAAAAGGATATACTTAGTATTATTAGCAATTTAACAGAATCTCTCATATGGAAAGTTTTAAAGAACTTAACTAGAATTATTCCAGTTCCAATTCCCAAAGCTATTCCTAAAATTATTGAAATTGGAATTTCAATAAAGTTCATTGCACTTACTTTTCCTCCCAGAGCTAAAGAAGTAAAGGCTGTAAACATAACTATAACAAATACATCATCTACAGAAGCTCCTGCCAATATTAATTGAGGAATGCTATGGTCTTTTCCATAACCATCATCAATAAGCTTTATCATTCTAGGCACAATAACTGCTGGAGATACTGCTGCAAGAACAGATCCCATTATAGCTGCTTCTAAAGTACTTAATCCAAAAACTCTTGGAGCTATTAAAATCACTCCTAAGATTTCAAAGCAGGCAGGGACAAAACACATTAAAATTGCGGGTCTTCCTACCCTTTTTAAATCTGAAATATCTAAGGATAATCCGGCTCTTGTAAGAATTATAACTAAGGCTAACTGCCTTAAATCTGCTGAAATATTTAATAAAGAAGAATCAAGCAAATTCAAGGCATAAGGACTTAATATAATTCCAGTTATAATCATTCCTAATAAACTTGGAAGTTTTAATTTATTAAATACCTTTCCTAATAATAATCCTAATAAAAAAATCAGTGCTAAACTTGTTAACATTACTACTCCTCCTATGTTTATATTTTGGCAATAAAAAAAGCTGATAATTCCTGTGATTATTACTCACAGAAGTCATCAGCATAAATGCGGTTTTGGCTTTATTTAACCATGGGAGAACTTCATTCCCAAATTCATTATATCACAATTTAATAAAATGAGCTATATTTTATTTATTGATTGATTATTAAGTAACCTTATAAATTGAATAATGATATTTGAAATATTACTTTAAAGCATAGCATAAAAATAAAATTTTATGACACAAGTTTTATCTTATGACAATTTAATATTTGAGCAGGATAACTTTCTGCAATTAAGCCATCATAATAAATTACAACTTTTTGATTTTCTTTTAAATCAGTTATAGCTAACTTATTTTTATTTTCGTCAATAATTTTTGTCTTTTCTCTAATTGAAACAACTATTAAGTCTGCAGATTTTAATTCATTACTTCCTTCCTCAGGTGTAACTAAAATAGAATTTTCCTTTACTTCAACAATTACTGCATTAAAAGTTACATTATTTTTATCATTAAAAAAGTTAATTAAGCCATAAGCAATAAAAATTAATAAAGCAATTAATCCTAGAATAAGCATAGATTTCCTTTTCATATTTATACCTCCTTTAAGAAAAGCCTAAGTCACTTTTAAATTTTTCCTTGCAAAGCTTTACTATTATTATTCTAATATATATAATTAATTATTTGGTTTCATTTTGGTTAAACTATAATCGATAATCGAAAAATTTTTTAGGAGGAATCAAAATGGACAACAATAAAAATAGATTAAAAGATAGACCAAAATCTAATGCAGAATTAAGAAAAATGTATTCAGAATCTGGTTCTGATATAGGATTTATAGATGGCAAGAAAAAAGGAAGCCATGCAAATGGAAAAAAATATACTAAAAGATCAAAATTATCTCATAATAAATAACTAAATTAAAGATTGGACAAATATTGAAAGTTTCCAATAATTCTGGGTAAGTATTAAATATTACTGACTTACCCTTCTTTTTTATTATTCTCTTTATTTTTACATTCAGAAGCTTTTTCTTCCAATTCTTCTAAATACTCTCTTTGAGCAGCAATAACCTCCATAATATCTCCCACGGCAGAAAGAAAACTAGCAATAACGCTTATTTCGCTTGCAGTTCTATCTTTACTCAATTCTATAGCAATAATATTACTTAATATAGCTAATTCTTCTGGACTAAGATTATCTGTAAATAGCATTTAATATTCTCCTATTAATTTAAAATAATTATACTCCTTATATTTATATTTTTACTTATAATTATTTAAACCTACTATATTATCTGTTATTAAAATAAAAAATTAATATATTAACTTTAATTTTTTCTTTAATATATGTAAATAAAAAAATTAAAAAAGTAGTCATATTATGTTAGAATTATATATATATTGTAAAAATATATAACAATATGGGGAAATATAAGCTAAAAATTAAAATTTATTGTTTAGGGGGAAGAAACAATATGAAAATCAAAGGAAAAATACTAACTATAATGATTTCTTTACTTTTTTCTGTTGTATCAGTTTCTATTATTGCTGTATATTTTAACTTTAACAACTATATAACAGAAAACACCTTAGAAACTCAATATAATATGAGCATGAATTTAATTAATGCTAAATACGATGGCGACTGGAATGTAAAGGATAACAAACTTTATAAGGGTGATTTTTTAATAAACGATAATTTTGAGATTGTCGATTTAATCAAGGGTTCTTGTCAGTCAGAAGTAACAATCTTTTTAAAGGATACGAGAGTTACAACTACAATAATAGAAGATGATAAACGTGTAATTGGAACAAAAGCAGATGCAGAAATAGTTTCTAAGGTTTTATCAAATGATGAAAAAGTTAAAGCTGGTATTACACTATTTAATGAAAAATATAAAACACTCTACTCACCAATAAAAGATAAAGAAGGTAAAGTATTAGGAATGTTCTTCATAGGGATAAAAGAAAGTACTATTTGGCAAGAAGTTAAGACTATGTTGCAGCAAATTATCATTTATTCATTAGTAATTTTTATTATTTCATTATTAATGGTTAATATCTTTACTGCAAAGGTTATTATTCATCCAATTCTTAAAACCAGCAAATATTTAGACGCTTTATCCAATGGAGATTTAACCTTCAGAATAAGCGATTATACTTTAAATAGGAAAGATGAATTTGGAATAATGGCAAATTCCTTGTTAAAAACTAAATTATCCTTAAAGGATATTCTAAAAAAAATTAAGGAAAATTCAAATAATGCTTTAATTCAATCAGATAACTTAGCTTCTGTATCAGAAGAAATATCAGAATCCTCTTCAAATGTTACCTGCTCTATTCAAGAGGTTACAATAGGTATAAATAATCAGGCAGAAGGATTAATGTATGTTTCCAATTTTACTAATGATTTTGGTGAAGCTTTAGAAAATATAATTAGTTCTATTGATGATGTAAATAATAAAATAAATGAAATAGAGAATATGATAGATAATAATAAAGGTCAAATGGACAACCTTTCAAATTATATAAATTCTACTAAAGAAGAATTTAATATGTATAAAGAAAAAATCTCTAACTTTGGAAATAAGGTTAATAAAATTTATGAAATATCTAATTTAATAAATTCTATAGCAACTCAAACAAACCTTTTAGCCTTAAATGCAGCAATAGAAGCAGCTAGAGCGGGGGAGCACGGAAAGGGTTTTGCTGTAGTTGCTGAACAAGTTAGAAAACTTGCTGAGGAAAGCCAAATTTCTTCTAATAATATAAATTCACTTGTTGCTGAACTTACCAAAGATAATAAATCTATGATAGATAATTCAATTACCTTTGATGAAAAATTAGCAGAAGAAATAAATATAGTTACTGAAACTGTTAATTCTTTTAATAATATTTTTGAATCAATAAACTCAATAACTCCAAAAATTAATGCTATTTCCTTAAATTCAATTTCAATTAATAATAGTAAAAATGAAATTGTACATAAAATAGAGGAATCTGCCTCTGTATCAGAACAGATATCAGCTGCTTCTGAAGAGATCTTATCTTTATCAGAAGAGTTAAATGCTACTACTAACGAAGTAACATTAACTGCTCAAAATTTAAAGGGTATGAATGATACTTTAAATGAATTGCTTTCAAGCTTTACTTTAGCGGAAATTAATTAATTAATAATATATACTATTGTAAAAAAGAAGAGTATTCCTACTCTTCTTTTTTGCTGTTTACAGTCACCTTCTTTCTCGACTAGTAATATTAGTAGTATTATACATGTTTAATTAACTTACCAATTGTAAAATATATCTGCCTAGGAGGAAGTATATAAATGAAGATTAAAGAAAAGATCCTTACTATAATGACTTCCATACTTTTTTCAGTTGTATTGGTTTCTATTATATCCGTATACTTTAATTTTAATATCTATATAACAAAAAATATTTTAGAAAATCAATATAATATGAGCATAAATTTAATAAATGCTAAATATGAAGGGGATTGGTCCGTAAAAGATGGTAAGCTCTATAAAGGTGAATTTTTAATAAATAACAATTATGAAATAGTCGATCTAATCAAGGAAGCCTGCCAGTCAGAAGTAACAATATTTTTAAATGATACAAGAGTTACAACTACAATAACTGAAAATAATAAACGTGTAACTGGTACAAAGGCAGATTCAGAGATATCTGCTAAGGTTCTATTAAATGATGAAAAAGTTAAAGAAACTACCAAGATATTTAATGATGATTATAAAACTCTTTACTCTCCTATAAAAGACAAAGAAGGAAAAATAATAGGAATGTTTTTCTTAGGAATTAAAGAAAATACCATTTGGAAGGAAGTTAAAAATATCTTGCTAAATATCATTATTTTATCGTTAATAATTCTTATCATTTCACTCTTCATAGTTACCATACTGGCATCTAAATCTATCGTTGCTCCCATTATTACAACTAGTGAATACTTAAATTCACTAGCTAGTGGTAACTTAACTTTTAGAATTGATAACTATACTTTAAATAGAAAAGATGAATTTGGAATAATGGCAAATTCCCTGCTTGAAAGTAAAATATCCTTACGAAAGATTATTGAAAAAGTTCAAACAAGTGCTAATAAGGCTTTGAGCCAATCAGATAGTTTAGCAGCTGTTTCTGAGGAAATATCATCTTCTTCTGATAATGTTACTACTGCCATACAAGAGATTAGCTTAGGTATAAGCAATCAAACAGAAGGATTAATGAAAATTTCTAATTTAACTAATGATTTCAGTAAAGCTTTAGGGAATATAATCAATTCTATTAAGGAAGTAAATATTAAAATTAATGAAATAGGACAGATGGTTACTAACAATAAAACTCAAATGGACAATCTTGAAAGTTATATAAATTACACTAAAGAAGAATTTAATCTTTATAAAGAAAAAATTTCTGAATTTGCAAAAAGGTTTAGTAAGATTTCGGAGATGTGTAATTTAATAAATTCTATAGCTTCTAAAACAAATCTTTTAGCCTTAAATGCAGCAATAGAAGCTACTAGAGCTGGTGAACATGGAAAGGGTTTTGCTATAGTTTCCGAAGAAATTAGAAAATTAGCTGAAGAAAGTAAAATTTCTTCTAAAAATATTAATATTCTTGTTACTGAACTTACTAAAGATAGTAAATCTATGATAGATAATTCAATTATATTAGACGAAAAGTTAGCAGAAGAAATAAATATAGTCGCTAAAACTGTTAATTGTTTTAATCATATTTTTGAAGCAATAAACTTAATAACTCCAAAAATTAATGATATTTCTTTAAATTCAGTTGCAATAGATAATAATAAAAATGAAATTGTTAATAAAATAGAGGAAGCAGCTTCAGTATCAGAAGAAATATCAGCTGCTTCTGAACAAATATTATCCTTATCAGAGGAATTAAACGCTGCCACCAACGATGTTTCTTTAACTGCTCAGGAATTAAAGGAGATGAACGATACTTTAATTAAATTACTTTCAACCTTTACTTTATCTAAAAATGATAAATAAAATTAATAAATGCAAAAAGAAGAGTTCTATCACTCTTCTTTTATTTATTTATTTTCTTTAACTCTTCTATTTCTTTTCTTTGAGCTTCTATGACCTTGATATATTCTTTTTCTTTATTACCCCATTCTTTACTTAAATCATTTATAAGAGATGCCATTTCATCGGCACTTCCAACTATTCTATTAAAAAGAAGAAGATTAGACTTTAATATTTCTGGAATTTCATGATGGGAATATCTTAAAGTATGATCTATTTCACCATAGCCTTCTTCAAATATTGTTCTAACTTGAATTTCTGCTATAACTTTTTCATTAATTGGATAAAATTCAACTAAATAATGTACTGAACGATAACCGGATATTCTAGATCTGACTTCAATATTTAATTCTTCAAAAGGCTTTGTATTGTCCCCTTCTCTAACATTAGCAGTGACTTCAATAACCTTCCAAGTTTTCATAATAAATTCATGGATAGCCTGCCATTGATCTTTAAATATATGAATAACCCTTATTCCAATTAGGTCATTAATTTCATTTTTATAGTTATCCACAGAGAATTCAAAATCATCCCCATATTTTTCTTTTCTATCCCCAGTCTTTCTAATTATTTTTTCTATTAACCTTTCTGGCTTCTTAACCCTTGATTTTACAGAGTGAACAGAGTCAACAGAACGAAAAATATTAGCTATAAAATTTGCATGATTTTCATAAGAAAGTTCATATTTCACAAAATCCTCATAAATTTCTTTTAATGAATTTATGTTGATATTATATTCCTTAATCTTTTCTTTAGCATGAGGATATTTTAGTAAAAACTCTTCTATATTAAAACTCTTCTTCATAAAATCATACTCCTTTATCTATAGGTATTTTTATTATTATACCTTATCTCTCCATTTCACTTCAAAACTTTTTTTCAAAGTTAATAAATTAATAAATTTACAATTAATGTAACTCTTAATTTCCATTAATATTATATAAGATTTAATATTTTATTAAATCATAGTAAAAAAATATAAAAATCTGCAAACTTATGTTAATATTAACTATATATTGTTAAATTCTTAGCAATACAAAACTAATTATTCCAACTTAAATTTATTTGCTTAGGGGGAAATATTAAAATGAAAATTAAAGAAAAAATCCTAACTATAATGACTTCCATACTTTTTTCCGTTGTATTAGTTTCTATTATTGTTGTATATTTCAACTTTAATAACTATATAACAGAAAATACCTTAGAAAATCAATATAATATGAGCATGAATTTAATAAACGCTAAATACGAAGGGGATTGGTCTATAAAAGATAATAAGCTCTATAAGGGTGATTTTTTAATAAACGATAATAATGAAATAGTTGATTTAATTAAAGAATCCTGCCAGTCAGAAGTAACAATATTTTTAAATGACACTAGAGTTTCAACTACAATAATAGAAGATAATAAACGTGTAATAGGCACTAAAGCAAATGCAGAAATATCTTCTAAAGTTCTATCTAATGATGAAAAAGTTAAAGTTAATACTGAATTATTTAATGATAAATATAAAGCACTATATTCTCCGATAAAGGATAAGGAAGGAAAAATAATAGGAATGTTTTTCCTAGGAATAGAAAAAGATATAATATGGGAAGAAGTCAAAAGCATATTATTAAATATTATTATTTCATCATTTATAATTCTTATTATTTCAACCTTAATTGTTACAATCCTGACAGCAAAGTTTATTGTTAATCCCCTTCTTAAAACTAGTAAATATTTAGATTCTTTAGCTAATGGAAATTTAGCCTTTAAGATAAGTGATTTTACTTTAAATAGAAAAGATGAATTTGGAATAATGGCTAACTCCTTACAAAAAACTAAGTTAGCATTAAAAAATATTATTGAAAAAATTCAAGAAAGTGCTAACAAAGCTTTAAGCCAAGCAGATAATTTAGCTTCTATTTCAGAAGAAATATCAGCTTCTTCTGAAAATGTAACTTCTTCAATACAGGAAATTACCTTTGGAATAAATAATCAATCAGAAGGATTAATGAAAATTTCTAATTTTACTAATGATTTTAGTTCAACTTTAGAAAATATAATTAGTTCTATTGATGATGTAAATATAAAAATAAATGAAATAGATAATATGGTAAATAATAACAAAATTCAAATGGACAATCTTTCAGATTACATAAATTACACTAAGGAAGAATTTAATGATTATAAAGAAAAAATTTCTGACTTCGGAAATAAAGTTAATAGAATTTCTGAGATAGCTAATTTAATAAATTCTATAGCAGAACAAACAAATCTTTTAGCTTTAAATGCTGCAATAGAAGCAGCTAGGGCAGGAGAGCACGGAAAAGGCTTTGCTGTAGTTGCTGAACAAGTTAGAAAGCTTGCTGAAGAAAGTCAAAATTCTTCAAAAAATATAAATGCTCTTGTTTCTGAACTTACTAAAGACAGTAAATCTATGATAAGTAATTCAATTGTACTAGATGATAAATTAACAGAAGAAATAAAAATAATTAATGAAACAGTTAATTCTTTTAATGATATTTTTGAAGCAATAAATATGATAACTCCAAAAGTTAATGATATTACTTTAAATTCAATTTCAATAAATAATAGCAAAAATGAAATTGTAACTAATATAGAGGAAGCCGCTTCAGTATCAGAAGAAATATCAGCCTCTTCTGAGGAAATTTTATCTTTATCAGAAGAATTAAATGCTACTACTAATGACGTTGCTGCAACTACTCAACATTTAAAAGATATGAATGATACTTTAATTGAATTACTTTCAACCTTTAAGCTTTAAGGGACTGACCCCATTACAAAAAATGTAATGGGGTCAGTCCCCTTTACAAATCTCTGGTAGCTATTACATCTACTCCTGTGTCAAGGATGTTTTCAACAATAACATCCCCCATTTTTACTGGAGCTTTAACTGTAATCTTATTTAATTCTTCTATACACTTAAAATTCAAATCTTTAGAAATTGGCGCCTTAGTTTTTACAGGTAAAACTGCATGATGAGCACCCTCTATCTTAACAGTTGTTGTAATAACCCTTACAGGATTTGTTACTTCATTTATTCCATAAACCTCTCCTCGCTTACAGCTATTACCTGTAACTGTTAGTTTTTCTGTATCTACTGATAAATGGCAGCCCATTGGGCAGCTTATACAAATTAATTCCTTAACCATCTTATTCACCATCCTCTAAAGATATAACTAAATTGCCCTTTATTCCTTCTAGCAGCTTTTTATTCAAAAGTATCTTTTCCATTTCAGAAGGCGCTAAATGCTTTCTCTTAAATTTAGCTATTAACTTATCTTCATTTCTAACTGTAATTACCTTATCTCTATAGATATTATTTACCCTCATAAAAACTGTTAAATTATTTTCTATTGCCTCTACAGATATTTTTTGAGGAACAGTATAGGTAATATTTTTACCATTAATTATATCAATTTCTTTTCCCCTTAATAATTCACCCTTTATATATTTAGCAGCACAATCTCCTGCATGCTTTGCTTCTGCTGTTACAAAGTCAACTAAATCATGAACATGAACAACATTACCGCAGGCAAAAATTCCTTCTATTGATGTTTCCATACTTTCATTTACTATTAGACCGTTAGTTCTCTTATCTAATTCAATACCAGCATTTTTAGATAATTCATTTTCTGGTATTAAACCTACTGATAATAAAAGAGTATCGCAGTCGAATTCAATTTCAGTTCCCTTTATAGGTCTTCTATTTTCATCTACCTTAGCAATAACAACCTTTTCTAATCTTTCCTTGCCAATAATATCTACAACTGTATGTGAAAGATATAATGGAATGTCATAGTCATTTAAGCATTGAACGATATTTCTATTTAAGCCGTTAGAATAAGGCATAAGTTCTACAACAGCCTTAACCTTTGCTCCCTCTAGACTCATTCTTCTTGCCATAATAAGTCCTATATCTCCAGATCCTAAAATAACAACTTCCTTACCTGGCATATAGCCTTCAATATTTATATATCTTTGGGCTGCCCCTGCATTAAATATTCCAGAAGGCCTATCTCCAGGAATATTTATAGCTCCTCTAGTTCTTTCCCTACAACCCATAGCTAAGATTATAGCTTTAGCTTCAATTTCCATATATCCCTTTTCAGAATTTATTGCATGAATGGTTTTATTGCCTTCAATATCTAAAACCATGGTATCTAACATAACTTCAACCTTAGTGCTATTTACCATCTCAATAAACCTTTGAGCATATTCCGGACCTGTTAATTCTTCCTTAAAAGTGTGTAACCCAAAACCGTTGTGAATACATTGGTTTAAAATTCCTCCAAGCTCTAAATCTCTTTCAATTATTAAAATATTTTCTATTCCATTATTATAAGCCTCATAAGCTGCAGCTAGTCCAGCAGGGCCTCCACCAACTACTACTAAATCATATTTCATATAAACTTCCCCCTATTTTGTTTTACCTACTAGAATATAAGAGCCTTCTTTTTCCTGATAAACATTTATAGGATCATTTTTAAGCTCCCTTGCTATAATTTCTAAAACTCTTGGGCCACAGAAGCCGCCTTGGCATCTTCCCATTCCTGGTCTGCACCTTCTTTTAACTCCATCTAAAGTTATAGTTCCAAAGGATCTTGAAATTGCATCAATGATTTCTCCTTCTGTTATGCCTTCACATCTGCAGATTATCTTTCCGTAAGAAGGATTTTTCTTTATTAATTCACCTTTTTCTTCCTTTGAAAGTTCACTAAATATAATCTGCTTTCTTCTTCCATCAAAATTTTCATTTCTCTCCTTAGTTAAACCAATATCTTGAAGAATTTTTACTACTTCTAATGCAACTGCAGGAGCTGAAGATAATCCTGGTGATTTCATTCCAGCAGCATCAATAAATCCCTTTATATGCTTATCTTCCTCTATAATAAAGTCACCTCTATCAGGTTGTGCCCTTAATCCAGCAAAGTTCCTTATACTTTCCCTAAAATTCACTCTTTCAGTTGTTTTTAAGGTAGTTTCCCTTACATATTCAAGACCTTCAGAAGTTGTATTTATAGCTTCTTTATCCTCTAAATCTTCAGCATCAGGGCCAACAATTAAATTGCCATGAACTGTTGGAGAAACTAGTATTCCCTTGCCAAGAGTTGATGGACATTGGAATATTGTACTATTAAATAACTTTCCTTGAGATTTATCCATAACAAAATATTGTCCTCTTCTTGGAGTTATTTTAAAGCTTTCAGGACAAATTAAATTATGCACCTTATCAGCATAAACTCCAGCTGCATTAACTATAAATCTACTTTCTATAACCTTATTATTTTTAGTTGTTATTTTAAAGTTTTCATCTTTTTCTATTTTTATAACTTCAGAATTTAAGAATATTTCACCACCATTTTTAACACCATTTTCAGCTAGGGCAATAGTATATTCCATAGGTCCAACTATTCCTCCAGTAGGTGCATATAAGGCTCCAAGAACTTTATCTGAAACATTAGGTTCCTTTTCCAAAACTTCTTCCTTACTAAGAAGTTCTAATCCCTTAACTCCAATTTTATTTCCATTGTCATAAAGCTTTTTAACAGTTTCTAGGTCCTCATCATTAAAAGCTAAAACTAAGGAACCATTTCTCTTAAAAGGGACATCTAACTCCTTACATAACTCTTCAAACATTTCATTTCCTTTAACATTAAGTTTTGCCATTAGGGTTCCTTCTTTAGGATCATATCCAGCATGAACTATGGCAGAATTTGCTTTTGAAGTTCCCATAGAAACATCATTTTCTTTTTCAACTATGGCAGCTTTTACCTTGTACTTAGTTAATTCTCTAAAAATAGATGTTCCAATTACACCAGCTCCAATTATTACTACATCATACATAAAACTATACCCCCATAAATTCTTTTTATAAAAACCTTGTTAGTTATTATTCCTGTAAAATAAACTGTTAATTCAAAAAGTATCAATAAAAAAAGCCAAGACAAAATAAAGGTAGAAAACCTCCTTTATTTTGTGCTTGACTCTAAAACTCTTAAGCACTAATGAAATATTTATTTGATATCTTAATTATATCATAAGAATTATTAATTCTCAATATCTGTAAAATTCTTATTTTTCCTCCCAATCTAAACTTCTTTTTACTGCTTTTGACCAGCCTGAGCAAAGTTTATTTCTAGTGTCTTCATCCATATTAGGTGCAAATCTTTCTCCTTCACACCAGTTCTTTGCTAATTCTTCTTTGCTTTCCCAAAAGCCTACAGCTAAGCCTGCTAAATATGCAGCACCTAAAGCTGTTGTTTCTGTAATTATTGGCCTTCTAATTTCAGCATTTATTATATCAGCTTGGAATTGCATTAAGAAACCATTTCTACTTGCTCCTCCATCAACCTTTAGGCTTGTAAGTTTTGTACCTGAATCCTTTTCCATGGTATCTAATACATCCCTAGATTGATAAGCAATTGATTCTAAGGCAGCACGAATTATATGATTTCTATTAGCTCCTCTAGTTAATCCTAAGATAGCACCCCTAGCATATTGATTCCAATGTGGTGCTCCAAGTCCAGTAAAGGCAGGAACTATATAAACACCTCCATTGTCATCTACCTTTTTAGCAAAATATTCTGTATCAGCAGCATCATTTACAAGTTTTAATTCATCTCTTATCCATTGAATTACTGCTCCACCAATGAATACAGAACCTTCTAAAGCATATTGAACCTTATTATCTATACCAACAGCAATAGTTGTAACTAGACCATTATTACTTCTTACTAATTCATCTCCAGTATTCATAAGTAAGAAGTTTCCTGTTCCATAGGTATTCTTTGCTTCACCCTTGTTAAAGCAAGCTTGACCAAATAATGCAGCTTGTTGGTCTCCTGCCATACCTGCAATTGGAACATCTACTCCACCTAAATTAGCATAGCCATAAACTTCTGATGAATTTTTAACTTCTGGAAGCATTGATTTTGGAATATCTAATATATTTAATAGCTTTTCGTCCCAGCATAAATCTTTGATGTTATATATCATTGTTCTAGATGCATTTGTATAATCAGTAACGTGTACTTTTCCATTAGTTAATTTCCAAACTAACCAAGTATCTACTGTACCAAATAATAATTCTCCCCTATCTGCTTTTTCTCTAGCCCCTTCAACATTATCTAAAATCCATTTAATCTTAGTTCCTGAGAAATAAGCATCTGGTACTAATCCAGTAGCTTCTCTTATATAATCGCCATGACCATCTGCAACTAGTTTGTCTACCATAGAAGAACTTCTTCTACATTGCCAAACTATAGCATTGTATATAGGTTCTCCAGTGTTCTTATCCCAAACTATTGTAGTTTCTCTTTGATTAGTAATACCTAAAGCAGCAATATCTTCATACTTTATATTTGTTTTTGCAATAACTTCTTGTAAAACTCCATATTGAGTCGACCATATTTCCATTGGATTATGTTCAACCCATCCTTGAGTTGGATAAATTTGTGTAAATTCCTTTTGTGCTACGCCTAAAATATTTTGAGCCTTATCAAAAACTATAGCTCTTGAACTAGTTGTACCTTGATCTAAAGCAATAATATATTTTCCCATTATTTCATTCCTCCATTTTTATATAATCAATTTTAAAGTATTATCGATAGAATAAAGCCTGCTAAAGTTCCCCCAACTAAAGCTGCTCCTATTTGTGGGATTGCCTTTTTTACTTTTCCCCCTTGAATAGCAGATGCAACGCAAAGTCCTATTCCTGCAGCAAATCCCATGTCTACCCAAACTGGTCCACTTTGTGTTATTAATCCAACTCCATGATTTAACGCCCAAGCTGTTCCTACAATAAATCCAGCTGCCATAAATCCTCCAATTGGACCAAATTTATCTACAAGTCCACCCCAATACATTCTTATTAAAAACGGAAATATAAATCCACCAACTATTGTCGCTAGAGCTAATTCCAATGTCATAATAATACCCTCCTAACCTCTCTAAATTAATTATTTACATTTTGATTTTCAGATATTTCAACTTGTGCATTAGATTTTTTAGCCATATCCCTCTCTATAGCTGCTGCCACTATTCCTCCTATAACAGCCCCCACTGCTATAAGAGCTAGAGTAGGAAGTGATTTTACTGCACTACTAGCACCTTGATTGAAAAAGTCTCTCATAAAACAAGAAATACCAACTCCAAGTCCCATATCTATAAAAGCTCCATCATCCTCATTAGTTATTAATCCAAGATAATGGTTCATAAACCACATTGGACCTATTATTGCTACAGCTGCAAACCAGCCCCCTGCAATGCCATATTTTTCTGCAAAGGTTCCCCATATTCCGCCGACAAATAATCCAACGCACATAAAGCCTATTGTACTTCTTAAAAATTTCATTTTTATATCCCCCTAAATTATAATTCTCAATCTTAATAGATATAAAATCTCCCCTTTTAGAAACTAAATGTATAGTTTCTTTATCCTCTGATATTTAAAATTTTATCCTTATGTTTAAAGTCCTTGAAAATCAAAATGCAAACTCTTAATTTTACTTATATCACCCCTTATCTTGCTTTTATATTCTTATTATTGGATAAAATATATTTAATATTAAATTGTAATCTTAAAATAACTAAAATCGATAACGTTTACTAAAAAAGTCAAGCCAAAATAAGATAGTTATCCTATTTTGTGCTTGACTCTAAATCTCTAACAGCACTAAACTATTTTTTCCCCTGTTAATATTATATTTTAAATATCCCAAATTTTTTGATTTGAAGTAGATATGCAACTTGCACCTGCTCTTAAAGCCTGTAAAACCTCTTCTTTTGTTTCTACTAAACCTCCTACAATAATCGGCTTTTTATATTTAGCAGAAATACTTTTAATTACCTTAGGTATAACTCCTGGAAGTATTTCAACTGCATCACAATCATTAGATATATGTTTATTTGCATTTTTTAAAGATAAGGAATCCAGAATAAATATTCTAAATACAGTACTTAATCCAACTTCTTTAGCTATTCTAATTAAGGAACTTTTGGTTGTTACTATTCCTTGAAAGGTTGTTTTTTCCTTTATAAATTTAACTGCTATCTCCTTATTAGAAAGTCCCTCAATTAAGTCTATGTGAACAAAACCAATTTTATTTTTATTTGATATCTTTTTGCTTATATTTAATATATTTATAATATTTCCATATAAAACAAAGATAACCTTACTCTCTGAATCAAGGGCGGCTTCTAATTCATTATCATCTTTAACTGCAGTTATTATTGGATTATCCTCCAAAACTCTACTTATATCCATTTTCACACCTTCTGTAATTGTTTTCAGGAAGATTATACCATTCAAATTTTACCTTGTCTATTACACTTAACTTAAAAAATAGTTAATGTATTAACAACTTAATAATTTAATAAAAAAAATAGTAAAAAAATAACATAAACAAATCCTTAACAGATTTACTTATGTTATTTTCTTTATATTTCCTTATAATTTTTAGTATTTCATTAATTTATTAGTAAAATTATAATAGTTTTTTTATATTTTTCCTTATGTATTATTACTTTTACATATTATCCAAATATGTTAATAAATATAGTAATAACAAAAGAATTAATAAAGTCAATAAATAAACATCCTACTATTGGAACTACAAGATATGGAGTTTTAGCAAAGCCATATTTATCTGTAAGAGCATCCATATTTGCTACTGCATTTGCTGTAGATCCCATTCCAAAACCTGAAAGGGCTGAAACAAAAACTGCAGCCTCATAATCTTTTCCCATAACTCTAAATACTATGTAATATCCAAATACAAACATAAGAATAGTTTGAGCTATTAACATAATAATTAAAGGAAGAGCTAAGTCAAATAATTCCCATAACTTTAATCCCATAAGGGCTAAGGATAGGAAGAAGGAAAGACTGATTCCACCTAAAGTTTCTATTTCCTTATCTTCAAGCTTTACTTTTCTTAAGTCGCATATATTTTTAATAATTGCAGCAGCAAGCATAGCCCCAATATAGGATGGGAAAGTTAATCCTAAGCCTTCCATAAACTTTGTAATAATTGCTCCTATTCCCATTGCCAAAAATATCCATGCTGCTCCATTCATAAGTTTCTTATGTGATAATACCGCTTCATTATCCTGATGAAAATCACTTACTGGTATAGTCTTATCACGATACTCCTTAACTGTTTTAAGTTTATTTCGCTCTATTAAAGTTTTTGCTGCAAATCCACCTAAAATGCTTCCCATAACTAGTCCAAAAGTTGCTGAGGCAAAAGCTACAGTTGTTGCTCCCTTAACCCCCATCCCCTCTAAAAGTGGTCCAAAAGAACCTGATGTACCATGTCCACCTACTAATGGAATGGAGCCTGTAGTTAGTCCTAATAATGGGTTAAGCTTAAAAGCTGATGCTAAAGATACTCCTAATATATTTTGAGTAATTACTAAAATAGTTGATAATATTAAAAATATTATAACTTTTACTCCCCCTTGTTTTAGCAGCCTAAAGCTTGCAGTATATCCAATACTGGTAAAAAAGGCTGTCATAAACACTTGCTGTAATGTAGTATCTAAGCTTATTGTTAAGATACTATTTAATTTAAAAATAAGCATTAATATTGAAAAAATCATTCCACCTACAACAGCTGATGGAATGCAGTATTTTTCTAAAACTTTTATTCTTTTTCTTATATAAGCCCCAAAATAAAATACAATGGTAGCTAGTGCCATCGTTTCAAATATATCTAATTTTATTTCCATGTATTTTCCTCCCTAAAAATTTAACGCCTTACTATATAATACAACATATTGAAATATAATCAAATAAAAATTTCATTTTTTTCGACAAATTTATGCATATTATATTTTTACTTTATTTCCAAGAATTAATCAAATACAATAAAGTCCCCATGAGCACTTACTTATAGAAGGGTAAATTATTAAAACTATACATTTTAGATGTTTTTATTATTGAATAATTAAATTTAATTTCATTCATTTTTTATTAATTAAGTTTATTTGTTTTACATAATTTAATTATGTAAATTAAGTATCATTGTTAACTTCAATAAAATATTTTTATAAAATAGATATTTTTTTAACAAATAATAAAATAATTTCTATAATAAAAATTCAATAAAATCTATTTATAATACAAAAATGGTATTTACAAATATTTTGCAAATACCATTTTTATTAAAAATTTATATAGAAATTGAATCGTTAGACTTATTAAAAATTTCCTCATTATTTTGCTTTACAAAACTTATTAATTCTCTTTCACCTTCTACTTCTCCTTTATAAGGGTAGGTTTTTGCTATTTTCTCAAACTCATCTAAATATTTTTTAGCTGTATTTTCATCTTTATTTATAAGAAGTTCATAAGCATATAATAACCTTTTTTTAGATAATGAATGTTTACTTGCCTTTATATATTTTTTTAATTCTTTAGTAAATAACTTATTTATTTTATCTATATTTCTATCTCCAATTATCTCATAAAAAAGTAACTCACATTCAATTTCATTTTTATATATTCCTAATAAATTATTAGAGTTTTCTAAAACATAATCAAATTCTTCTTTAGATCTTTGAAAATCTTTATTATCTTGATAATAACTTCCCATCATACAAGCAACTGATGCAATAATTGGATTGTTTATATCTGCTCCTTCAGAAAGCTCAAACCACTCCTTAGGCATATCCTTAATTCTAGCCCCTCTTGCTAATAAGGCATTTATTTTTAGCTGTCTATAAAAAGCATATCTAGCATCCTTATTCTTCTTTAAGAAAATTATATTATAACCATCATTGGCAGCTCCAGCAATCTTTAATGGAATTATATTCATAAGTCCTAATATTATTCCTATCCCTGAAAAGGAAAGTAAAATTTCTAGTAAATAAGGCATATTAGAAAATATTAAATATATAATTATAGCTATAATTGAAAAAATAATATTTAAAAGTCCTCCCCCTAGGTTATATAAAATAAAAGGAAATTTATCTTCTTTATACTCAGGAGGCTCCATTAAACATTGTCCTCCTGTACCAGCTATACTAAATCTTTTTAGTTTAATTTTATCCTCTTCTTTCATGATAGTAATACTTCCTATCCTAAAAGAAGTAAGCCTATATCCAGTAAGCTTTCCAAAAAGAAAGTGTCCTCCCTCATGAATAATTATGTGAAGATAAAAAGATAGTGCAACACTTACTAAAAAAATAAATCCTCCGTCCCTTCTATCTACAAGTTCTGTTTTTGAATTAGATAAAAATGCAATAAAATATCCTAAAGCTACAAAAGCTAGTAAATAAATTATAATACCCAATATCTGCACTAACTTTTTCTTAATATCCTTACTACTCAAATCTCAATATCCTCCTAAAACATTAAATTATAATAACCACATTATACCATTCTATTATATCTAATCCAATTTGTTTTACTTCATAAATTTTATATTCCTTAAAAGCCTAATATTAATAAAAGGACTAAATACAGCTTTTTCGCTATACTTAGCCCTTCTAAATAGCTATTTAAATTATTTAATTATCTATTCTTCACTGATTGGATCTTCTATTAATGTTGCTACTCTAAATTTATGAACATGACCGTCTGCACATTCTGTCTTAGCACATACAAAGTGTACATGTCTTCCATCGCCTACAGGTATAGCTCTTCCAACCCAAACCTTAATACAATGATGATGATTGTCAAATGTGTCTGTTAATGTTTCTAATTTATGAATATGGTCTCTTCCATTATCTATTGGAATAGCATCCCCTGTAACTCCAGCAAAACGGTGGTTATGATCTTCTATTCCTCTTTCATCAGAAATAAAAGTACTTCCTTGAACTTCATGAACATGTCTATTTCTCTTTTTACAACAGTCTCTTGACATATTTTACACCTCTTTTGTTCAATATTTTATAAAACTTTAGTTTAACTCTATATAATATAATATTAGAATATGCTTGATTATGTTACTTGCTTTATATAATTTTGACCCTTCAATATATTGTAAAATATGTACACTACTTTTAAATATAAAATGTAGAATGTACTTTGTACATTCTACATTACTACTTAAGTACTACTAGCTAAAATGGGAAGAATGGGAAAAATGGGAAGAATGGTACTACATCTACTGCAGCTAAAAGGGCTAGTGGGAAAGCCCTGCGTCTAAATCTTCTTACCGGCCTCCTTCTCCTAGAACCTTGACCATATCCATACTCTTGTCTTTCATATGAAAGCTCTTCTTCCATCATTACAGGTTCACCAACTAATAAATTAACATTTTCTCTGTCAACACCTTCTACTATTCCATCCACCATGGTTCCATCTCTCATGGTTATAACAACATGAAAAGTTATACATTTTCTGCATCTTTCATGCATAGAGTTTACATTATAATCCACTTTTTATCCTCTCCTTTCTATTATATGTTATTCATCTATTAAAAAAAGGTAACAAATCTAATAAAACAATTATCCTTAACAATTCGACATAAATACCTACATAAACATAAATAATTTTTCATATATTAGATTGAATTTTTTTAAAGAGGTGTATAATGGTTAAATATCCTGGTAATTGGATTTCAACAAAATCCCTTGAAGAAATGGCTAATACAACTTATGATGTTTTAATTATAGGAACTGGTCATGGCGGCGGAACAGTATTATCAAGACTCTGTGAGTTATGGAGAAATAATGGTGCTAAAAAGATAGGTATTCTTGAAAGAGGAGATAAATTATTTCATTCACATTCTTTAAATATTCCAACAATGAATATAAATACTGCCAGTAATCAACTGCTTGAAGATAATTCAACTAGTTTTAAAGATCGCTTGCCTGAATTTTCTGGAGCCAGAATGGTATATGCCCTTGGTGGCAGATCCCTATTTTGGAATTGTACTGTTCCAAGACCAATTGAAAGCGAACTTAGAAAATGGCCTATAAATTATAGAGAACTAGAGGCTTATTATTCCATGGCTGAAAAATCCCTAAATGCTTCAATTTCTTATTCTAAAGGCTCTTCAATGCAGAATCTTCTATTAAGAAAACTTTATTCCAAAGGAATTCTTGAAGCAAGAGACCTTCCATTAGCTTTTGATATGGAAGCTTCAAGAAAGGGGCAAATACATTCAATTCAAATCCTTGGTACAGCTCTATAAATAAATTGGCTTCTGCCCAATATAATAGAGACTTTGACTTAGGCCTTAATGCCTATGTTTCTAGAGTCCTTACTGAAGATAGAAAAATATCTGGAGTAGAAGTATTTTCACAAAATAAAGATATATATATAATACCTGCTAAAAATGTTGTTTTATCTGCCAGCACATTAGAAACTCCACGAATACTCCTTAATTCTAATATAAACGTTCCAGCTATTGGACACTATTTAACTGAGCATGTTTCTATAATTGCTGTAAGAACTATAAGCAGAGGATGCTTCTCCGAAAACCTTGGAAATCTATCTATCTTAAAAGCAGAAACAGAGGAAGCACCTTATCAAATTCAAATTATTGGACCTAATCAATACTTTTCATACCAACAGTTTGAAAATAAAAATCTTCAAAATGAACTTACAGTTATACTTACTGCCTTTGGAAGGGTAGAAAGCCGTCCAGAAAACAGGGTTTATATTGATTCTTCTGCAAAGGATGAATTTGGAATGCCCCTTATTCAGGTAAACTATTCACTATCTGATAGAGATTATGAAGTAGTTAATCAAATGAGCAGGGGAATTGTAGAAGCAGCTAATGCCATGGGGATAGCTCTAAATCCTGCTACAGTAGCCTTAAGACCACCAGGTTCTAGTATGCATGAATCCTGTACTTGCAGAATTGGAACTAATCCAGAAACTTCAGCAGCAAATCCTCATGGTCAAATACATGGCATTGAAGGATTATTTGTGGCAGACAACAGCGCCCTTCCTTCCCTTAGTGCTTCTGGTCCGACTATATCGAATATTGCTTTATCAATGAGAGTTGCTGATTATATTTATCTTAAAGAAACTTAAATTTTTAAAAAATAGGATGATTTTCAAGTTTTCGAAAATCATCCCTTCTCTTTATTATCTTATAAAGTTTGTTGCAATTCTTTCTTCCATTTCAGGATATCCTATGCCTGCTTTCTTGCCTGCTTCAATGCATTTAAGCATCCATGCCATATTTCTTCCAAGTGTTCTCATTGTCTGCATTCCTTCTAAATCTTGTACTACTTCTTCTGGAGTATTTCCATGAACTAAATTCCAATATTGTGATGAAACTATAGGCATACAACTAATAGTAAAGTATTTGTTTATTTGATCAAAGGCTGCACTTGCTCCTCCACGACGGCAGCTTACTACTGCTGCTCCAGGTTTATATAAAAATATACTTTTTCCACTATAATGAACCCTATCTAAAAAGGAAGTCAACATTCCAGAAGCCCCAGCATAATGTACAGGGGAGCCATATACAAAGCCATCTGCCTCCTTTGCCTTTTCTAAAAATTCATTTACTATATCATCTCTAAAACATTTACCTCTTTTCATGCAAGACATGCAGCCAATACAGCCTGCAATTGGCTTATTTCCTAATTGAAATATTTCTGTTTCAATATTTTCCTTTTCTAATTCTCTTGCCACCTCTTTTAATGCAGTATAAGTACATCCCTTTAAATGTCCACTTCCATTTACTAATAATACTTTCATATGCTTTCCCCCTCAATCACTAAATCTTTTAGATCATTTTCATCTAAATTTAAATCTTCTTCCATTATATTAAATTTTATTTTAATTATTACAAAACTTGCTACACCCACAGCTCAAATAACTTGATATAAAACTAAATTTCCTCAAAATTTACATAAATACCCATACACTAACTTATACTAATAACTTCTTCTCATACCCTTCAATCTTATAATTAAGCCTATCCAAGGTCTTCTGCATTTCATTTATTCTTTTAATAAGCTTGTCCCTTTTTTCCTCTAATATACATTCTTCTAATTTCATAAACTTCTCATTTATCTAATGCATTTATTAATAAACTAAATCACTAATTATTAATGTAGTTTTTAAATATCTCTGAAAAATCCTTTTTTATATAATTTTCTCTATTTATTTTTGTCCAATTAAATGCATATTCATTTATCTTCTTAAATACTTCTGCTGCATCTCCTTCAACAATCTTTCCCGATTTGCATGCATTAGCAGCTATAGATAAACTTTCTTCAGACTTTTTAAGCATGATTTCATTTTCTTCTATTATATATCCTATTCTAACTAAAGCTTTATATAAATCCTTTAGCTGTTCTATTTGATTTTTATCCACATCTATAGAAAAGGCTTTTTCTCCAATAGTAAATTTAATTTCACAATCTAAATCTATGGTTCCTGCTGTTTCTATACTTACATTTCTTATTGGATTTTTATAATAATCATATCTAATTACTAATCTCTTTTTACTTACAGCAGATGTTCCATCTACATGAATAAGTGCTAAATTTGTAAAACAGTATTCATCAGTTTTTGATTTTATAAGAAAAAATATTTTTTCATCATCTTCATGCATTATATAATCATCTGCATCTACTTTACCAAAATCTCTTTTATCTATTATTTTTCCAATATCACTTAATCCTAAAGCGTCTGAAGCAAATTTTTTTAACATATATAAACCTCCGAATTTTACAAACTTTTATTTAATATATATTATTTATAATAACATATCTGTAAAAGTATGTAAAAATATTGTGTATTAATAGATTTAGGAAGATACATGATAAATAAAAAAACGACTAGCTCAACTAATCTAGTCGTTTTTCTGTATTTTACTCTAATTCTATTGTTGCTGGTGGTTTTCCTGTACAGTCATATAATACTCTATTAACACCCTTAACTTCATTTACAATTCTAGTTGTTACTCTTTCAAGAACTTCCCATGGAAGATTTACTGAAGTTGCAGTCATAAAATCACTTGTTTCTACTGCACGAAGGACAATAGCATAATCGTAAGTTCTTTCATCTCCCATTACTCCTACAGAACGCATATTAGTTAAGGCTGCAAAGTATTGGCCTATACTTCTATTAAGTCCTGCTTTTTCAATTTCTTCTCTATAAATAGCATCCGCATCTTGAACTATTCTAACCTTTTCAGCTGTTACCTCACCTATTATACGTACTCCAAGACCTGGACCTGGGAATGGCTGCCTATAAACTAATTTTTCAGGTAATCCAAGTTCTAAACCAGCCTTACGTACTTCGTCTTTAAATAGTAATCTTAAAGGTTCTATTATTTCCTTAAAATCTACACAATCTGGAAGCCCTCCAACATTATGATGAGATTTTATTACTGCTGATTTTCCAAGACCACTTTCAATTATATCTGGATAGATAGTTCCCTGCACTAGGAAATCTACTGCTCCTATTTTCTTTGCTTCTTCTTCAAATACTCTAATAAATTCTTCACCAATTATTTTTCTCTTTTGCTCTGGATCTTCTACACCCTTTAATTTTTCATAAAATCTTTCTTGAGCATTTACACGAATGAAATTTAGATTATATGGTCCATTAGGTCCAAATATTTCTTCAACTTCATCTGCCTCATTTTTACGAAGTAAACCATGATCAACAAAAACACAAGTTAATTGGTTTCCTATAGCTTTTGATAGTAAAACAGCAGCTACAGATGAATCAACCCCACCTGATAATGCGCATAAGGCCTTTCCATTACCAACTTTTTCACGTATTTCTTGAATTGTTTTTTCTACAAAGGCATCCATTTTCCAATCTCCAGAACATTCACAAACATTATAAAGGAAATTTGATATCATCTTTGTTCCTTCTTGTGTATGCATAACTTCTGGGTGAAATTGAACTGCATATAATTTCCTTTCTTCAGCTTCCATAGCTGCAACTGGACATACTGGAGTGTGAGCTATTATTTTAAAGCCTTCTGGAGTTTTTTCTATGTAATCAGTATGACTCATCCAACAAATAGTTGGGGATGAAATACCTTCAAAAATCTTAGATTCTTTATTTATGTTAACTTCTGTCTTTCCATATTCGCTTACAGGGGCTGTTGCAACCTTTCCTCCAAGAACATGAGCCATTAATTGTGATCCATAGCATATTCCAAGAATAGGTATTCCAGCTTCTAATAATTCTTTATCACATAAGGGAGAATCTTCAGCATAAACACTATTTGGACCTCCTGTAAATATTATTCCTTTTGGATTCATTTCTCTTATTTTTTCAACACTTAAAGTATAAGGATGAACTTCACAATAAACTCCACATTCTCTTACTCTTCTTGCTATTAGCTGATTGTATTGTCCACCAAAGTCAATAACTAAAACTAACTCTTTATTCATGAGTAACCTCCATTTTTTTAACAACTAAAATTTAATTAGCTAATTTATTATAGCATAATTTTATATCGAATATAAGTATAAAATAAAACTTTTATTTTATATTATTCACCATATAACGAATAATATTTTATATATTTTAAATATATTTCGATTATTTTAGTTGTAGCTCTATTTTATAAAAATAATATAAATAAATGTAACGAAGAAAAACTCCGCTACATTTACTTAGCTTATAATTCAACTCCATTGTCATTTCCAAAGGCTATTTACTATAGTTTGGTGCTTCCTTTGTTATATTTACATCATGAGGATGGCTTTCCCTAAATCCTGCTGATGTTTGAACTACAAAAGTTGCTTTTTCATATAATTCTTCTAAAGTTGCTGCACCTAAGTATCCCATTCCTGATCTTATTCCACCTACTAATTGATATATAGTATCTGACACAGAACCTTTAAAAGCAACTCTTCCTTCTACACCCTCTGGTACAAACTTCTTAGTTCCATTTTGGAAGTATCTATCACTTGATCCTTTTGCCATTGCTCCAAGCGATCCCATTCCTCTATATACCTTATAGCTTCTTCCTTGATATATTTCTAATTCCCCTGGGGCTTCTTCACAGCCTGCAAATAATGATCCCATCATTGCAGCAGATGCTCCGCCAGCTAAAGCCTTAACTATATCACCTGAATATTTTAATCCTCCATCTGCAATAACTGGTACTCCATATTTTCTTGCTTCTTCTGCACAATCCATTACTGCTGTTAATTGAGGAACTCCAACTCCTGCAACTACTCTTGTTGTACAAATTGATCCAGGTCCTATACCTACTTTAACACAATCTGCTCCAGCTTCTATTAAATCTCTAGTAGCTTCTGCTGTTGCTACATTACCAGCTATTATTTGAAGTTCTGGATAAACTGATTTTATTCTCTTAATTGCTTCCATAACTCCCTTTGAATGGCCGTGAGCTGTATCTACAGTAATAACATCTACCTGTGCCTTTACTAAAGCTGAAACTCTATCCATCATATCATTTGTTATTCCTACTGCAGCTCCACATAAAAGTCTTCCCTTTTCATCCTTTGCTGCATTGGGGAATTTTTTAGCCTTTTCTATGTCTTTTATTGTTATTAATCCTTTTAAATTATTTTCTTCATCAACTAAAGGAAGCTTTTCAATTTTATGCTTCTTTAATATTTCAAGAGCTTCCTGTAAACTTGTACCTTCTTTTGCTGTAACTAAAGGACTTTTGGTCATTACTTCCGAAATTGGCTTAGTATAATCTGTTTCAAAAAGTATATCTCTATTAGTTATAATTCCCACTAACTTCGTTCCTCTAGTTATTGGAACTCCTGAAATTCTATATCTTGCCATAAGCTCATTAGCATCTGCTAAAGTATGTTCTTCTGATAAGAATATTGGATCTGTAATTACTCCATTTTCTTGTCTTTTTACTCTATCTACTTCCCTTGCCTGTTCTTCAATGGTCATATTTTTATGTATAATACCAATTCCGCCTTCTCTAGCAATTGCAATAGCCATTTTTGACTCTGTTACAGTATCCATACTTGCACTCATTAAAGGAATATTTAAAGTAATCTTTTTTGTTAATTTTGTTTTTAGGGAAACTTCGTTTGGTAAAACCTCTGATTTATTTGGTACTAATAATACATCATCAAAAGTATAAGCTGTTTTTAAAATCCTTGCCATTATTCTTCCTCCTAAAATAATATTTTTCCTGCAAAATTTATATTTTCGCAATTTTAATTGCATTTTCATTTCAATGATATATATCTAATATTGATTTTTATATAAAAAAGGCATATCAACTTTCTAAGTGAAGTCAATATGCCTATAATGCTATAGATAACTATAGCATAGTATATTAAAATCACTCATAGTCAGGAATTTAAGGTTCCCGGTAGAAACTCCCTGCCATATTCAGGGGATATACGAGTTAAAATTTTTATTCAGTTTTATATTAAAATTATTATATATCCCTAACCTATCTTTGTCAACAAAAATGCAATTTATATTTCACAATTTACTTTTGCATATATTAGAAATAAGAAAAAAGTGCATCATCTATATAAGACTTGCACCTTTCTCATTTTTAGAATAAATCAGGTAATTTAGGCTTACTATTATCCGGATTATAAAGTTTTACTGTTACTGCTTGCTTTAAATCATCTATTTTTATTTCATTAGTAAAAGTATTATTATCTCCCCCATCATCAAGCATCTTTCTCTTATAAAGCAAAAGAACTTGTCTCTCTGCTGAGGAAGGCTTTGCATCTTTAATGTTTAATTTAAATAAATTAGCTTCATCTATACTTTCAATAGTTACGCCCTCATCAACAATATTAGATCCCTCTAATATATAAGCCCTTATTTCACTGGCCTTTATTCCTTGAAGTCTAGGATCTACCTTCAAACTAAAATCAAGTTCATTTCCCTCAAGAATAAAGCTTGCTCCATAAGTTATTGTTGAATTTGCAGCAATGCTAAATCCGCTTTCAGCCATTGAATTATCAATCTTTATGCTATTTCCCTCTATTCCATTAAATAAACCATGAATAAGATTTTTAACTTGTGGTCTTACTGTTATTTTAGGGGTATAAATTAAAGAATATTTATATTTATCACTTTCATTCTTATAAACAAGTTTTTCATAAACTAACTTATTATCATTTGCATTTCCAAAAGCTAGCTCACCACTCTTGCCTGCCTTTGCCTTTATAGTAAAGGATACTTTTAAGTTACTTTTTTCCTTATCAACTTCATATAAGCCAGTTTTAGAATTATAATTATATATAATTTTAGGAACTTTTATTGTAGCAATATTATTTTCAAACTTCTCTATTCCATTTACTGCCTCAAAGTTTCCTGCTAAATTTAATTTAATTTCTGGATTAAATTCATAGCCGTTTAATCTAATTCCTGAAATTAATATATCTGCAACCTTATTCATTATAGAATTTTCAATATTATTAGGATCTTGTATATAAAAATAGTTTTCCTCTTTTCCATTTAAATCTTTATGAAGATTATACAAATTACCACTTTGATTATTCTCCACCGATAAGGTAATAATGTTATATCCCTTTTCTTTTATCTCTTCAATATCCTTTAAACTATAGGAAACTTTCTCATTTCCTATGATAATTAAAGTTTTTCCTGCATCCTTTCTTCCCTCTTTTAAGACATTAATAATATTAGGAAAGGCCACTTTAATATTTTTAGCATTTGGATTTTCCTGATCTGTAGTAATATTTTTTAAATATTTATCATTTAAATCAGTTATATATTGATTATAATCTTTATAATAATCTTTATTTTTATTATTATATAAATCTGTTACAATACTAGATTTATTTGAATATGTTATAAGGGAATAATGTGTTTTAGTATTTTTTAAGATATTATTACTTAATAACTTGTTAAAAACAGCATTTTTAATAATTGAAATTTCTTCCTTCATATCCATTGATGTATCTATAATTATTGCTACATCATTAGAACTTGCATTGTTTGTATCAGTAAATTTAAAAGATGATGGATTAATTTCATATTCTAAAGTTATTTCTTCATTTGTTTTTACTAAAATATTTTTCTCAGATAAAAGTTTAGCACTTATATTAGGAAGTTCATTAGAATTTATAATTACTTCAATGTTTTCATATATAGGCTTTCTTTGAGTTTTATCTTCCCAGCTATAGGATAAATTTAAATCCTCAAAAACAAAATTACTACCTTCTTCACTTCCTTTTATAGTGAATTCAAAAGGTATTGGAGAAGCTTTATATATGATTTTATCTCCATTCTGTGAGCTATCATCCTTTTTATAATTAACAGTGCCTATATTTACTGTATTCCCCCCAATATTTAAAGAAAAACCTTCATTAAATTCCATATTTAATGCCAAATCATTAACTGGATAGCTATTTATTATTTCTGAAGCTATTTTTTGAAACACTAAATCTATAGCACCCTCACTTGTTTTATAAAAGCCTTCTTGTTCTGTAAGCTTAGTATTGCTATTCCATTCTTCCCCAATCATAGACGAATGTATTTTCTCCAAAGCCTCATTTCCTCTATCGCTCATTTCATAACCTATTGAAAAGGCATTATAACCACTGTCATTGATAATTTTAGCAATATCCCTTGCATAATCTAAAGCCTTATTATCTAATCCAGTTCCTTGCCCCGCAATTTCAGGGCTATTATTATTAATAATCATATACTTCTGTAAAGAGCTATTTGTAACAGAATAAAAGGTTGGCTCACCATCAGTCATAAGAACTATGGCCTTATTAGCAGAAGCATTTCCATTTTGAAGCATATATATGGCTTTTCTAATACCCTCACCTATATTGGTTCCTCCTAATGGACTTAATGAATCTATTATTTGATATAATTTACTATCATTAGCATTAAGAAAGGAACTGCTATAAGATTTATAACTTGTCACATTATGATAACCGTAGCCATATGAATAAACTCTCTTTTCTCCTAAGTTTTGAATGGGATTAAAATCTGCAATACTTGAATAAGCAACTATGCCTATCTTCAAATTTTGTATCTTATTCTCATTCATCTTATTTATAAAATTTTTCACAGCTTCTTTTAGCTGCTTAATTCTGTTACCTTCCATACTCCCTGAAACATCTAAAACCAATACTATCTCCTTAGGCGGTACAGTTGTTTCAAAAGGTTTTGGAATTATTTTACCCTTAATGGTAATATCCTCCCCTAGAAGGGCTGGATTTGGAGTTGCAGATTCAATTACTACATCGAAATCAGGTTTATCTGATGTTTGTGCCCTAACATTTATATTTTCAAAAGTAATAAAAGATATTATAATAAAAAAACTTAATAACAAACTAATAATTTTAATTTTTTTCTTTTTCATTTTTCCCCTCCTCCCCATAATATTATTTATTCCTAAACTTAACTATTGTACTTACAGGTAATGATACTTCCGAATAGCCCTTTTCTTTATACAGCACTAATGAAATTTCAATACCTGGGGCATTGATAAGTTTCCCTGAATTATTCATTCTAAAATCTATAGGTCTTATATAAAAATTTGCCACATTTCTGGATAATAGTTCTGGATAACCATCCTCTATCAATTCATTTTCAGAGCTGTCTAATTTTCTTACAGTCAAGTTAGTTCCTTGATATTCTAAAATATAATATTCATTTGCATGCTTAAATTTTATTTTTTTAACTTCTACCTTCCCCTCTTGAGCCTGCATTTCAGCATTAACATTATAGCTTTCACTAGTTAAATCTAATCCAGAGGAAGATAAAGCCATAGTAATTCCCTGGCTTTCTGTTCCAATTACTAATAATTCAGCTTGAATTTTTTCGGCTTCATATTGTAAATCGGAATTTAATTCTGCAGTTGTTAAGCTTTTGCTATTACTGAAGAAGAAGGTGAATACTACCCCGAGAACTACAACTACTAAACTTATAGTAATTAAGAGTTCTAAAACAGTAAAAGCTCTAGTCTTTTTTTTCAATAACTTCACCTTCTTCTATTTAATAATTTTCCATAAAGATTTTTTTATGAATTCATCAGCACTATAAGCCTCTGAAGATGTTTTTACCTTAACTTCTACTCTGCCATTATTTGAAGAACTAAAAATATCTTTAAAACTCTCAACATTTAAGGCCAATATATTTCTTATAACTTGAGGATCGTAGCTTATATTCTTCTCTCCTTGACCCTGGAAAATAATATTTCCTGTAGTTATTATATTTCCTGTAAAATTAAATTCTCCTTCAATGATTATATCTGCGTTAGTAATTATTAATCCTTTTTCTATTTTCTTGTTAGTTCCTTCAAGCTTTCCGTCTATTATTCTAAGCTTATCGCTATCATTTTCCTTAAGCTTTAAAATAACTACTCCATTCTCTTCCTTTATATTATTCATATCTATATTTTTAATTGCATCAAAATCTATCTGATTCCTTACAGTTCTTACTACCCTTTGATTTTGATACAAGTCTTTTAATGACGCATTATCACCCTCTGAAGCAAAAGCATCACCCATAGCAAAAACATTTCTTGCATATTCTTTTTGCTGATTTTCTATTATTTCTAAATCCTCAGGACTTATGTTTGCCCTTTGTATTTCTCCCCTGCTGTCCTTTACACTTGCACCTACTGATTTAACCTTACCTTTAAGCTTTACTTTTCCATCATTAAAGTTATAATTTCTTTCCCTATTTTCATCACTAAAATATTGGGCAAAATAGTCAGCCTTCATAGCAGGACTGCTATCCCCATTTTTACTTTCTAATAATTGAAGTGGGGAATAGTATTTTAAGACATATCCCTCTTCAAAATCCTTAACATCAGTATAGGCTAAGTAATTACCTTTAACTGCTACAGATTCACCAGTTTGATATTTGTTTCCTGCTGCATCTGTTGCATCAATATAGGCAACTCCCATTATATAAGAATCCTTTTCCACCTTTATTACAGCCTCTGTACTATTATCTAAATCAAGGCTATTTACAATAATGCTGCTAGAATTTAAGGCCTTATCAGCAGTTGTTACTTCTGTTGTTTTATCATTAATACCATAAAAATTATTTTCTATAGTTATTGAGCTTTTGGATGCATTAAAAGCCAAATCATTATTTACTATAACATTTTCCTTAATAATAACATGATTATTCACTGAAGATATAGAATTTATTGATTTTCCAACATAAACATTTTGAGCATAAAGATTTCCATTTACTGTACTTCTTGCATTATTGCTTAAATGAAAAGTATTTGCTGTATATATATTACCATTCATTGTAAAGCTTGAATTTTCAAGTTTTATTCCACCCTTATATTTATCAAAAGTATAGGCTGGATTATCTCCTAAATCAGCATTCCCCTTTACCCATGCATCTCCATTAATAGTTAAACTGCCATCCTTAACCTCCATATTTCCATCAGCCGTTAAGGCTTTTCCATCAAAAACAGGATAAATTTTTATGGCTGTTATTTCTGAATTATATTCTGGAGCTGATACTGTAAAGGTTGTTGAAACAGTTTTTCTATTTCTAAGTTCTCCCTCAGCAGTTTCAAAAGTTGAATTAACTGTTATTTTTATTCCGCTATTACTAGGATTATATCCGTTCTCTGGTATTTCAATTATAAAATTGTCCTGAGCAGGATCTACAGCCTCTTCAAACTCCAATCTTCCACTATCAAGAATGGATTTTATATATTTCTTTTCTAAAATTAAGTATTCTAATATATCAACATTTCTAGGAGTGCCATTATCATTAATTGTCTGCTTATTTATAACAGTTAGAAATTTATAAAATTTATCTTTAAAAAATTCATTTACTGCAGCTTCACTTCTATCCTTATCTTCTAATGATGCAAATTCTTCTTTAACTTCTTTATCTGCATATTTTATTGCTTCTTGAGAAGTTTTAATTATTATATTTTCAACTATATCTAAACCTGAATCTGCTTCATATAAGTTTTGAAGTTTTTTGCTTTGTGCAATTCTCATCTTATAATCATTTGCTGTAACTGCTAAAATAGTGGTTCCAGTTGTAAAAATAATTGCCATAACTACAATTACTATTACAAAGGTGGATCCCCTTTTCTTTTTTCTAATTCTCAACTTTACTCCACCTCCTATAAACTTATTTCCTTATATATAAATTTTTACTTGAAGCTCCTCTAAATAGTTCTTTACCATTATTATCACTGACTATAACAGTATAGTTATACAAATCACCAATTTGATTTTTTTCTATTTCATCTTCTTCATAAAGTATTACATTTCCACTATTAGAAATTATATTTAATTTCCCCGAAGAAGCAGTATTCTTAATTAGATACACATCAATAATATTACTAGTGTTATTTTTTATTTCTATATTATTGCTATTACTATAAGTTTCATCAACATATAAAAGTAATTTGTTATTTATTTCTGCAGATTTTGTTTCATCTATACTAGAAGCTTCATTATTTTTTTTATATATTTTTAAATTGAGATTATCATTTAATTCTACTATTATTTCGTCATTATTACTAACACTTAAGCTCTTATTAATTGGATCAGAAGCTAGATTAACCTTATTATTAAAATCTTTTAAAAAGTTAAGTCTAAAATCAGCATTACTATATTCATTTAAATTGTCCTTATCACTATATTGAAATTTATCATTTCTTTCCATGGTAACTGAAACTTGATAAATTTCTTCTCCAGTACTTAAGGGTTCTGAAATACTTCCATATATAGTTCTACTAAAGTTTCCTGAAAAGCTATTTCCTACTGAAGCTTTTATTATTCTATCTCCATCTAAAAGCTCAAAATATTCAGTTCCTCCATCTATATTTAAAAGTATTTCATCATAGGCCTTTAATTCTTCTAATACCTTTTGCCCCACATAACTTGCCCTTTGCTTATATTCTGATCTTTTGTTATTGCTTAAACTTGATATTACTAAGCCGGATAAAGGTACTATTAACATTGATAAAAGGGCAACACTAATTATTACCTCAATTAATGTCATCCCTTTTTTTGCCTTAAGTTTATTAGTTTTCATGGTAAACACCTACTTTTTAGTTACATTTACAGTATAACCCTCACTTGTTACTGAGACTCTTGGATTTGAACTATCATCATTTTTTATTATCACTTCAACCTTTTTTGATGTATTGTTTATAACCTTTAGATTTATTCCTGAATTATCAGAAGTTTCAACTCTATTTTCACTTAGTATTTCAAGAACTATGTTTTCTGATTTTGGAATAAACTGCATTCCTTCAGGTGAATTATCCTTTGGATAGTATGAAGTGGTGGTTTTATATTTGAAAAATGTATTTCCATCAACTTCTTCAAAGGATATTTCTACTGCTTCTATCCCATCATTATCTGAATAAATATAACTTCCTCTTGAATCATCTTTAGCCTTTCCTATTGTTACTGTAGGTAATTCTGAGCTTGGTGATTTAAGCATCATAACAAAGTCATTAACATTTTGCTCACTGCTTTGCTCTTCTATTGTAGAAGCATAAGCTCCACTTGCTTCACCACTGCTAAATAATATTTCTTTTCCATATATGTTGTTTAATGACCATATTAAATAGTCTATATCTTGGTCATCTATTTTAGGAACTGCATGGAATTCTAAATTCATAACTCCGGTTAATTCTACTTCAGATTGTGCTGTTATTGAAATACTAGGAATTACTATTTTTCTTTCATAATTTTGTAATGAAGCAATAAAACTTTTTAAAGCTTCATAAGATCCTGAGAAGTTAATTGCAACCTTTAACTGCTCTGTAGTTGTGCTATTTTCTTGGTTAGTTCCTCCTTGTCCATTTGCACTATTAGAACTGCTTTCTCCTGTATTACTTACATTACCATTATATTCATCAACAAAAGCTTTTAGTGAACTTTCTGTCTTTTTTATTTCTGGTGATACCAATTTTTCAGCAGGAGATACTTCTATAGGACTAAAGGCAATATTTCCGTTGAGACCACTATCATTTAATAGCTCGTCTAATTCTATTATTATTTTTTCCTGCATTATAACTGGATATAATTTTTCAGATTTACCAAGGACATTTGCTTTTAATATCTTAAATTCTTCTTCCATTGCATCTAAATTTGCAATGGCCTTCATTACATCATTATATCTTTCTTCAACACTTTCCTTTTCTGCTCTTACTACCTTCAATTTTTCAACCTGTTTGGTATAAACAAATTGATAATAAACAAAACATATTAATACAGCTAAAAAGATTCCTATTAAATATTTTTCCCTCTTACTTATATTCATACTATTCAACATCCTTTAATACACATTTTATATCAAAAGTATAATTTTCAACTCCTGATATTCCACCAATATATACATCTTGCATAATATCTAATTTCTTTAGATTATGTTCAACCTCTCCTATTGCAACTCTGCTAGTTGAAACAGCTTGAATTGTAATTTCTGTATTACTTATGTTTATGCTATTAAAAGTTACTTCTGTTGGCAGGGTTGAGCTTAATTTATCTAATAAATTCGTTGTAACTATTTCTCTCGAATTTAAAGCATCTATTATTTTTGTAATTTCATCATCATACTTTATCAATACATCACTTTTTTTACTTATATCCTCCCACTTAACAATCTTTTCTTTTATATGATCTTGTTCTAGTTCTTCATTTAACTTTTTTATTTTACTGTTAAGTAATAGGATATTTGTTGTATTCCAAGCTAATGTACCAACTATAGCTACAGATAAAAAACCTGCCAAGGAGTAAACATAAATATTCTTATTTTTTTGTTCCTTCCTCTTACCTTGATAAGGAGAGAAAAAGTTCATATCTCTTACCATATAAGCTCCCTCCTATAATCTTATAATAGCACTAATAGCATTTAGATATTCTCCAAGGTTTTCATCTACATAATCCTTATTAGTAAAATCAACATTTGGAATATCCTTTATTTTATTTACTGCTATATTAAATCTATTTTCTATATATAAGTCTATATTCTTTAAATTAGAAAGCCCTCCATAAATATAGATCTTATCTATAGGAGTGTTTGATTTGTTACCGTAAAACTGAATTATTCTTTCAAATTCTTCTAGTATATCATCAACAGAGCTTCTTAATGTTATATTAAGTGTATCCTTCTCATCGTAATTTAATAAATCACCATTTTTTTTCTTTAAAGATTCTGTTGATTTTATTGACATATTCAAGCTTTGGCTTAAGGCATAATCAATATTATCCCCACCAGACTTTATCATTCTTGTAAAATCTAATTTACCATTTCTAAATATCGCCATATTAATAGAGGTAGCTCCCATATCAACAAAAGCAACAGTACCTCCCATAATCTTCCCATTATTTGTTGTATATTGTGAATAATTAGCTAACTTATTTATAGAATTATATGTAACATCTAAAGCATATGGATATAGTTCTAAAGTATTTACTATATTATAATAGGAAGCAGCCATTTTTTCTGGAAATGAAGTTACATTAACCTTTAACTTTGCTCCTGCATCATCAACAATTTCATCTAAAACAATATATTGAATTATATAATCATCTAAATTTATTGGTAGATATTGTTGTATTTCATATCTTATAACAGTTTCCATTTCCTCTTCTTGAACCATCGGTATTAAAATATCTCTATTTATTATTGAAGAAGAATTAGTTGTAAAAATAATATCTTTAGCCTTTATATTGTTTTCCTTTATTAAAAACTCCAAGGTATTTATAATTGATTGTTCATTTGTTATCTTTCCATCAGCAATAGCTCCTTCCGGAGTTACTATTTGAAGAAGTTTATTTATCGTTAGCTTGTCCTTTTGATATTTACCTTCAGCAAGCTTTATCATATTAGTTCCTAAATCTATTGATAAAACAGTTCTAGCTTTTTCTTTTAAAATAAATCTATTTTCAACTTTATTACTTTTTTCTAATAAATAATTAGGATTTTGAGCTTTATCTTTTTTAAATAGTTTACCTATATCCTTTATGTCCATAGATCCAATTTCTTTTAATTTTGAAAAATCTATTTTAGATTTCTTATTAGACATCATTTCACCACCCTTTTTGTGCTTAGTGCACAGTTCATCTTTTTTAATCATTTAATAGTTAATAAGAAAATTAAATTCTATATAGTAGAATTTAATTTTATAAAAGTAAAATGTAGAATGTTTCTACATTTTACTTTTAATTTATTTAAATAATATTAAGCAAACATATTATTATGGAGCTGGGAATAAAACTGTTGTACCAGCCAATACAGTAACATCACCAGTATCAGTTACATTAACAGTAAATGCTGTAACACCATCTACGCTCTCAGGAGTAGGTGTTCCTTGAAGTAAATTTGCAACTGCTGTAGCATTTGCATCGCTACCACCAATTGTAATCTGTAATGGAGAAGCTGCTGCAGCTGGTAAAGTAATATCTCCTTCAGCTATTGCCATTGTTACTGCATTTGCAATATTTTTAGCATTAGCTATATCAGAATTTCTTCTAGCATTTTGTGTTGCTGAACCAAATCTTGGAATAGCTATTACTGCAATTATAGCTATAATAGCAATAACTATAATAAGTTCAATTAGTGTAAATCCTTTCTTTTTTTTGTTTTTTAAATTGTTTTTCATAAAAAGCCTCCTTATTATTTATTATTTTTATATTAATTATTAAATATAAACTTTACTTATTAATATACAATTTACAATGTGTAATTATTACATTTGTGTATACATATCAAACATTGGCAGCATAATTGAAATTACTATTGTTCCAATTACTAGCCCCATAATAACTATTAATATAGGCTCTATTAGTGAAGTCGTTCTTTGAATTGCTTGTTCAACTTCATCATCATAAAAATCTGCTGTTTTATTTAAAATACTATCTAAAGAGCCTGATTCTTCTCCAATTCTTATCATTGAAGACAACATTTTAGGGAAAATATCATTTTCTCTAATTGGAGTGCTTAATCCATCTCCCCTTACAACCCTTTCCCTAATTTTTAGAATTGCATCTTCTGCTACTTTATTTTCTAGTACTCCTGCAACTGTTGGCAGGGCATGCACTAAAGAAACACCTGCTGCTAATAAAGTAGATAAGGTCCTTGTAAACCTTGAAACTATTATTTTTTTATTTAAATTCCCTATTATAGGGAGTTTTAACTTTAAACTACTTATAGTTTGAATCCCCTGTGGACTTCTCTTGTAAACATTAAATAATATTATTAGAATTCCTATTATCAATAATATTATGATTAAGTTATTACTTAAGAATTCGCTTGTTCCTAACATAAATCTTGTTATAAGAGGAAGCTCTGAGCCTAGTCCTTCAAACATCTCAACAAAGGTTGGCATTACAAAGGTCATTATAAACATGACTGCTCCTACTGCAACTATACTAAGAATAGCAGGATAGGTCATGGCTGACTTAACCTTATTATTAATTTTATTTTCCTTCTCAAAATGTACTGACATTCTAAGCATCATTTCATCAATATTTCCACTGATTTCACCAGATTCAACCATTTTTATTAGTAATTGTGGGAAATATTTTTTATATTTTGCCATTGATTCTGATAAAAGTTCACCTTTTTTAATATCATCCTCAATTTCAGATAAGATTTCCCTTAGTTTTTTATTAGGTATTTCCTTTGATAAAATATTTATACTATTTGTAATTGATACACCTGCATCTAACATAGTATAAAACTGCCTACAGAATATCGCTAAATCCTTTTTGGTTACTTTTTCAAACATTTTTAATTCTATTGGCTTACTTTCAACTATTTCTTCTATTATTAAAGGATAATAACCACTTGAAGTTATCATATTTATTACATCATCCCTGGAACTTGCTTCAAATTTACCTTCTATTTTAGTTCCATCTTCCTTCATGGCTCTATATTTATAAACTTTCATAACTTCTTATCACCCCTTATATATCCCCTAACAATGTTATAGTTGCAAGTTCCTGCATGGTTGTTGTTCCATTTAAAACTAGTTTTTTACACTCATCTTCAAGGGTTGTCATTCCATGCTTTATTGATATATCTTTTAAAATATCAGAATCCCTTGTTTTATTTATAATATCTCTATGTTCTCTCGTTACTTCCATTATCTCGTAAACACCAATTCTTCCAATATATCCTGTACCATTACAATGGCCACAGCCTTTTCCCTTATAGAGTTTTAATGTTCCATTAGAACTTCCAGTAAGAGTTTTTCTTTCATATTCTGAGGCTTCATATTCCTCTTTGCAATATTGGCATATTTTTCTAACTAATCTTTGAGCTATTACTCCTACAACTGAGCTGGCAACCAAATAGGGCTCAACTCCCATATCAACTAATCTAGTTATTGAAGATGGTGCATCGTTAGTATGTAGAGTACTTAAAACCAAGTGACCTGTTATAGCTGCTTTTATAGCAATTTGAGCAGTTTCTTCATCTCTAATTTCCCCAATCATGATTATATCTGGGTCTTGTCTTAAAATACTTCTCAAGCCGCTTGCAAAGGTTAATCCAGCTTTTGTATTAACGTTAACTTGATTAATTCCATCAAGGGTATATTCAACCGGATCCTCTACAGTAATTATATTTACATTACTAGAATTAAGTTCACTTAACACAGTATATAAAGTTGTTGATTTACCACTTCCCGTTGGACCAGTAACCAATACTATTCCATGGGGATTTGAAATTATATTATTTAACTTTTTTAGATTTTCCTTAGTCAATCCAAGATACTCTTTTCCAACCTTATAGTTATCTCTATTTAAAATTCTTATAACTACCTTTTCACCATTTACTGTTGGAAGAATTGAAACTCTAAGATCAACATCAGTATTTCCTATTTTAGTTATTATTCTTCCATCCTGTGGTATTCTTTTTTCTGCAATATTTAAATTCGCTAGTATTTTTATTCTTGTTATTAATGGAGCTAAACTCTCAATTCCTAAGGTATTTATAGTTGTAAGTTCTCCATCAATTCTATATCTTATTCTAATTTCCTTCTCAAAAGGTTCTATATGAATATCAGATGCTCTCATTTCAATTGAGTTCTTAAATAAATACTCTATCATTTTAACTACTGGCGCATTCTTTACATCATCAACCTCTTCTACATCTACTGATATAGTTTTTGCTTCTAAGGTTTCTTTTGATAATTCTTCTGCAGCCTTGTTAACACCTTCACTGCTATAATTTATTTTTACAAACTTGTCTATATCTTTTTTAGGCGCAATAAAAGTTTTTACAGCCAAACCTGTAGATATAGAAATATCATCAATTGCAAATATATTTAATGGATCCGACATTGCAACCAATACTTTATCTTCTTCAAATCCAAATGCAATTAAATTATATTTATTACAAAGATTTTGAGGTACAATTTTAATTGCTTTTTTATCAAAGTTAATATTGTTTAAATCTATCTTTTTTATCCCCGTCTGAGCTTCAATAGCATCAATTATGTCTTCTTCTGATACAATTCCGCTTTCAATTAAAACTTCTCCCAATTTTTTACCTAAAATCTTTTGAGTTTTTAATGCACTTTGAAGTTGAGAAGGAGTTATTTTTTCCGCCATTAACAGAATATCTCCAAGCCTTTTCTTTTGCACTAAAGCCATAAACTCCCCTCCTATCCGAATATTCTTATGTTTAGAACATTTATAACTTGATTAACTTAATATTAATTTATATAATATTAAGTTTCAATGGTAATATTTTATTTAATTACCTTTAAAATTTAACAAAAAAACCTAGATAAAATTGTAAAATACTGTCGCCTAAAATCATTGATATAAATGTTCCCAGAGCTATATAAGGTCCAAAAGCTATTTCAGATTTTCTGCCTTTAACTTTTAATATTAAAATAATACTTGCTGCTATTCCTGCTATTACTATTCCTAAAAATAAAGCTACTAATATTAACCTTAATCCCAAAAACAAGCCACATAAGGCTGCAATTTCATAATCTCCTTCACCCATTCCCCTTGTTATTTTTACTATTAGAAAGATAATTAAAAATCCTACTATACATCCTAATAGCTTATCTTTATAATTTATCTCATTAAAATAGGCTCCAAGAGTTATATAAATTATTGCCAAAATTAAGCCAAAAACTATAGTTGATGTATACACTTCCATAGTTTTAAAATCTATAGCAGAAATAACTATTAATAAGGAAGAAAAAATTGAAAGAAAAATTGTACTTATACTAATTCCATAAAAATAAAATATTACAACATATATAATTCCATTTAATAGTTCAATTAAGGGATATATTATAGATATTTTTTCATTACACTTTCGACATCTGCCCCTTAAAAATATATAACTAAATATGGGAATTAAATCGTAAGCTTTTAAATTATATCCACAGTTTGTACAATGAGAAGATGGAAAAGCTATTGATTCTTCTCTAGGTATTCTATAAATACATACATTTAGGAAGCTTCCAATAGTAATTCCTAAAATAAATATAATTAAATACAATTAGTTCACCTGCCTTGCTATTCTCGGTCATTGCTGTTATTTATAGATTTTAATTAATTATTATTATGTTTTTGTTCCATTAATTATAACACTAATAAAAAATAAATACTGTTTATTTAAGGTATACTAACTATTTTTTATTTTAACAAACAATTTCCGAACAAATATTATATTACCATTTTATTTTTTGTTTGGCAATATAAGGATAAATTTTTCTAAAAAATATTAAAATTTTTACTATATTTATTTTTCATACTGTTTTTTTATTATAAATTTTTAAATAAATTATTTGTGAAAGATTAAATTTTAATAGTTTAATATTCAAAATATAAAAAAAAGGAATATGATACTTCTTATATAAATCAGCATCATATTCCTTTTATTTAAGTTTTTTTTTGATTAGTACATTCCTTCCATTCCTGCACCAGCTGGCATTGGATTTTCTTTTTCTGGAGCATCAACTACTGCTGCTTCTGTAGTTAAGAATGTTGCTGCAACTGAAGCCGCATTTTGTAGTGCTGATCTTGTAACCTTAGTTGGGTCAACTATACCAGCCTTAATCATATCAACATATTCTCCTCTTAAAGCATCGTATCCAATTCCTGCTTCTGAATTTCTAACCTTTTCTATTATTACTGAACCTTCAAGACCTGCATTAGTTGCAATTTGTCTCATTGGTTCTTCTAATGCTCTTACTATAATGTTTATACCTATTTGAGTATCTTGTACATCAGAAGTTACCTTAGCTACTTCGTTAATTACATTAACATAAGCAGCTCCACCACCTGCTACAATACCTTCTTCAACAGCTGCTTTTGTAGCTGCTAAAGCATCTTCTATTCTTAATTTCTTTTCTTTTAATTCTGTTTCTGTAGCTGCACCAACCTTAATTACAGCAACTCCACCAGCTAATTTAGCTAATCTTTCAGTTAATTTTTCCTTATCAAATTCTGACGTTGTTTCTTCTATTTGAGCTCTTATTTGAGCAACTCTTTCTTTAATATCTTCGCTTGAACCTCTACCATTTACTATAGTAGTAGTTTCTTTAGTTACTTTTACGCTTTCAGATTGTCCAAGCATATCTAAAGTAACATCTTTTAATTCTATTCCTAATTCATCTGAAATTACCTTACCACCTGTTAATATAGCAATATCTTGAAGCATTTCTTTTCTTCTATCTCCAAAGCCTGGCGCTTTAACTGCAACACAAGTGAAAGTTCCTCTTAACTTATTAACTACTAATGTAGTCATTGCATCGCCTTCAACATCTTCAGCTATTATTAATAATTTCTTACCTGATTGAACTATTTGTTCTAATATTGGAAGAAGTTCTTGTATGTTAGATATCTTTTTATCTACTATTAATATATATGGATTATCTAGTACAGCTTCCATTTTTTCTGTATCTGTTACCATGTAAGCTGATACATATCCTCTATCAAATTGCATACCTTCAACAACGTCTAGTTCTGTTCCCATTGATTTTGATTCTTCAACAGTAATAACACCTTCGTTACCTACCTTTTCCATTGCATCAGATATTAATTTACCAATTTCCTCATCTGCTGCAGAAATTGCTGCAACTCTTGCTATATCTTCTTTTCCATTAACAGGCTTTGAAGCTTTCTTTATTTCTTCAACAGCCTTATCTACAGCCATTTTAATACCATTTCTGATTAAAATTGGGTTAGCTCCAGCAGTTACATTTTTTAAACCTTCTCTTATAATTGATTGAGCTAAAAGAGTTGCTGTTGTAGTACCGTCCCCTGCAACGTCATTTGTTTTTGTTGCAACTTCTTTAACAAGCTGAGCTCCCATATTTTCATATGGATCTTCTAATTCTATTTCTCTAGCAATTGAAACACCGTCATTAGTGATAAGTGGTGCACCAAACTTTTTACTTAAAACAACGTTTCTTCCCTTTGGGCCTAATGTTACTTTAACTGTATCAGCTAAAGCATCAACCCCTTCTTGCATCTTTCTTCTTGCGTCTTCACCGAATTTAATCAACTTTGCCATAATCTGAACCTCCTTATTCTACTATAGCTAATATATCTTCTTGTTTTAAAATTGTATATTCTTCTCCGTTTACCTTTACATCTGTTCCTGCATATTTTGAATAAAGTACTTTATCTCCAACTTTTACTTCCATATCACATCTTTTTCCATCAATTATTGCTCCAGGTCCTACAGCCACAACCTCGGCTTCTTGAGGTCTTTCCTTTGCAGATCCAGTTAGAACTATTCCACTTTTTGTAGTTTCTTCTGCTTCTAACTTTTTAATAACTACTCTATCTGCTAATGGTTTGATATTCATAAAAATCCCTCCTATAATTCTGTTAATCATTTTATGGTTGTTAGCACTCATTACATTCAAGTGCTAACAATGTTATAATAATCTTTTATTTTTTTAAAATCAAATTGTTAAAATTATACTATCTAGCTATATATTCTAAATATTGAATATTTTCAGTAAATATCTTTATTTTTCTCACTCTTTTTATATTTTGCTTTATTTTTTATATACGGGAACTCATTGTATTATTATATTACTTCTAGTATCTTTTTATTCGTATCTTCCAGCAATTTTATGCTAGCCCCTAAAAGGATCCAAAATATTGGAGCTACCATAATTACACTTATATTGAAAAATCCCTGAAACATATAACCTAATATTGTTAAAAAAAGTATTTTACTAATATAATTTCTTCTATTCTTAAAAAGCATTATAAGAATTGCACCTAAGAATATTGAATACAGCAACAAACTGAATATTCCATTACTAACAGCATACTCAAGATACTCATTATGAGATTTATCAACCACTTCATTAAATTTTAATATATGTTCCATCATTTCTTCTGGATAATCATCAGTTAATCTATTTTTCAACGTATCTGGTCCATATCCTAATAACGGCTTATCAATAAATGCTCTAAAGGATATCTTTAAAATATTAGCTCTAGCCCCTGCTGAATTTATCAACTCGCCATCTTCAGAAAACACTATTTCCCTATCTGCCCTTTTTAGAACTTTATTATCTGTAGTTAAATTCAAAACGCCAAAAATTACTGTAAAAGAAATAAATACTAATAATGCTCTCTTAAGCAAATACTTCTCTTTTAATATAAATAATAATCCTATAAATGAATAAATCAGAAAAGCAAGCCATCCTCCCCTTGTTAAAGTACACAATAAAGCTGCAAATAATATTGAAGAATAAATAAGATACTTACTTATACCTTTAAAAATATATATTGAAACTGATAAAAATAAAAAAATACATAAATAACTAGAGAAAAAATTTCTATGCCCTATAAAGCCAATACTCTCATTACCAATTATTTTTCCAAACATCCAATATTGCACTGGATCAAAACCGTAAAACTGAATTACTCCATACAATCCCATAATGCATGAAAAAGTTAAAACTATATTTATTAAAGCTTTATTTATTATTAAATATTTAGATGATAATAAAAAAAGTAATATATAAATACAATAAATAAAAAAGCCTTCTCCCCTTTCATGATTTCCCATAAAAGCAACGTATTTGTATGGTGATAATATGCTTGGAATAAAAATAGTCAGAAGAAAGACTAATGCTAGCTTATGATATAAATTAAATTTTGTGAATTTTAATTTAATTAATGAATATAAAGAAAAAATTCCTATTATATAAAGAAACATTAACTTTCCCATAACATATCTCGGTGAGGATACATTTACAACTATAAAAGGCATTATTAAAATTACAGAATATAAAATTATATTTACTAAAGTTTCAGTTTCTATTTCTTTTCTGAATAAAGCTTTTAAATTTCCACTTAAATTTTTCATAAAATCCCCCGTAATAATTTATTAATTTACTTTTTTTTACTTAATAAGAATTATAAGTAATTACACGCTCATATTAACATTATATATTAATTTTCCATTCAAAGAAAATAGAATTAAAACTTTAATACAAGAGGGGACTATTACATTCTTAAGAAAATACTATTATGTAAATAGGAAAAAAGAAGATTGCTGACAATCTTCTCTTTTTTCTATAAGTTATTTTTATATATAATCTGAAACTAAAAATTTAAGCTTTTCCATTGCTTCCACAAACCATTATTTTATGAGCAACAATTTTTTTCATAGCTTCTTTTCCTGGTGTCATGTACTTTCTTGGGTCATTTGCGGTTGGGTTTTCATTAAAGTATTTTTTAACTGCATCAGAGAAAGGTATTTTTAAATCTGTTGCTACATTTACCTTACAAATTCCAAGAGATATTGCTTTTTTAACTAATTCATCTGGTACATCTGATGCTCCATGTAGAACTAATGGTACATCTACCATATCTCTTATTTCCTTTAATCTATCAAAATCAAGTTTTGCTTCCCCTTGATATAATCCATGAGCTGTTCCTATTGCAACTGCTAAGGAATCTATTCCTGTTCTTTCTACAAAGTCTCTTGCTTGCTCAGGATTAGTATATTTAGAGTCTTTTTCATCTACTATTAAGTCGTCTTCTTGGCCACCTAATCTTCCAAGTTCTGCTTCTACTGTTGCATCAAACTTATGAGCATACTCAACTACTTCTCTAACAATTCTTATATTATCTTCATAGTCTAAGTGAGATGCATCTATCATTGCTGATTTAAAGCCTAAGTCTATAAAGTGTTTAATTGCTTCAACATCTTCATAATGATCTAAGTGAATTGCTATTGGAATATCATACTCTTTAGCTGCAGTTTCAGCCATAGCTACTATATATTCTCCACCTGCATATGCTATTGTTGATGGTGTTCCTGCTAAGATTACTGGTGATCTTAATTCTGCTGCTGTATCTACTACTACTTGTAATGTTTCTAAATTATGAATATTAAAAGCTGGTATAGCATATCCTTCTCTTTGAGCCTTTTTTAACATTTCTCTTGTTGATAATATCTTCATATTTATTACTCTCCTTTATCTCAAATTCATTTCTTTCTTTCACTTTAAAAAGGACTTATCTTTAGTTCTAATCTTATAAAAAGCTTTTTATAAAAATTTAAACTTGTTTATCGTACTTGTGAATAATTACTCCCTTAACAACTCTATTAACAGTACCATCTGGTCTTGGATTATCTGGTGAAATTCCTAATCTCATTGAATTAAATAATCCAAACATTTGTCCGAATAACATATAATTAAACGCTGTATAAACTTCTGGAATTTCTTTACCATCAATTTCTATATATTTATCACATAAACCATTTAATTCTTCATTTTTTGTATAACTTATAACTGCTAACTTGTGATTTCCTACATCATTATGAATTTCTCTTATAAGATCCATATCATAAAGATTAGTATATTTATTAGTAGAGTTCATAAATATTACTAAAGTTTCGTCATTTATTATTGACTTTGGACCATGTCTAAAACCTAATACTCCTTCGCTTAGACTTACTACTCTTCCACTTGTAAGTTCTAGATTTTTAAGACACATTTCTTGAACTAAGCCTTTTAATACTCCCGAAGCTAAGTAAACTACTCTTTTTGCATCTAAATTAACTAATTCTTGCACATCTTGCCATCTATTTTCTAAAATATAATTTCCTTGTTTAACAACAATATCAACATATTTTTTAGTTTCATTTAAATTATCAATATCAAATATTAATAATGTTGCTAATAACATACAGCTAAAGGAACTTGTCATTGCAAAGCTCTTATCATTTGAAGCTTCTGGCATTAATATGCAAAGGTTATCATCACTGTTTACAGCCCTCTTTGCAAGTTCTCCATCTTTATTACAAGTAATAACTAGTTGGGCAATGTCCTTTACATTTTCCTCAAATAAATCGTATGCTCCAACACTTTCAGGGCTGTTTCCTGATCTTGCATAAGATACAAGAATTGTTGGTACATCTTCTTCAATAAATTCTGCTGGATTTGATACTATGTCAGTGGAAGCTATAGCTTCTACTCTTAAATTTAATTTTTTTGCTAAATATAGATATATAGTATCTCCAACATAATCTGAAGTACCTGCTCCAGTTAAAACTATTCTAGTATTGCTTTTTAATTTTTTATTTAAAAAAGTCTTTATTTTTTCCTCATTACTCTTCACTATGTTATAAGTTTCTTCCCATAACTTTGGTTGTTGCCTTATTTCTGTAATAGTATATTCTGCACCTAGTTCCTTCATTTTTTCTTCATTTATTCCAAAAATCATTTTAAATGCCTCCTTAATTGATTTCACCTTTTCACCTTATATCTTTGCAATAGATACGTATTTATAAGTAAAAAATATATATAATCTGAAATTAAATTTCAGCTACATCAATTTTATTAATTAAATCATTAACAACTTCTTCTTTAACAAAACCAGTTTCCTTCTCTAATGCATTTGCAGTTCCACAAGCTGCAGCAAGTTTTAAAGTATCTTCTATACTGTATCCCCTGTGTAAACCTATTGATATTCCAGCTACATAGGAATCCCCTGAGCCAACTGGATTTACTGCCCTAATTTTAGGAACTGTTACTCTATAAAATTTTCCATCATAACCAGCTATAGAGCCTTTTGCTCCAAGAGATATTACAACAAAGCTTATACCCATCTTTTGAAAATTCTTTATTTCATCAATTGCATCTTGCTCATTTTTTATTTCTTTACCTCTTATTGACTCAATCTCATCCTTGTTAGGCTTTATAAAAAAGGGTTTTCCTTTAATTCCTTCTAATAAAAGGTCTCCACTGGTATCTAGTAAGAACTTTTTATTTTTGTGATTAGCAAGTTCTATTAAACTCCTATAATAATTTTTCTCTACATTTCTTGGTACACTTCCAGATGCCACTATGACTTCAGCCTCTTCTATTAATTCAATATATTTTTGGAAAAAGTTTTGTTTTTCTGTTTCACTTATTTCTGGACCTGGTTCTAGTATTTCTGTTTGCATGTAATCATCTGTTATAAAAGCTAAACATTCTCTACTATCTCCCTTGATCTTTACAAAATCTTGCTTTATACCATATTCCTTTAGTTTTTCCTCAATAAATTCTCCAGTTTTTCCACCTAAAAATCCAGTAGCTATACAATCTTCCTTCAATATAGTTGCAACATTAGCTACATGTATCCCCTTGCCTCCAGGTGTGTTTTCTACGGTTCTTGCTCTCATTACTTTTCCCTTTTGTATATCTTCTATCTCATACCTTTTATCTACTGAAGTGTTAAGGTTTATAACTAATATCATGATTATTTCTCCTTATATTAAATATTTTGATATTTATATAGAATGACTTATTTATTTTTTATTTTAGTAAAAGCAATAATATCGATAATTACTGTATAAAAACTATATACTGAACCAATAATGCTTAAAATTAATAGTAATATATTAAAATTTTGCTGCATTGCATTTATAATTAAAAGAACACTTAATAAAGCATAGGCACAGGCTTTCATAATTATTTTATCTTTTGCTTTACTTTTAACTAAGGCCTCTAACTTTGAAAGCTTACGCTCTCTATTAAAGTTTTTAATTACCTTTAATTTTTTTAGAAAGACAAATCTAAAATACAGTTCAACTAATAGAGATGCTCCAAATCCTAGCAGTAAGGTATTTTGAAAAGTTTTAAAATAATCACCTAATAAAATTACAAAAATAAATATTATTGAATATCTATAGTAGAAAACTCTAAATTTTTGCTCCATTTCCTTAGATACAATATATCCATTTTTATCAAATAGGTTATAATAAACAGTATCTCCATATCTATCTAAGTAAATATTGCTGCCAGATAAATTCATAGTATTCTTTTTCACTATAACATCGCCTTTCCTAAACAATATGTTTGAAGCACTGAATAATCATCATTAAGAACTACTAAATCGCTATCATATCCAACACCTATTCTTCCCTTGCGCTTATCTACTCCTAAGCATTTAGCAGGGTTAATTGTGCATGAATTTATAGCATAATTAAATGGCACCATAGCATCTTCAACTAATATTCTAAGACCTTCATTCATCTTTAGAGTTGAGCCAGCTAACCCCTTAGTTTCTACTAAATGAGCACTTCCGTCTTCATAAATTTCTATTTCATTTCCTCCAAAAATAAATTTAGAACCAGGTTCAAAGCCCTTTGCCATTAAAGCATCTGTAACCATAATTCCATAGTCTGGACCCTTTGCATTAAAGAAATTGTATAAAGCTACAGGAGTTGAATGATTTCCATCACAAATTATTTCACCATACATTCCCTTAATTCTTAAAGCTGCTCCAACTAATCCATTCTTTCTATGATTATATGGAGTCATACCATTATATACGTGAGTTTGAGATCTAGCCCCATGAGCAAAAGCAAATACAGCTTCTTCATAGCTGGAAGCTGAATGTCCTATGCTAACTACTATATTGTTATTGTATAAATATTCTGTAAGAGCATAATCTTCATCTACTTCTGTTGCTAAAGTTACATATTTTATAAGGCCTTTTGCTGCCTTTTGATAATTTTGAAATTCTTGTATAGTTGGTTTAACTATATATTCCTTTGGTTGAGCTCCCTTATATTCCATATCAAGATAAGGCCCCTCAAAATGAATTCCTAATATTTCTGCCCCTTCATATCCATCTTCTACTACTTTTGCAACATTACTTAAAGCTTTAGTAAGAACTTCTTTACTTTGAGTTATAGTAGTAGCTAATAATGCAGTAACCCCTTCATTTACTATCCTTTTAGTCCAATTTCTTAATCCCTGTTCATCAGCATCATTTGTGTCAAAACCATAGGCTCCATGACAATGAATATCTATAAATCCTGGAACAATTCTTTTGTTACCATAATCGTAATTTACTTCTTTTTCGTTATAAGAATAAATATTTACTATTTTATTATCATCAATTTCTATTTGAGCTGGAATAAATTGATCTGCTATCCAAACCCTTTTACTTTGTATTAGCATGATATACCTCCTAAATTAACTTAAATATATTATACAAAAGTTTATCTCGCTAATATTTGCACTTTTTAACAGACCTATTATATCTTTCAGTACACTTATTGAATTTAAATAATTCTTCATTCATAATAAAATTACAGAAATTATATTATTATTTTTTTAGGAGATGATGAAATGATAGGACTAATAATTAGTGGACATGGAAATTTTGCAACAGGATTAAGATCATCTTTGAAGTTGATTGCAGGATCCCCTAGCAATGTAGAATATATTGACTTTGAAGAAAACGATTCAACTGAAGATTTAAAAAAGAAGTATTATACTGCATTACAAAATTTAAATAATTGTGATAGCATTTTAGCTCTTAGTGATTTAGCAGGAGGATCACCATTTAAAACCTTAGTTGAAGTTAAAACAGAAATAGAAAAACCAATGGAAGTAATAGGAGGTACAAATTTACCTATGCTTCTTGAAATATCTATGATGAAAGATATTATAGATGATTTAAATTCACTATCTGAGTCAATAATAGAAATAGGAAGAAATGCTGTTATAAAATTTGAACTTAAGGTTCACGAAGATAATGAAGATGAGGATGGTATTTAATTATGATTAATTGGGAAGTTGTTTTATGGACATGTATTACTGTTGGAGTATTAGTTGGAATAGCAGCCTTAATACTTACATTTATATCTGCTAGAAATATAAAAAAAAGAACATCACAACTTAAGGAAGTTCATGTTGAATTAAAAACAGGCATGAATGTAATGTTTTGTGGAGGAATTTACGGAAAAGTAGTAAAAGTTAAAGAAGATACAGTAGAAATTGAAATTGCTAAAAATACAGTAATAACTGTGTCTAGATATGCAATTCAAAGTATTTTATAAAAATTAAGTAATCCCCTCTTAATTATTAATTATAAATTTTTTAAAACACTAGTTATACTGAAATAATAAAGGGGCTGTCGCACTAAATAATTAGTGTGAAGCTCCTTTTTGATGAAAAAAATAAATCCCAGACTTTAAAAGTCTAGGATTTATGGTAAAATATTTTTCATGCCTATAAAAAAAATCTTACGAAAAAATTATACTTTAAATCAAAAGGTTTATCAACTAAAACTTCCTTTTGATATTGATTGCATAATTCCAAGTAATGATTCTGTGCGATTACTAAGCCAGTTTGTAGAGGAGATGGATTTGACTGAGCTATATTCTACTTATTTTAGAATAAGAGAAAATCAAGTATCGCCCATGAAAATGCTGAAAATTATGCTATACGCTTATATGAATGGAATTTATTCTTCACGTGATATTGAGCTAGCTTGCCGTAGAGATATAAATTTTATGTTTTTACTAGAAGGGGCTTCCGCTCCGGATCACTCAACATTTGCAAGGTTTAGAAGTTTACATTTCGCCCCATGTTCTGAAAAGATTTTAGCTGAAATGACTAATTTTCTTTATAAAATAGGAGAAGTATCAGGTAACAACATATTTATTGATGGTACTAAAATAGAAGCTTGTGCAAATAAATATACTTTTGTTTGGAAAAAAGCTGTTACAAAAAACATGGCAAAGTTATTAATTAAATTAGCCGACCTTGTAAAAGAATCTGAAGAACTTTATGGAATTAAATTAATTTATAAAGATAAAGTAGAAATTAAACATGTGAAGAAGCTAAGAAAAAAGCTTTATGAGTTGAAGAGATCAGAAGGTATAGAATTCGTCCACGGATGTGGTAAAAGAAAAACTACACTACAAAAGTCTATAGAAAAACTTGAAGAGTATCTTTCAAAATTTAAAGAATATAATCAGAAAGTGTACACTTGCGGTGATAGAAATAGCTATTCAAAAACAGATACTGATGCTACATTTATGAGAATGAAGGAAGATGCTATGAAAAATGGACAACTTAAACCTGCTTATAATGTACAACATGGAGTAGATTCAGAATACATTACTTGGCTTACGGTAGGGCCTCAGCCCACAGACACAACGACTCTAATACCATTTTTAAAAACTATGGAGGAACATTTAAATTTTAAATACTTAAAAATTGTTGCTGATGCTGGATATGAAAGTGAAGAAAATTATTCTTTTATTGAAGATAATAATCAAATAGCATTTATTAAACCTGCTAACTACGAATTATCAAAAACGAGAAAATATAAAAATGATATTGGTAAAATAGAAAATATGGATTATAATCCTGAAAATGATATTTTCATATGTCAGAATGGTAAAAAGTTAAAAATGGAAGGCGTAAAATTAAGAAAATCAAAAACAGGATATGAAAGTGAAAAAACAATTTATACATGTGAAGATTGTAGTGATTGTAAATATAAAAGCAAATGCATTAAAGGAAATAATTGCAAAACACCTTTAGAAGAAAGAACTAAAAAATTTGAAACCTCAAAAAAATTTAATCGTCAAAGAAAAGAAGACTTAGAGAGAATAATTAGTGATGAAGGTTGCTTGCTAAGAATGAATAGGAGTATTCAAGCAGAAGGTTCCTTTGCGCAAGTTAAACAAGATATGAATTTTAGAAGGTTCATGTGTCGTGGACAAAGAAATGTTTTAGCCGAAAGTACATTGCTTGCAATGGCGCATAATATAAATAAAATTCATAGAAAAATCCAAGCAGGCCGAACTGGACAACATTTATTTGAAATAAAGAAAACTGCATAATTAATTTTAAAAAAGTCTTTTTTCTTAGGCTTATTAAAGTGCGCCTTTTTTAAGAAATAATTTTATTTTGTCAGCAAAGATTCGAATCTTCTCTTTTTATTGAAAAATAGGAGCTGTCGCTAGCGTTTTTTTCACCCGCTAATGCGACAGCCCCTTTATTATTTTATTCCTTAAACATAGTTTGAGCATATTCACTAGGGCTTATTTCATATTTCTGGGTGAAAGCCCTAGAAAAATAATGTATTGAGTTAAAACCTAACATAAATGCAATTTCACTAATAGTATATTTATTTTCTTTTATTAACTGCTTACTCTTAGTTAATTTCAAATCATTAATATATTTTTTGGGAGATATATTTAAATTGTTCTTAAATAACATTTGTAAAGACGACCTTGAAACTGAAAATTTATTGCAAATTTCTTCTATAGTTATTGGAGAAGAAATTCTTTCATTAATATATGCTACAATTTTTTCTAATAACTCATCTTGAAAATGTTGATAAGATTCCTTAGGCAAGGAAGCATCATCAGCGCCTAAATAATCATATTGAAATAATCTAATAATAATCTCATGGAAATTACATAAAATAAGATTTTCTGAATATGGAATTGTCGCCGATATATTTTTTGCAAAAGTTCTTACAGCATCATATAATTCCTTCCTGCAATGAAATACCCTATTACATATTAAGCTGTCATCATCACATTTCATATCAAACATAATAGTTAAATAAGAACAGGAAGAATTATTATTTACAGCCTGTGTATGAAATTGATTTTTACCATATATTATCAAATCAGATGAATTTAAAATATAATTAACTCCATCTACTGTTGTATCTAAAGTTCCATTATCTACAAAAGTTAGCTCATATAAATTATGTCTTTCTCCCTTAAATTTATATTTAGGACTTTTAATTGTATAATAATAAGCAATTATTTCTGGTATGCTTATAGTAGGCAATATTCTATTATAAACATAAGGTGGATTTAAAAATTCAATTTTAAGATTATATCTTGATGGTATTATTAAGTTGTAGGTGATTTGGTCTGTCATAGAAATAATATTAAAATACATATTAGGTTTTATTTCTAATTTTCTATGAATTGCAAAAAGTTTAAAATTGCTATTGCTAGAATCACTTATTAATATAGCAGCCATCCCTTCAACAACTTCTATATATGTTGGCTCCAAAAAATAATATAAACTAGAAATAACTTTATCACTAGTTACAATTTGCTTTATTATTAAATCATTCTTTTCCACATCTATTGATTCATCGTAAACAGATCCATACTTTCTAAACTCAGCACTTGTTGTCTTATCATACATAATAAATCACCTCTCAATATCATGAATATAACTTTTCTATAATTTATCTATTTTACATAAATAATTTCTACAAATATATTGATACTAATTAATATAGAAATTAATTTTATTTTGTTTACAAAATAAAATTATTATTACATTAATTAATATATTAACTATATCTATCTATAATTCTAAGGACTTTAAATAACTAAAAATATGAATACTAACTATTATTAAATTAAAATTATTGTTATATCTCAAATAATACCATTAAAATATTTTTTTTCAAAGCAATATCATAAAAATTATTTTTCTAGATAGAAAAACAGCTTTTATGTAAACGTTGTTAAAAACAATAAATCAAATACTAAAAAGTATAAAGATTATTCTAAATATTAATTGTATAATGTTCACATACCACAGAAAACTAAAGGTTTTCAAAAAAAGGAGGTGAAAATATGCCAAATATTGTGTTAACAAGAATAGATAACAGATTAATTCACGGACAAGTTGCAACTCAATGGTGTGGTTCTATAGGAGCAAACTTAATTTTAGTTGCAAATGATGTAGTTGCTGGAGACAAACTAAGACAAGGCCTAATGGATATGGCTGCACCATCTTATGCTTCAACTCGTTATTGGACACTTGAAAAAACTATAACTACTATTCATAAAGCAAGCCCTAAACAACTTATTTTTATAGTTTGCGAAACCCCTACTGACGTACTAAAACTTGTTGAAGGCGGCGTACCAATAAAGAAAGTTAATATTGGAAATATGCATATGGCTGAAGGCAAAAGACAAGTTGCTGGTTCTGTAGCAGTAGATGACAAAGATGTTGAAGCATTTAGAAAATTAAAGGAATTAGGAGTAGAACTTGAAATAAGAAGAGTTCCTACTGAACCTGCTGAAAGCATTGATAAACTATTTAAATAACGGAATTATATGGGGAGGGAATAAAAATGGATTTTAATATTGTACAAATTCTATTAGTTGCAGTATTTGCTTTTATTGCAGCTATCGACCAATTTAGTTTCTTAGAGTCATTATATCAACCAATCGTATCTGGAGCTGTTATTGGTGCAATACTTGGTGATTTACAAACTGGACTTATTGTAGGTGGTACTTATCAATTAATGACAATAGGAAATATGCCTGTTGGGGGAGCACAACCTCCAAACGCTGTTATCGGAGGAATAATGGCAGTAGTATTTGCCATCTCTTCTAAATTAGATCCAGCTGCAGCAGTTGGATTAGCAGTTCCATTCGCATTAATAGGACAATATTGTGTTACTTTATTATTCACTATCATGTCTCCATTAATGGCAAAGGCCGATAAATATGCTGATGAAGCAAATCCAAAAGGTATCGAAAGAATTAACTATTTAGCAATGGCTGCTTTAGGTGCTTTCTTCGCACTTGTAGTTGTTATAGGTTTAATCGGTGGAAGCGCTGCTGGTGAATGGTTATCAGCTACATCAGAAAAATATGCTTGGTTTATGAACGGACTTAGTGCTGCTGGTAAAATGATGCGTTACGTTGGTTTTGCAACTTTATTACGTATTATGTTATCAAACGACTTATGGGGAATTTACTTTGCAGGATTTGCTCTTGCAACTATTATAGGTAAAATAGAAGGATTATCAGGATCTGCATTATTAATAATTGCTCTTATTGGTATCGCAGTTTGCCTATATGATTTCCAAATCAATGTAAAAATGAAATCTGCTACAGCAAATGTAGGAATAGGGGGAGATGATGAAGATGGAATATAATAACACTTTATATAAAGATTTAACTCCTGCCAAACAACTTGACAAAAAAGTATTAAATAAAATGGTTTGGCGTTCATTATTCTTGCAAGCTTCATTTAACTATGAAAGAATGCAAGCTGCTGGATGGTTATATGGAATATTACCTGGACTAGAAAAAATTCACACTGATAAAGAAGATCTTTCAAAGTCAATGAAACACAACTTAGAATTCTTTAATACTCATCCATTCCTTGTAACTTTTGTTATGGGTATAATCTTATCATTAGAGCAACAAAAAGCTGATACTAATACTATTCGTGCTGTCCGTGTTGCTGCTATGGGACCTTTAGGTGGAATTGGAGATGCTATTTTCTGGTTCACATTAGTTCCAATCGCTGCTGGTATAACTGCTAATATGGCTATCAACAAATCTTTAGCTGGTCCAATACTATTCTTATTAATATTTAACGCTGTTCAATTTGGTATTAGATATTGGTTAATGCATTGGTCTTATAACTTAGGTTCAAAAGCAATTGATATATTAACTCAAAATGCAAAAGAATTTACTCGTTCAGCTTCTATGCTAGGTGTATTTATAGTTGGAGCACTTACTTCAAACTATGGTGCAACAAGTTTAAATATTATAATTGAAAACGGAGAATCTCCAATTAATATTCAAAGTATATTAGATGGCGTTCTTCCTCAAATGATACCACTAGCAATGACATTATTGTTATTCTTCTTAATTAAAAAGAAACAATGGACACCTGTTAAATGTATATTATTACTACTTATAATAGGTATTGTTGGTGGAGTATTTAACATTTGGGCATAATAAAGAAAATGCTATCCATAAATTAATTTTGTAGTATTAGCATAAATAATTCCAACCTTAATAAAATATAAAAAGGCAGCTTGATTTTATACAAGCTGCCTTTTTATTAATTAAATAATTCTTCTACATTATCAGGAATAATATTTCCAGCTAGCTTATAAGCCAATAATACTGACCCATCCCATGGCTCTAACTGTGGTTCTTGAAGTTTACATTTTAAATTAGATTTATTTATTAAATCCTTTAAGGGCTTCAATATTAAATCTCCTGCTTTAAATACTCCTCCAGTATAAGATACTATAAAATTATCCTTTAAATCTAACTTCTTAGCTAAAACACTTAAATGAGCAAATATTTCACTAGCTGCTTCATTAAATATTTTCCTAGAAGCGGCGCATCCCTTATTAGCAGCTTCAGCGCATATCATTGAAAATTTAGCAATTTCAGTTCTATTAAATTTAAGTCTATTAAATACTATATCAACAATTTCATATTGATAAGAAATTTTATATTTTTCTTCTAATATATCTAATAATATTGTTTTTTCAGATCTTCCATCCTTTTGCTTAGTATATTCATTTATAGTTTTTAATCCTATCCAATAGGCACTTGCATCATCACCAATTCCTGGGCCAAAACCACCACATCTTGCTATTTTTCCTTCTTCATTCATTCCAAAGGCTATACTTCCTGTTCCTGCAACAATATTTATTCCTGGACTACAAGCTGTTCCTGCTGCCCAGCCATTTACTGCATCATTTTCAATCTTATAAGGCATATCTAAAAGTTCCTTAAATGTTTTATCAATTTGTTTCTTATCTTCTAAACTTTCTCCATAACCAGGTACTCCTGCAAAAGTAAAGGCAATATCCTTTGCTTTTATATTTAAAGTAGAAAATATTTTTTCAAGGTTTTCAGTTATTTCTTTTTTTATTCCTTCCACTCCTACTTGGTGAATATGAATTGTTCCACCTTCTAATTCCAATAGCTTCTTTAAATTATCATCAACTACAGTGTACTTTGTCTTAGTTCCTCCACCATCAATACCTAAGTAATACATACAACCTCTCCTTCATTAAATAGTTTTTACATAACTTATGTAATCAATATCATTATATAACTTTTTCACTACATTTTATATAATCTAAACAAAAAAATAAGGGCTTACGCCCTACTCCAAACTAAGTTAATCCCTCCTAACTACTAACTACACACTCCTAACTGAGTTAATCACTCCACACTACACGCTCCACACTCCTAACTGAGTTAAGCACTCCAAACTGAGTTTACACTTCTATCTTATTTTCTCTAGCATAATAGAAAAGATATTGTTGAGCCATTCCTGAGAATTTTCCAAACTTATCTCTTGCAAAGATTCTCATTTTATTTAAAGATACATCTGGTGCAACATAAAAATGTATCATAGCTCTCTTTACCCAAACATCAACTGGAAAGGCTGATTTTTTCTTCATAGAAAACAACATTATACAGTCCGCTACCTTGGCTCCAACCCCCATAAACTTTTGTAGGGCAATATGACATTCATCATCATTTAGATTCTTTATGTATTCTAAGTCATAATCTAATATTTCAGGTCTTTCATCATAATTTTCTTTATTTGCTTCATAATCCTTCTTTACTTCTAAGGCTTCATTTACCTTTTTAATAGTATCTACAATATATTTACTTCTAAAGGAAGCACCTGTTTCTTGAATTTCTTCTAAAGTGGCTGAACTTATTTGTTCTGGGGTTGGGAAAGTATAATATTCATTACCTTTATATACTATCTTATCTCCCCACTTTTCGCATATTTTCTTTACTGTTTTCTTAATTGAAGGAATACTATTTCTAGCAGATATTATAAAACTTATTAGCATTTCAAAAGGATCTTGATTTAATATTCTTATACCATATCCGTATTTTATGCTTTCTCTAAGAATTTCATCTTTAGAAAGATTATCTTTTATTTCATCATAATTTGTTTCTAAGTCAAAATAATGTAACCATATATTATTAAAGTCTTCTTCATTAGTATTATGTATTGTTACTTCATTTCCCTTTTGAGTTATTTCTATTACTCTTCCAAAGGCAACTACTATATAATCAGTATCACTTATTTTGTCCCATCTAAAACATTGGCCACATTCTAATATTTGCTTAATATCAAAGTTTTTTACCTCTTCTAAAATAGCTTTGTCTTCTATAAATTTAACACTTTTAAAATCCATATTTATAACCTGCCTTACCTTTCTCACTTATCAATTAAAATAAATTTATACTATTAGTTTATAATGATAAAACACTCTAAGTAGTTAATTGATTTTATCTATAATTTATTTTAAATAAACTTTTAAATATTAATTCTACTAATAATTATTCTTATTTAATACTTTACTGCTAGTTTTTATAATTTGTCAAGTTATTAAAATCCTTCTATTTATATATAATTCCAAATAGCCTTCTTAAAAATACTTATAATTTTTTGCTCTTTTTACTCTTGATATAACTATTTTTACAAATACAATTATTATTAAGTATATTTTTTATTTCTTTTCCTTATATATAAAATATTATTTTAGGAAGTGATTAGATGTTAGATTTTTTCATAGGATTAACTTGTTCATTTTTAATATCCTTTATAGCTTATAAAAACTCTTCTCTTAGCAAAAGTGGATTAATAGCTGCTATAATTCTTGGAACTGGAATATACTTCTTTGGAGGATTATTCTTTTCTATCATAATGATTGCCTTCTTTGTTTCCTCTAGCCTATTATCAAAGTTTAAAAAGATAAACAAAGATAAATTAGAAAAGATAAATGAAAAGGGTGAAAATCGTGACTTTATGCAGGTAATTGCAAATGGCGGAGTTGGACTTATCGTGGCAATTATATATTATTTTAATCAAAGTTCTATATATTTATTAGCCTATGGAGTATCCTTTGCCGTTTCTACAGCGGACACCTGGGCTTCAGAAATTGGAGTGTTAAGCAAAAGAAAGCCTATAGATATATTAACCCTAAAACCCTTAGAAACAGGAATGTCTGGTGGAATTAGTCTTTTAGGAACAAGCTTTGCCCTATTAGGCTCTTCCTTCATTGCTTCAATACATTTTATATTAAATATATTTATTTATAAGGATCTTAAAGAAGGCTTGATCTATTCCAGCTACTGTTTCTTATTAGGATTTTTTGGGGCAATAATAGATAGTTTGCTGGGAGCATCCCTTCAAGCTCAATATTATTGTGATGAATTAGATACTATAACAGAGAAAAGAGTTTATAAAGGAAAAACTAATAAACTTATTAAAGGAATATCCTTTATCAATAATGATATAGTAAATTTAAGCAGCAATATAATTTCAAGCCTGTTTACATTTCTTATAATCTAAAAAATAACTGTCCTACTAATATATTTAGCAGGACAGCTCTATTTTAAATATATCATTCAGCTTATCAGTGGACTGAAAAAATACATAAATTCTGCACTTTATATTTGAATTGTGAATTTCACACAATTTTTGTGTGCTGTATTAGTTTTCTTGATCGTGTAATAAGTATATTAATGTTAATAAACTTTCTGATAAATGTACGTTTTCTACCATTACGTCTTCTGGAATTACTAAATCAACAGGAGCAAAATTCCATATTCCCTTTACTCCACCTTTTACTAGTTTATCACAAACAGCTTGCGCATTATTTCTTGGAACACATATTATTCCCATATCAATATTATTTTCAGCCAAGAAACTATCTAGATAATCAATATCTTTTATTTCTACATCTCTTATTTTTATTCCTATTAACTTAGGATTAGCATCAAAAATAGCCGCAATATTTAAGCCATTTTCATTAAATCTATAATTGGCTATTGCCTGACCTATATTACCTGCTCCAATTAAGACAGCAGTATATTCTCTATCTAATCCTAAAATTAGGCCTATTTGATTATACAAATCTTTAACATTATATCCATAACCTTGTTGACCAAAGTCACCAAAATTATTTAAATCTTGACGTATTTGCGAAGCTGTAAAACCTATCTTTTCTCCTAATTCTTTTGATGATATTCTTTCCACATCATTTTTAAGTAGTTCTTTTAGATATCTATAATATTTAGGAAGTCTTTTTATTACAGCCATTGATATATTTTTCTTTTTATCCATATTCTCTACTCTCCTATTTATTATTCGCTATTATATTTTATTTTATCACTTTTCTTGCTTTTTTAAAACGCTTATATTAATACACTTTAAATTTTACTTATCTTTTCATTATTATATCTATAATATATTTTTCAATAAATATCTAATATTTATTAAATTTAATTAATTAAATATAAAAAATAAGACTTACATATAACTTAGCAGTTAGTTATAAATAAGTCTTTAAATCCGCACAAAGCTTTATAAAACTCTGTAATTAATATAAAGTATCGTATGCTTCCCTATGCCTGAAATTTTCAACCTCATTTATTATATTTAATTCGTAGAAATTTGTCAATAAGGGTAAATATATTTCCAGCTATTTATTTAAATAACTTTATCTTTCCAGATCTATTTAAGTTAATCAGCACAGTCATTGTTATTGGTAAAACAAAAATTCCTATAAAACCAAATAAATTTATTCCTAGATAGATACATATAAGCATAATAATTGGATGCAGCCCTACTTCTTTTCCCACTATCTTTGGTTCAATTATATTTCTTATTACTGTTATAAGAATATACATTAAGAATATTCCAATTCCTAAGAAAATTTCTCCTTTTATTAATTCAATAATTGCCCAAGGTATAAGAATTCCACCTGCACCAAGAATAGGAAGTATATCAAATATTGCAATAATAAAAGCTATTGTTGCTGCTTTTTCTACTCTTAATAACATTAATCCCACAAATAATTCGAAGAAAGTTATGGTAATTATAATAGAATAAGATTTTATAAACTTTAATATAGTTTTACCCAAACCTTCTTTAGCTTGAAATAATATATTTGCTGTTTTTTCAGGTAACTGCTTTTCAATAAATCCTGTTATTACCTTATAATCCAATGCAAAAAAGTAAGATGAAATAATTGAAAATAATACTATAATAAAAAATCCTGGAACTGCTGAAACTGCTGATGAAATTACTTTAACAATTGTAGTAGATAAATTAGAAATTAAGCTTCCTAGTGAATTTACTAAAGATAAAAGAATATCTGTAATAGTCTTTACTAATTCTGGATCTAACTTTGAAATTAAATTTTCTATATTATAGGTTATTTCATAAACTGCAGGTTCCACCTTTGTCATATATAAACTAGGTAATGCTAAAAATAAATCTTTAATAGACATTGACAACTTTATAATTAATAAAGTAATTAAAGCGCCAACTATTAAATAAAATAAGGTAACAAGAATTCCTGCAGTTAGTTTTCTACTAATTTTATATTTGTCTGATACCAGTGTTATTACTGGTTTAAGTATAAAGGCTACGGAAAATCCAATAACAAAAGGCATAAGCCATGGAATTGCATATTTAAAAATACCATATACTATTGATACTAATGCTATTATATATATTACATTGATAATAAAATTCTTCTTTTTCTCAATACTCATCTTTACAACTCCTTTACTTAATTTAATTATACAATATAAGAAATCTTTTTTAAATAAAAATAAGGTCGCTAAATTTCAAATTTTTAGCAACCCTATTTTCAGCAAATGTTAATCAAACATATTAAAGATAATCTTCAAATTCTGGTCTTTCATTTAGTTCGTTTAAGAGATGTTTTATTTCTTGATCTTTATTCTTATCCATTATTAATATAACATCTCCTGAATCTACTACAACTAAATCCTTTATCCCAAGACCTATAATTAAATTCCTATTTCCAAATATAGAACAATTTTCACTATCCTGTAAATATACCTTACTGCTCACTTTATTATTTCCAATTTCCTCCATATACCTGCTTAATGCTGAAAAACTTCCAATGTCATCCCAAATAAAATCGCTTTTTATAACAAAACCCTTTCTTGTTTTTTGCATAATTCCAAAATCTATAGATATTCCATCTATTCTTGAATACTGTTCCTCTATAACAGACTCTTCATTTTCTTCACCAACACTTTTATAAATTTCCATTAGAGCTTTATAAAGATCCGGCAAATACTTTTCTATTTCTCTTAAAATAACATCTGCTCTAAAAACAAACATTCCTGAATTCCATAAATAAGTTCCCTTTAAGATAAAATCCTTTGCCACTTCAACATTAGGCTTTTCGGTAAATCTGGTAACCTTAAAAGTTGGTATAGTCGATGATTGGATTCTTGGTCCCATTTCAATATAGCCATAACCTGTTTCTGCTCTCGTTGGAGTAATTCCAAGGGTTACTATTCCCCTTCTTTTATTGGCTATTTCTACTGCTTGATTTAAGGTTTCCAAATATACCTTTTCACGCTCTATATGATGATCTGATGGCAAAACGACCATTACTGCATCCTTGTCTTTTTTTAATAATTTAACAGCTGATAATCCAATACAGGTGGCTGTTTCTTTGTTTTGTGGTTCAGAAAAAATATTATTAGGATCTATATTTTCTAATTCACTTTTTATTTTTTCTTTATATTCTTTATTAGTAACAACATAAATATTTTCTTTATTGATTAAAGGAATTATCCTATCTACTGTATTTTGAAGAAAGCTTTTATTATTTATAATTTTTAAAAACTGTTTCGGATTGTTTGATCTTGATAAGGGATAAAGTCTAGTTCCTTTTCCCCCTGCTAGTATCAGCCCGTATATCAATAACTTTCAACTCCACGTAGTACTTATGTATTATAATATGCTTTCCATTTTTAATTTGTGATTTGCTAAAATATGATAAAAATTTTTATTTTTATGCTTGACAATTTTTTCTTATATCTTTATTATTAATACTGTAATTAAAATTTAATAACTTCTAAGTTAAAAGGGAGTAGTAAAAAATATAGCATCAACATACGCGGCTAAGGCCTGGTGTTATATACCTTAATGGTTACGAGACTTTTAATACAGTTTTTATTTCTTAAAAATTGTATTAAGGGTCTCTTTTTTATTTCTCTAGACCCACAAGTTATTAATGAAATTATAATTTTATATTTAGTTTGGAGGATTTTATATGAAGAAGTACTTTTCTAAAAGCTATGAGGAGACGTTGAAAGAATTTAACGTTTCAAAATCTGGTCTTAGTGAAAAGCAAGCAAAAGAAAATTTGGACAAGTATGGCTATAATGAACTTACCCAAAAGGAAAAAGCTACTGTTTGGGAAGTATTCTTTAGTCAATTTAAAGACTTGCTTGTAATAATCCTAATTATTGCAGCTTTAATATCAATGCTAACTGGAGATGCAGAAAGCACTTTAGTTATTATCGCAGTTATTACTTTAAATGCAGTTTTAGGAACTGTACAACACTTTAAGGCTGAACAATCTTTAGATAGTTTAAAAGCTTTATCTTCCCCAACAGCTAAAGTTATTAGAGATGGAAAAAAGGTTGAAATTCCTTCTAAAGAAGTAGTTCCAGGAGATATTTTATTACTTGAAGCAGGAGATATGGTTGCAGCTGATGGTAGAATCATTGAAAACTTCTCCCTTCAAGTTAATGAAAGTTCCTTAACTGGTGAATCTGAAAGTGTTAATAAATTTGCTGAAGTAATTGAAAGTGAGGAAGTTGCTTTAGGTGATCAAAAAAACATGGTATTCTCAGGTTCCTTAGTTACTTATGGTAGAGCTTTAGTAGTTGTTACTTCTACAGGAATGAGTACTGAGATAGGTAAAATTGCTAACCTAATGGAAGAAACTCAAGAAAAAGCAACACCACTACAAGTCAGCTTAGATGACTTTAGTAAAAAATTAGCTATTGGTATTTTAGGAGTTTGTGTTATTGTATTCTTCCTAAGTCTTAGAACTAATAACATGCTAGATTCTCTTATGTTTGCTGTTGCTTTAGCTGTTGCTGCTATTCCTGAAGCCCTTAGCTCAATAGTTACAATTGTACTAGCTATTGGAACTCAAAAAATGGCCAAGGAAAATGCTATTGTTAAAAAACTAAGAGCAGTTGAAGGTTTAGGATCAGTATCTGTTATATGTTCTGATAAGACTGGAACCCTTACTCAAAATAAGATGACAGTAAAAAAAGTCTTTGTTAATAATAGATTTATTGATGGCGAAGAATTAAATATAGAAGATCCTGTTGAAAATTATTTGCTAAAGAGTTCAATCCTATGTAATGACTCTACATGTAAAGAAGGAAAAGAAATTGGAGACCCAACTGAAGTTGCTTTTGTTAACTTAGGTCAAAAATTTTCACTATGTGAATTAGAGCTTAGAAAGGCTTATGAAAGATTATCGGAAGTTCCATTTGACTCTGATAGAAAGCTTATGAGTACTCTTCACTTCTTTGATAACAAATATATAATGTTCACAAAAGGTGCATTGGATGTTATTTTAGATAGAACTAAATTCATAAAAACTCCTGATGGTGTTAGAAACATAAGTTATGAGGATAAACAAAACATATTAAATGCCAATAGAGAATTATCTGAAAATGGCTTAAGAGTTTTAGCTTTTGCTTACAGAGAATTCCCTGAAAATAAAAATATAAGCATAGAAGACGAAGAAAACTTTACTTTTATAGGGCTTATATCAATGATTGACCCACCAAGAAAAGAATCTGCAGCTGCTGTTGCAAACTGTATATCTGCTGGTATTAAACCAGTTATGATTACTGGAGACCATAAGATTACCGCGTCAGCTATTGCTAAACAAATTGGTATTTTAAGAGATGGAGATAGAGCTATTGAAGGTATAGAATTAGATAAGATGTCTGATGAAGAATTAAGAAACAATGTAGAAAATATATCTGTTTATGCTAGAGTTTCTCCAGAACATAAGATTAGAATAGTTAGAGCATGGCAAGATAAAAATCAAATCGTTGCTATGACAGGGGATGGAGTTAATGACGCTCCTGCTTTAAAGCAAGCTGATATAGGTATTGCAATGGGCATAACTGGTACAGAAGTTTCAAAAGATGCTGCTTCAGTTATATTAACTGATGATAACTTTGCTACAATAGTTAAGTCTGTTGCTAACGGAAGAAATATTTACAGAAATATTAAGAACTCAATTAAGTTCTTATTATCTGGTAATGCATCAGGTATTCTTTCAGTACTTTATACTTCACTTTTAGCATTACCAATGCCATTTAAGGCAGTTCACTTACTATTTATTAACCTACTAACAGATAGTTTACCTGCTATTGCTATTGGTATGGAACCAGCTCAAGGAGATTTATTAAAAGAAAAACCTAGATCTAGAGATGCTGGAATTTTAGATAAGAAATTTGTTTTAGAATTAGCTTTTGAAGGTTTAATTATTGCAATATTTACAATGTTAGCTTTCTATAAGGGGCTTGGCAGTGATAATAATGCTGCAGTTGCTTCATCTATGGCTTTTGCTACATTATGTTTAGCTAGATTATTCCACGGCTTTAACTGTAGAGGAAATAAATCAGTGTTTTCATTAGGCTTATTTGGAAATAAATTTAGCTGGTTAGCATTTATTGCAGGATTAATTTTCTTAAACTCAGTTTTATTTATACCAGCTTTAAGAAACTTATTTGAAGTTGCAGTATTAACAGGAAAGCAAATTGGATATATTTATTTATACGCATTCCTTCCAACTGTAATAATTCAAATTGCTAAAGTAATTATAGATTTTACAACAGATAAAAAGGAAAAAGCTGCAGAATCAAATTCTTCTGAAAATGTAGAAAAAGCAGCGTAGTACAATTTTAAGTTTTCAGATTTTAGTTTTCAACTTTCAATGAGCTGAAAATCTAAAAATTGTATGGATTTAATTAATATTATCGCTTAATTAAAAAATATAGAAAAGGTAGTTTGTTTTAGACAAGCTACCTTTATTATTTAATTTTAATTCCTAAATATATAAATTCTTTCATATTATGATATAAAATTTTTTTTAAAATTTATTTTTAATAAAAGTGATTTTTACTCTTTCTTTCTTATTAATAATCTATACACATAACAACTTTATTGGAAAATATAAGTTGTTAGTCACTATTTTTGTTATTCCTTCTACTTTATGCTTCAATTGCTAGTCATCTCATATTGGGCAGCCCCCCTATCTGTGTTATTATAAGTTCATCGGATGAAACAAAAAATTTCTGAGGAGGAATTAACATATGATTAAATTAAAATTAATGTCACTTTTATTATCAGGATGTCTAACAACAGGTATTGGAGCAGGAACTTTACCTTCATGCCTTAATAATATAAAAATAACAGATCAAATAAAGATTATTGAACAAATTTGCAATACATCAAAAGATAATTCAAATGTAATTATTGAAGATGAAAATAAACAACTAGAGGAAAATACAGCCGAAAACAACACTGGCAGCAATTCTAATGAAAATACAAACAAAGAAGATAATAATTCTAAGGAAGACAATGGGACAAGCAATGAGGCTCCTATAAAAGAAGAAGATAAAAAAGAAGATACTGCTAAAGAAGAAACACCAGCAGCTCCTGAAGAAACAAATACAGGTAAGGAAAATAATAATTCTGAAGACAACACTCAAAAAGAAGCTTCAGATAAATTTATAGCAGAAATCGAACAAGCTATCTTTACAAGAGTTAACAAGGAAAGAGCTGCAGCTGGTCTTCCAGCATTACAATACAATGATACAATGGAACACTATGCAAGATTAAAATCACAAGATATGGGTGATAGAAGATACTTTGATCATAGAAATCCAGAAGGTCAATTAATAACTTCACAAATGCAGGCAGACGGGGTAAGCTATAGATCTTGGGGTGAAAATATAGCATATATTTCAGGTAGATCTGGAAATGCTGCTCTAGCTGAACAATTTATGAACAACTGGATGAATTCATCAGGCCATAGAGCTAACATCTTATCAACTAACTTTACAAGCATTGGAGTTGGAGTTTACAAGGTAGGTAACACTTACTATGCAACTCAAGAATTCTACAGATAATACAGTTTGGAGTGTGGAGTTTGAAGTTTGGAGTTAGTAGTGCGGAGTTATGGAGTTAGTAGTGTAGTTGAATAAGCTCTTATAGGGCTTAATAAAGAGGAGCTGGCTCAAAATGATTATTAAAATCATTTTGAGCCAGCTTCCTTTTTATTTTAGGTTATGTTTTAAATTTATTGAAAATATCATTATTTAACTTTTTTAATACTTAATATCAACATTATTTATACATCTTTGTAATTTTCTAAAGCATTGTAAGGAATTTTAAACTGAGGCATCCCTGCAACATAAGGTGCAATTTCATAATAAGCAAAATGAATTACTATATATCCATTTTCTATATAAAAAGCCTGATTATCCTTTATTCCTGTAAAACCTTCTTTGCCAGGAAAATAATCTTCTTTATTTATACTTATCTGACTCTGTATTTCTTTATTTATATATTCTTTATAATCAAATCCTTCCTTAAATAAATCTTTAAGTTCTACATTTTGGCCTGTAGTTATATCAATATTATATGTTTTCCTGATTGTTATCCCATGGGCCCCACCACTATATTGATAATAGTCAATATAAAAGCTTAGAATCTTTTCTTCATTGGTTACTCTATAAGTTACAAAACTTTCATAAGGAACTCCAGGTCTATTTGCTTCACTAGCAATTCTGTTTTCTTCTACAAAATTATTGGTAAATTCAATTATTTCATTATTAATTTCCCTCTCTCTTTCCTTATTATTGAGACCTATGATTTGTGGAATTTTAACACTAACTTTTAAATACTCTGAACTTTCTTCAAATGACTTATCCACAATTAAATTTTTTTCTATTATTCCCTTGTTAATATTAATTAACATATCTTGTGGATAAATAATACTAAAACAATTAATTCCTACTACTATTCCTAATAACATTATTCTTTTTATCATATAGTAATTCTCCCATCCTTATAAATAGCCACAATTTTTGAAATATTAATAAAATATATCCTTAATATTATCTACAATTTGTTTATATTTATTAATATTTATGTCAACATAATCTTAACAACTTATTAACAGGTTAATGTGGATAATGTGCAAAAAAAACATGTTTTCGCATCTTACTAATAAAAATAATACAGCATTATAAAATGCTCTTTAAAATTATTGATAATTTCTATTAGTAAACTTTTAATTTTATTTGAATAATATGTAATTACATAGAAATAAGAATGAACTTCAAAGTGATATAAAATGAAAAAAATAAAACTTAAAAATAAATGTACTTATGACCAGGTAATAAATATTTATTAGTATTTTCAGCTACAAGCTCAGGATTGATAGGATCAATAACTGGCTATGCTAGTGCAGGAATAACTATAACCTAATTGAAGCTTAAATATATTTTAAATAACAAAAAAGGACATTATCAAATTCAAATAAGAATTCAATAATGTCCTTTTAATATAATATTATAAATCTGTATCTTCAGTTTTTATTGAATTATTTATTAGAGAATTTAACTTAACTAATTCCTCCTTAGTTAAGTTTCTCCACTGACCTATTTTTAAATTTCCTAGTTTTATATTCATTATCCTTATTCTTTTTAACTTAATTACATTATAACCTAAGGCTTCACACATTCTTCTAATCTGCCTGTTCATACCTTGAGTTAATATAATATTAAAGGTACTTTCATTTATTTTTCTAACCTTACACTTCTTAGTTATCGTTCCTAAAATTCTTACTCCATTTGACATGTCCTTTATAAATTTTTCATTTATGGGCTTATCTACTGTGACTATATATTCCTTTTCGTGATTATTTCCTGCCCTTAATATTTTATTTACTATGTCACCATCATTAGTAAGAAGAATTAATCCTTGCGAATCCTTATCTAACCTTCCTATTGGAAAGATTCTTTTTTCATGATTAACAAAATCAACTATATTTCCTTTTACTTTCTTTTCTGTAGTACATGTTATTCCTACTGGTTTATTTAAGGCTATATAAACAAGCTCCTCAACTCTTTTTATTGGTTTTCCATCTATTTTAACATTAGCATTTTCGGATACCTTAGTGCCCATTTCTGCTATTATACCATCTACCGTTACCCTTCCTGCCTCTATAAGCTTATCAGCCTCTCTTCTTGAACAGAAGCCTGTTTCACTTATAAATTTATTTAGCCTTATTTTATCTCCCCTATCTTTATGAACTATAATATTTCCCATTTTATCACCTTTGTATTTATTCAGAAACCTTATTTTCATCTCCTGAGTTATTAAATTTAACTTCAAGTTTATTTTCTGCTATATATTCTTCTGTATTTTTTATATCTCTATCTTCTAAAGCTTCTCCAGTCACTTTAAGAACTATACCAGTGCTCGGAATCATTTCGTTGTTACTAACATAATCCAATATATTTATTAAAACTGAATCCACATGATTGTTTTTTATTTTTAATTCTTTAAGTATTTCTTTAATTTCTTCTGAATTACTAGAATAATTAACAACTTTATTGGAAGAATTTAATTCTAAGGTTATAGTAGAAGTTATTTCTATTACTAAAGTTTTATCTATATTATTATATTTATAGGAAGCAATTAAAAATATAAACCCTATTAAACTAAAAAATATCGCTATTTGTGTCTTATATTTTTTTAAAGAAATACTTTCTTTTGCTAAAATTTCTTCACCTATTTTTTCTTCCTTATTTGATTTTACTTTTATAAATTCTCCCTTTGAGCTAAGAATTACTGATGAAAATTTTCCCTTGTGAAGAAGAAGTCCTCTATGCTCCTCTACTTCTTTATTTTCAAATATCTCTTCAGAGCCTAATACTTGAATTGCCTCAACAATCTGAAGATAATCTTGTAAATAATGATAAGTTGGATCTGATAAAATAATAGAGTATGTAATAATAAATTCTTTCCACTGCTCAAGGAAAGTTCTTTCTAAAGGAGTATTTTCTAAAAGTAATTTTAAAGGAAATTCTTTATTTTTTATTAAATAATCATAAATTTCTATATTTTCTATAATAAAATAACTAATATTTAATATTTTATTTCTAATATCATAAGAAGGTTTATCATAAACTAAATCCTTAATAAGTATTTTATATTCTATTAAGTCTTCTTTTAATCTATTAATTTCCTCTTCTCTTTTTTCTGTTATATCTTCTGATACTACATTTATAGGAGCCTTGGTTGAAAATTTATATTTATATTGTTGAAAGGTCATTGTTCTCCTCCGCTATTTAGTTCCTTAGTTTCAATTAACTTTCCTTTAACTACAACTCTTTCTTTAGCACCAACTGTGCATGTTATTAATGTTATTGTTGCATCTTTGGTATCATCTAATACTTCAACTCTATCTGGTTGAACAATAAAATTATCCGTCACTTCATAGATATATTTTTTACCTTTTGCCTTTACTATTATTTCATCTCCAGCTTTTGTTTTATACAAATTAACAAAGGCCTCTGAATAATCTGAAACTCTATGTCCTGCAACTGCAAAATTTCCTCTTTCTCCAGGCATTGCAGAACCCTCAAAATGCCCTAAATAATACAAAAGAATATCATCTGTTATTCCTTCAACTATTCCTTGAGATAAATTTATACTAGGTATTTCTAATAACCCTATTGGCTTGTACCCTTCACCTACAGTAAAACTAGCATCCTCATTCTCTGATGAAGCTATGCCTTCATTTATTACTTCTTCTAAAATATTTTTAAGCTCTTCCTGCTTTTTTGCTGTTTCAATTTTCCTATAAATAATGGATACAATTATGGTTATACCTATAATTATTAAAATAACCCCGATTGCTCTTCTAATTCCTTCCCTCAATCCTTTACCTCCAATAAACTTTTAGGCTATTTTAACATATATTATATCATAAAGGATTTTGTATTTTAATAAGTTTGGATATTTTAGACTATTAATATTTAGGAGTATTTTATGAATAAAAAAATAATTTATGTTGATTTCCTTTTTAAACGCAAAAGAATAAAATCTAAGCCTATGTATTATATATATAGAATGCAATATTTATTAAAAATTATAAAAGATAAAATACTCAGCAGAAAGGAAAGAGACTTTTATAACAACGAATCCTTTTTTAAAAAAATAATATAACATCACTAAAGTCTAATATTATATATTAATTTATGGTAAAATAGTCCTAAATAAAATTTTAGAGGTGGTAATATGCGAATAGGTTTAGGATATGATGTCCATAAATTAGTAGATAATAGAGAGCTTATTATTGGTGGTGTAAATATTCCTTATGAAAAAGGACTACTTGGTCATTCTGATGCAGATGTATTATTACATGCAATATGCGATTCTTTATTAGGCGCTGCAGCTCTTAGAGACATAGGCAAACATTTTCCTGATACTGATGAAAGATTTAAAGGTATCTCTAGCCTTACTCTTTTAAAAGAAGTTGGAATATTAATAAAAAACAAAGGTTATAAAATTGGTAATATAGATGCAACTATAATTGCTCAAAAACCTAAAATGCTTCCTTATATTGAAACCATGAGGAAAAACATAGCAAGAACTCTTGAAATAGATATAGATCAGATAAATGTTAAAGCTACAACTGAAGAAGGCCTTGGCTTTACAGGAAGTGGAGAAGGAATTGCGGCAAATAGCATTGCCATGCTTTTTTCAATTGACAATTAATAATTGAAAATCTATATTAAAATTAAAGGAGTGTCGCAGATTAATATCTTAATGATATTGACCTTCAACAGCTCCTTTTTTGCATTTCTTAAAACTACTTTAAGGTAGTTTTCCTCTATTTTAAGATTTACATTATTAATTATGTACAAGATTATTTTTTATTTTTCCAATGAAAATATATAAATATAATTGCACTAACCAGCATTAAATATGGATAAAATAAAAACCGCATTATTTCAAAGGGTGATATTGCCGCAAGACCTGCTGCTGATAACAATTGGGCTCCATATGGTATAACTCCCTGAAAGCCACAAGAAAAGATATCCATAATACCTGCAACTCTTTTTGCATCTAAGTCAAATTCATTTGAAATATCTTTAGCTATCGGTCCTACTGTTACTATTGCAATTGTATTATTTGCAGTACAAATATCTACCAAGCCCGTCAAAACTGCAATTCCATATTCTGCTCCTCTTTTGCTTTTAAAATTTCTTAGTCCCTTATTAAGAATAAAATCTATTCCACCATTAAACTTTATTATTTCTATAGTTCCTGAAATAAGTAATGAAATTATAATAAGCTCACTCATTGATGATATCCCATTAGATATTGAATTAAAAAGACCTATTATATCAAAACTTCCAACTATAATACCCATTAATCCTGAAAGTCCTAATCCAAGCAACAAAACTATTATTACGTTTAATCCTATTAAGGATGTTATTATTACTACAATATATGGTAATATTTTAAATATATTAAACTCCAAAGAATCTAAATTTATTACTGCTGTATTTCTTGTTAAAATTATAAATATAATTGTAGTAATTATTGCAGCTGGAAGAACTATTAAAAAGTTCATTTTAAATTTATCCTTCATCTCACAACCTTGAGTCTTAGTTGCAGCAATAGTTGTATCAGATATTACGGAAAGATTGTCACCAAACATAGCCCCACAGACTACTGCCCCCACAGATAAAGATGTTGATATTCCAGTTTTATCGGCTATTCCAATTGCTATTGGTACTAAAGCAACTATTGTTCCCATTGAAGTCCCTATAGATAAGGAAATAAAACACCCAATAATAAATATCCCTGGTATTAATAAACTGCTTGGAAGTAAATAAAGACCTAAATTAACAGTAGAATCTACTGCTCCCATATCTTTGGCTACCTGGGCAAAGGCACCTGCTAATATAAATATTAATATCATTAATAAAATATTTATATCTCCTGCCCCTTTGCAGAAGATCTCTATTTTTTTATCAAGCTTTTCCTTCCTATTCATTAATAAAGCAGTTAATGCTGCTGCTAAAAAAGGAATAATTACTGATACAGCATAAAAACTTTTTGCTACTATAGATATTCCTAAATAAATTACTATAAATACTCCTAATGGCACTAACGCAAACCCATTACTCTTATTTTCCAAGGCTTCTTCCTCTCCTTCAAAATAATATATAGCCCCAATTACTTAAAGTTATTAAAAAACAAAAAAACTTCTGCAAGAATACAGAAGCTCATTTCCTTATAAAAAGTTATAATAAACTCCTTATCTTCCAGGATCTCCTGCAGGATTTAGCACCTTAAGAATCATTAAGATTCTCGGTTGCTGGGTTTCTCAGGGCCAGTCCCTCCACCGCTCTTGATAAGTTCTTAAATTTTGCATTAATATAGTATCAACTTAGACTTATAATGTCAATAAGGAAAAGTATACAGCACCTTTCAATTCACAATACACAGTAAATAATACACAGTTTGGTGGCTATTACTCAGTAGTTTAATGCTTAAATATGAATTACGAATTCTTTAGTACAAACTAAAAAGAGAGATTAACCTAGGTTAATCTCTCTTTTTTAATCTGGTGCGCCATCAGGGGGTCGAACCCTGGACACCCTGATTAAGAGTCAGGTGCTCTACCAACTGAGCTAATGGCACAAAATGGAGCGGGTGATGAGAATCGAACTCACGTAACTTGCTTGGAAGGCAAGGGCTCTACCATTGAGCTACACCCGCAAATCTTATTGACAAATATTATTATAATACTAGAAAAATAATTCTGTCAATAAGAAATTTCTATATTTTTATACTACATCTGTAAGAGATTTTGCTAAAATATTTCTAAATTTCTCGCCGTAAGTTTTATCAGTTTCTGCTTTTCTACATATTTCCTTCCATTCATCAATAGTAACCCCAACTACTTTTTCAAATTCATTTCCTCTAATTATATAATTGGAGTTTATCACGAAATCTCCTAATTCGATAGGACTATTAAATATCTTTAAATATAAAAACTCTCTATTATCTCCAACCCAGGTTTTATTAAAATCTCGACTAAATTTTTTTAACCTTGCAAAGATTTTATTTTTTGGTAAAGACCAGCAAGATTTTATCATATTTATTTCTCTTCTCATATTATCTGCTTCTTCTTTTGTCAGCTTTTTATTCTTTTCTGCATCAGAAATTATTTTTTCTACTCTTATATTAGGTACATTAACAATTAATTTTTCCTTTCCATATATCCACTTATAAAAGGCTTCTTGTAAAAATGAATATTGTATATATCCTAATAAAGTCTTTATATCAGGAAAGTAGCTCCATGTATTATCAATTCCGTTGTTTTTTCCAAAAACTAGGGTATGAATATAAATTGTATCCTTATTTGGTAACGAATCCATAAACATATGACCTCTCAAAGTTTTGTTTTTATCTATCAGTTCTTCCCAATAATCGAAGGAATCGTAATTATGCCTCACTCTATCACCCTTTCTTCATTACCATAATATAATATATTATCTATATTTATATTATATAGTTTATTACACCATGTAACAATCGTTTTCAAGATATTAATAAAAATTTATTTTCTAAATTTTCTTAATATTATTATTTTAACCATAATCCTCTATTTGAATAAAATAAAGGTTTATTTTATAATAATATTAAGGATATATATAAGGGAGGCGTGAATTTGCACCACTGTGAAATTTGTGGATCAAAGGCTGATATTCATCATATAGTTCATAAACATGAAGGTGGTTATGATATTAAACTAAATTATAAATATCTTTGTAATTACCACCATAGAGGAAAACTAGGCCCCCACAACTCTTTAGAAACAGATTTAAAATATAAGCTAGAGCTTCAAGAAAAACTTTTCAGCCTTTTACCAAAAGATTACTATACATTTAAGGAACTTTCTATTATTTTAGAAATACCAAAGTCTACTTTAAAAAAAATAGTTAAAGACCTTAAGATGTATAAAGAAGGCTACTCAAAAATTGAACTAATAACAAAATTAATGGGAGGCAAACTATATTCCAAAAGTATGCTTCAAGAATTAGAATTAGAGCGCCTTTTTCACAATATAAATATTGGTTAATTTAGACTAAACAATTTAAATATTAATATAGATTTGCATAAAAAAGAATTCACATTATAATATGTGAATTCTTCTATTATTAATAGTATTTTATTTTTCAGAAATATTATTCATAATAAAACAATATGTAATTTTATATATAAAAAACTTCTAAAATCTAATTAATTAGACTTTAGAAGTCTTTATTTTGGAGCGAAAGACGGGACTCGAACCCGCAACGTTCACCTTGGCAAGGTGACGCTCTACCATTGAGCCACTTCCGCAAAGTTTATTTAAAACTGGTGCAGATGAAGGGAGTCGAACCCCCACGCCAAAGGCGCTAGATCCTAAGTCTAGTGCGTCTGCCAATTCCGCCACATCTGCATCTACTACATATAATATTATATATAACCTTTTTTAATTTTTCAATATTTTTATTATGACATTTTTCGCAGTTTTAGTAAATTATTTTATTTCTCTTTGTTGACATTGAAACTTTTTATATTTATAATAAAAAATAATACATATAGAAATATATCAACACTATGACGAGGACAGTAGACTATTAATCATTTTGCAGAGAGAGATAAATTTGGTGCAATTATCTTACTTGATTTTAGTTGAAAACCACCTCTGAGTGACTCTAATAAAGTCCGTTTATATCACGTTACGATATCTTAAGCGGCCTATTTTAGGCAATTAAGGGTGGAACCGCGGGAAATTTGAATTTACTACTCTCGTCCCTTTCTATTTATAGAAAGAGACGGGAGTTTTTTATTTTATTAAAATAAATATTTCTACTAAAATAGTTTAACTTATAAGTATCTAGAAACTTACAATCTAAATAGAATTAATTAGAAAGGAAGATAAATATGATTAAGATCACTTTAAAAGATGGATCAGTAAAAGAATTTGAATCAAGTATTTCTGTATTTGATATTGCTAAATCTATAAGTGAAGGTTTAGCAAGAAATGCTTGTTGTGGAATAGTTAATGGAGAAGTAGTTGACTTACGTTTTGTTGTTGAAAAAGATAGCGAAGTTGCTATATGTACTTTTGATTCTCAAGAAGGAAAAGATGCATTAAGACATAGTGTATCTCATGTTTTAGCTTATGCTGTAAAAAGATTATACCCTGAAGCAAAACTAGCAATAGGACCAGCAATAAATGATGGCTTCTACTATGATTTTGACATAGAACCAGCTTTCAACTCTACTCATCTTGAAAAAATAGAAGATGAAATGAGAAAAATAATAAAAGAAAATCCTTCAATTGAAAGATTTGAATTACCAAGAGCTGAAGCTATAAAACTTATGGAGGATGCTAATGAACCTTACAAGGTTGAATTAATAAATGATTTAGCAGAAGATACTGTTATATCCTTCTATAAAATGGGTGACTTTACTGACCTATGTGCTGGGCCTCATTTAATGTCATTAAAACCAGTAAAAGCTATTAAACTTCTTAGAGCTGCTGGTGCTTACTGGAGAGGCGATGAAAAGAACAAAATGCTTTCAAGAATCTATGGTACTGCTTTCTTAAAGAAATCAGACTTAGATGCTCACTTACAAGCTTTAGAGGAAGCAAAACTAAGAGATCATAATAAACTTGGTAGAGAACTTAAATTATTTACTACTGATGAAAAAATCGGTCAAGGACTTCCTTTATTAATGCCAAAGGGAGCTAAAATAATTCAGCTTTTACAAAGATGGGTTGAAGACGAAGAAGAAAAGAGAGGATATTTATTAACTAAAACTCCACTTATGGCTAAGAACGATTTATATAAAGTATCTGGCCACTGGGATCACTATAAAGATGGAATGTTCGTATTAGGAGATGAAGAAAAAGATGACGAAGTAGTTGCTCTTAGACCTATGACATGTCCATTCCAATATACTATTTATAACTCAGAACAACACAGTTATAGAGAATTACCTTTAAGATATGCTGAAACTTCTACTCTTTTCAGGAATGAAGCTTCAGGAGAAATGCATGGTTTAATAAGAGTTAGACAATTTACTTTAGCAGATGGTCATATTGTTTGTACACCTGAACAAGTAGAAGAGGAATTCAAGGGTTGTGTTGAATTAATTGATCATATTATGACAACTTTAGGAATTGCAAATGATATAACTTATAGATTCTCTAAGTGGGATCCAAACAATACTGAAAAGTATATTAACAATCCAGAAGCTTGGGAAAAAACTCAAAATACAATGAGAGAAATATTAAACCACTTAGGAATTAATTATGTTGAAGCTGAAGGTGAAGCTGCTTTCTATGGACCAAAACTTGATATTCAATTTAAAAATGTTCATGGAAAAGAAGATACTATAATAACTATCCAAATTGACTTTGCTTTAGCCGAAAGATTTGATATGACTTATGTTGACAAAGATGGTAACAAGAAGCGTCCATTTATAATCCATAGATCATCAATTGGATGTTATGAAAGAACTTTAGCTATGTTAATTGAAAAGTATAATGGTTCATTCCCAACATGGCTTTCTCCTACTCAAGCTATAGTTCTACCTATTTCTGATAAATATAATGACTATGCAGATGCTATAGTTAAAGAATTTAGAAATGCTGGTATAAGAATTACTGGGGACTATAGAGCTGAAAAAATAGGATATAAAATAAGAGAAGCTAGATTAGAAAGAATTCCTTATATCCTAGTTGTTGGTGAAAAAGAAGCTGCTAGCAATTCAGTTGCTGTAAGAAGCAGAAAGAATGGTGAAGAAGGAGCAGTTGATGTAACTAAACTTAAAAATAGAATTATTTTAGAAATTGCTAATAAAGAAATGTAGAAATTAAAGGATTTGCTTAAGCAAATCCTTTTCTATTTATTATACTTCTATTCATTCTTCTTATACATTTCTCATTAATTAAACTTCCTTAAGAAGTTTGGCAAGCTTGTTTTGAAGAAGCCATACCTTTTTTTGCTTTCTATTATTAGCAACCATTTTATTTTTATTATTAACACTAGCTTCTAAATCCCTAGTAACCTTTTCTTCATATATTTTTAAGGCTTCATTTAATATTTCTAATTCTTCCTTATTAAACAAGTTAACCCCCCCTTATAAAAAGTGCTAAGCACTTATAATTCAATTTTGCTGCAAATTATTATAACAAAGAGGGTTGAAGTTATCAATATAGATTTATATTCCTATAATCTTAAACTGCTTCTAAAGCTTGCTCTACATCCTTAATTATATCTTCAATGTCTTCAATTCCTATTGATATTCTTAATAAGTCTGTTGTTACACCAGCTCCTTCTAATTCCTTTTCTGAAAGCTGACTATGAGTTGTTGTTGCAGGATGTAATATACAACTTCTTGTATCTCCTAAGGTAACTGCTAGGGAAATTAATTTTAATGCCCTTTGAAATCTCTTAGTTCCCTCTATATCAGTATCTAATCCAAAGGTAAGAAGACCGCTTCCCCCGCCATTTAAATATTTTTTAGCTTTTTCATATTCCTTACTTGTTTCTAAATATGGATAGTTAACCCACTTAACTTTTGGATGTTTTTCTAGCCACTTTGCCAAGGATAAAGCATTTTGTGAATGTCTTTCTATTCTTAAATGAAGAGTTTCTAATCCTAAATTTGTTATATACGCATTAAATGGACTTAAACATGCTCCAAAATCTCTTGCTATAGTCACTCTAAGCTTAGTAATATAGGCAGCTTCTTTAAATGCCTCTGTATAAACTAATCCATGATAACTTGGATCTGGTGTTGTAAAATCTTCAAACTTTCCATTACTCCAGTCAAAATTTCCTCCATCTACAACTATTCCCCCAATACTTTGAGCATGTCCATCAGCATATTTTGTTGTTGAATGTATAACAATATTAGCCCCATGTTCAAAGGGATTACAAAGATATGGAGAAGCTACTGTATTATCAACTATAAATGGTACCTTAAGAATTTTTGCAGTTTCTGCAAATTTTTCAAAGTCTAAAATATTTAATTCTGGATTACCGATGGTTTCTCCATATATAGCTTTAGTATTTTCCTTGGCTGCTGATAATATCTCTTCTTTAGAAGCCTCTGGACTCACAAAGGACACTTCAATTCCTAAGTTCTTTAAATGAACTTTAAATAAATTCACTGTTCCACCATATAAACTTGAAGATGCTATAATATGATCTCCTGATTTACATATATTAATTATTGAATAAAGAATAGCTGCCTGCCCTGATGATGTGGCAACTGCCCCAATGCCACCTTGTAATTGGGCAAACCTTTCTTCAAATCCTGCAACTGTTGGGTTAGAAATTCTACTATATAAATGTCCCACAGCTTGCAAACTAAATAAATCCTCTAAATTACTAGGATCATCAAACTTATATGTTACACTTTGATAAATTGGTAACACCCTTGGTTCCCCTGCCTTTGGGCTATACCCTCCTTGAACACATATTGTTCCCTTTTTAAAATTGTTACTCATTTTAATGCCTCCTTTTTATATACTCATTGCTAAATTTATAAATAAAAAAGGTTGCTTCTTAATAAGAAACAACCTATAAATAACAAAATCACTGTATAAAACTAATATACTTTATCTTTCAGATCTAATAATCTGCTGGATTTAGCACCACACTAAAGCTGTTAGTAGGTTGCCAGGTTTCACAGGGCCAGTCCCTCCACCATTCTTAATAAAGCCTTCTTTCTATTTAATTATTTATTTTATATAATATACTAAAACTTCTAAATGTGCAATAATATTTTTATACTTTTTTATATTCTACTTATAACATCCTTATCTGTTATTATAAGATCCATCTTTATATCATGTTCTTCACTTTCTATTTTATCTATAATTTGAAAATCATAGGCTAATACAACTTTATTATTTTTATATGCAATATCCTCTAAGTATCTATCATAATATCCTCCACCATAGCCTATTCTATTAAATTCTCTATCAAAAACTGTTCCTGGAACAATTATTAAATCAATATCTTCTTTTTTTACAACAATACTATCATCAATTGGTTCGAGGATACCCATATAATTTTCCTTTAATTCTCTAAGACTATGAATAAATATTGCATGCATTGTTTTTGTTTCTCTATAAGTTTTGGGAACTGCTATATTTTTTTTATCTTTAAAAGCTCTTTTAATAAGCTTTATTGTATTTATTTCATCTCCAAAGCTTATATAGGTAAAAATATTTCTTGCATTTTTATATAAATCAGTTTGAAATAATTTTTCTAAAATAATATTGTCTTTAAGCTCTTTTTCTTCTACCTTCATTTCCGATCTTTTCATTAGTACTTCTTTTCTAATATTTCTTTTGTATTCCCTTGTGTTCATATTTCTTTATTCCTTCCTCTTTATTCGTAAATATAACTCATAAACACTATCCAAAACAAATCCTAATAATGGTCCTATTATTATAATATACGAACTATTTTTTGTAATAAAATAAATAATCATACCTATAATAGTACCTATAATAATAAATTCACCAGTGTAACCGCTATTCTCAACAATATCTTCATCATCTTCTTCATCAATATCATCATCTTCTCCAAGGATATCAGCGTCATCTTTTTTTATATCACTATCTTTATTATCTTCTTTATTACCAATTCTGAATTTATTTATATTTTTCTTATAGAATCCTTGTTTTTCATACTCTTCTTCACAAACTTTATTTATGGTATTTTCTTGCTCATCATTTTTCTTTTCTTCTGTTTTTTTATCTTCTATATTTATTCTAAATTCTATATTATCTTTAACAAGTTAATCTACTGTAACTCTAAATATATCTGATAAAATAATAATCTTATCTAACTCAGGAAAGCTTTGTCCTGATTTCCACTTTGAAACAGCTTGTCTTGATACATTTAACTTCTCAGCAAGGCCTTCTTGAGAAAGCCTTTTTTCTTTTCTTAATATCTGCAGCTTTTCTGAAAAATTCATATTTATCACCTCAAGTATATTCTAAAAGATATATAAAAAATTAAAACCAACCAGCACTTGCAATTTGTCAACTGGCAGTTTCATCCTTGTAAACACTAGGATGATGCACTTGAAGCTGCTGCTGCAGATGTTATGGCCACAGTACTCATAAGAGCAATTTCTTCTATAATTATTGATATTACGCTTTTTACAGCAATTTCTTTAAAAGCATTTTGATTGCTTTCTTTTGTGTAATCTATAATCAATAGAAGAGCTGCAAACATTAAACCTTGAGCTTTTGTAGCAGAAAAGAAACCGACTAGTTTTTCTTTCTTTAACACATTAAAAATATCTATTATATCTCTCGTAATTTCTTCAACAGTTTTTTCTGATAAGGCTAGTATTGCTAAAATTGCAAGTTCATTTGTTTTTCCGTATTTTAAATTATTTTCTCTTAATTTATTGAATATATTTAATAACTTATTTATTTTTAAATCAATGTCACCTTCTGTTAAAGTTAGCACATGGCTTACTGATTGTACTGAATTACTTGATATAAAATGCTTTTTTAATTTTTTATAGGCATATTCCATGGATCTTATCGTTTCATCAATGTTTTCCTTAGTCATTGCTATGAGTGTTGCAAGCATAACATCCTCACTACTTGTTAAGAATGGATGATTGTTTTTCATTAATTTATAAACTTCTACTGATTTCTTAATTAAGTTTTCTACATCTAGTGTATGTCTATTTTCTGAAATAAAACAAGCAACAGAAGGTAAGTATTCACTGCTGCGAAACTCCTTTTTTAATAATTTATAGGTTTTTAATACTTCTAAAAATTCTCCTTCCATATCATTCTTCAATGAAAGTTTAGTTGACTCTGCAAGTTTTGCCACTCCCTTAAAATAAGAAAAAATACCTGTATTTTTATTAATTATCCTTTTAGCTTCCTTTATTTTATCTGGATCTAAAATTTTATTATTTTCAGTATAAATATAAGAGCATAAATAATAGATCATGCTATACTCAAGTTTAAAATTTTTCTTCATAATTTCTCTATTTCTTATAAATAGCTGAATTCTGTTGCTTAGTAACTCTCTCATAAAATTTCCCCTTTTATTAATAAAATAGTATTGATAAATTTATTATCTAATAATACCCATATTTACAATATCTCTTAATACTGAAGCAGCTGCATTTCTTGTTCCAGAAGCTCCTCCAGCTATTAGTATTTCTCCTAAGGTATCTGTATAATAACATATTCCTTTATCTTTACCATCTATAAAATATAATTTATGATTTTTATCTATAAATTCTAATTTAACCTTAGCTTCTATCTTATTATTTTTCTTAATTATTGTCCCTATTAATTTAGGCCTATTTCCTTTTAATTTTTCTTCTAGTATCCTTTCTCTAGTAAGCTTAGTTATTCCTTCTATTTCTATATCTTCTAAAGTTAAATTTGTATCTAATAGAGCATTTGAGATTATTAACATTTTTGAAGCTGTATCATAGCCTTCAACATCATAACTATAATTTTTCTCTACTATTTTTTCTTCTATTGCTTTCTCTAAAGCTATTTTATAATTTAAATTATTTTCATACATTTCTGTAAGAATATAATTGCTTGTTCCATTTAAAATTCCTTCAATTTTTAATACTTCTGCTCCTGCAATGTCATATGTCCCAGCATTTAAAGTTGGCAAAGCTCCGCCTGTTGTACATCCAATTAAAAGTTTTACATTATTTTTATAAGCTATTTCCTTCAATTCCTTATATTTTAAAACAATAGGGCCTTTATTTCCTGTAACTATATTTATTTTATTTTCTAAAGCTTTTTTTATATGACTTAGACCAGGCTCTCCATTTTCTAAATTTGTATTGGTTAGCTCAACCAAGGTATCTACATCTTTATTTTTAATTATAGTTTCAATATTGATACCTTCTCTAAATTTACTATGATAATTAAGCTTGTCACCAATGCTTATAATTTCTTTTAAATTTATTCCTTCCTCTACATATATTCCGCCACTGCTTCTTATTATATATTTTACTTTTATTTTAAAACCAAGCTTTTCTAAATAATTTTCTTTATCTAATAATAAACTTATAAATTCCTTAGCAACTCCGCCATATCCTATTAACCCAATATCCATTAAAATTACCTCAATCTAATTTAATTTTATAATATTATTTTTATTATATCATAATAAAAAAAAGACGGATTCAAAACTTGAATCCGCCTTTTATTAATATACTAGTCAATTCCTAATATTCCTTTAATTTCGTTCTTGTAAGCATCTGCTTTTGCACCAAAGATCGCTTGAACTCCGTTACCAACTTCAACAACTCCTGATGCTCCTAAAGCTTTAAGTTTAGCCTTATCAACAATTCCCTTGTCTTTAACTTCAACTCTTAATCTTGTTATGCAAGCATCAACACTTACTATATTGTCTGCTCCACCTAAAGCAGCTAATACTTCTGGAGCATTTTCCTTAATTTCATCTGATTTACCTGCTTCTTTTTTAGCATTGTAATCAGCTTTAGTATATAACTTAGTTTCAGCTTCATCTTCTTCTCTACCTGGAGTCTTTAAGTTGAACTTCTTGATTAAGAATGAGAATAAGAAGTAGTAAACTACTGCATATACTAGACCAACTAATATTAGTCTTAACCAGTTAGTTGGAACTCCTGCTCCTGCTGGTAGTAAACCGAATAATGCGAAGTCAATAACCCCACCAGAGAATGTCATACCAATGAATACATTTAGTAAATCCATTAACATGAATGATAAACCTGCTAGTAAGCAGTGAACTCCATATAATGCTGGTGCAACGAATAAGAATGTAAATTCAATTGGTTCAGTAATACCAGTTAAAGCTGCTGTAAATGCTGCTGATGCTAGTAATGATCCAACAACCTTTTTCTTGCTTGGTTTAGCTTGCTTGTACATTGCATATGCTGCAGCTGGTAAACCAAACATCATGAATGGGAATTTACCTGTCATAAATCTAGTTGTTCCTGAAACTATTCTTGACATTGTTTCTGCATCTGCTCCAACTAGGCTAGTCATGTTAGATAATTGAGTGAAGTATGCTGTGTTAGCTCCTGCAATTGTTTCCCATGCGCCATTTACTAATACGTCTGCATTAACGAATGAACCATACCAGAATGGTGTATAGAATACGTGGTGTAATCCAAATGGAATTAATGCTCTTTCTATTACTCCGAATAAGAATGTTCCTGCTGGACCAGCATTTTTAACAACTTCAGAAAGTGCTGAAATACCGTTTTGTACTACTGGCCATACGAATGCTAATATAGCTCCAACTACTGCCATTGCTAATGAAGTAACTATTGGTACAAATCTTGAACCTGCAAAGAAACCTAAAGCTGGTGGTAATTGAATTGTATGATATTTATTGTGTAATATACCTGTTATAATACCTGTTATAATACCACCAAATACTGACATATTTAATGTGAATATACCAACATTTGTAGTAACATAAGTAGCATAATCTCCAACGTTATCTGGAGTTACAACGCCTAATTGAGTTAATCCTAAAACAAGCATTGTAGAAATAACTTTGTTCATTACTATGAAACCAAATACTGATGCAAGTGCTGCTGTTCCCTTATCTTTATTAGCTAAACCTACTGCAACACCTACTGCGAATAATATTGGTAAGTTACCAAATATTATATCCCCAACGTCTTTCATTATAGTTAAAAGTGCTGTAACAAATGGAATATTAACAAAAGCCATTAATGGTTGATAAACTGCTGGTGCATTTTCTAAGCCTGCAATACCAAGTAAAGCACCACCTACTCCTAGTAAAATACCTGCGATAGGTAAAGCTGCTATTGGAAGCATGATGGCTTTACCAATTTTTTGTAACATTTGTAGCATTAATAATACCTCCCTAAAATATTTATATTAATTTTGTAGTCCGTTACTAGTTTGCTCATTTTATGATTTAGTATGAATAATATCGTAAAAAAATAAAAAAAAGAACTAAAACCTATAGATAGTATAGCTCGAGTCCTTAGTACTCTAGTACTATCTATAATTCTTTTAGTCCTTGCCTGCATTACCAGTAACACACTACTTATTTATTTGTTGATTTAATATTATCATAGCTTGTTCCCTTTGTAAAGGTTTTTTTTAAATATTTTTTTGATATTTTTTATTTTTTTATTTCTCCTTATTTAATTATATTACTCAAACCCTTTTGTATTCCATATTTAAAGCCTTTATATAAAGCTGCTAATGATTCAGAAATTGTTATTATTACTATTGATGCTATAACAATAAATAAAATTCTATCAAAAGATATTCGAATATACTTCTCTATATTTTGAACTATATCGCTGTTCCAAATTGAACTATTTGAAATTATATTTATTGATAATATTGAAGAAATAATATTTAATATTGTATCTATAATAGCTAACCTTATCGTCCACTTACCTTCTATTATTTTAATTAATTCCTTAATTATAGAAATAGTAAATATTATTAATATTATAAACCTAAAGGACTCATAAGCATCTAAGTTAAGAACTTGAATAAATCTTAAATCATTTCCTACTTTATAATATATACCTACATATTCTGGCGAAAAGAAAAATATAGCTGTAAAAATAGTTGTAAATATTATACTGAAAATAGATTCTCCCCTAGATATTATAGCTTTTTTATGAGGTATATCTGGAAGTTTTGAAGGATCCCATTCTTTATTTTCTGCTGCTTCATCTAATGATATTTCCTTATATTCTAAAAATGCAAAGATTCCAGTTACCCAAGCTGCTCCTTGTAATAGAGATGAAATTAAAGCATCAATATAACTTCCTATGAAATCTATAATACCTCCTGCTGAAAATACTCCCCCTATACCTAATGCTATAGATATCCCTATAAATATGGATAGTGAAACTATCTTCATAACAAATATATATTTATCAATGTAGTTTGGACCAATCAGATATCTTTCTTTACCTCTATACTGACTTGCTAACTTTTCTGGATCTCCTAATATTTTTAAAACTTTTTCTATCTTTTCTTCCTCAGAAACTGTATCTTCAATATCTTCAATCATATCTAATATTAATTCTCTAATTTCATTAGCAATTTCTTCTCGTGATTTTTCAGGTAATTTCCTTGTAACAGCATAGATATATCTATCTATCATTTTTATTCCTCCTAATTCTCAATCAAATTATTAACAACATTATTTATATCTTTCCAAGCTTCACATAGCTTTAAATATACAGTTTCCCCTAGGACACTTAACTTGTAATATTTTCTTGGTTTAGTTCCATCTGTATCCCAAAGGCTTTCTAATATCCCCTGTTTCTCAAGTCTTCTTAATAGTGGATATAAGGTATTTGCTTCTAGATCTAATCCCTTTTCTTTCATTAAAACTATTAGTGAATAACCGTACTGCGGAGATTTTAATTGACTTAAAACAGCTAGTACTATGGTTCCTCTTCTAAGTTCTTGAATTAAACCTTCCAATAACTGTTCTTCCTTATTTTTTTCCATCTTTCCACCTCCTAAAATAAATATACTGTATACCGCACAATATTGTCAATAATAAAACATTATACATTCTATAATATTTAGATATTAATATTTTGTGCTGCCTTAGGAATAATATTTTATAGACATATTTTTATATCTGATAAATTATGTAATAATAGATATAAAATAACCTATATAGGCGCAGTTTAGTTAATATAGCTTGGAGGGGCTTATAATGAATTATAAAAAATTATATGAAATAATAGATAATAGTAATAATATTGTATTCTTTGGAGGGGCTGGAGTTAGTACTGAATCTGGTATTCCTGACTTCAGAAGTGCAAAAGGTATTTTTAATGAAAAATTAAATAAAAATTTTTCTCCAGAAGAAATAGTTTCCCATAGCTTCTTTTATAGAAATCCTGAAGAGTTTTTTAAATTTTACAAGGAAAAATTAATTTATAGAGAGGCAGAACCAAATAATGCACATTATGCTTTAGCAAAACTAGAAGAAATGGGAAAGCTTAAAGGAGTTATTACCCAGAATATTGATGGTCTTCATCAGATGGCTGGAAGCAAAAAAGTATTAGAACTTCATGGATCAATTCATAGAAATTACTGTACATCATGCAGGGAATTCTATGACTTAGAGGGATTTTTAGACCTAGAAGGCCCTATTCCAAAATGTAAGAAATGTGGGGCTATAGTTAAACCAGATGTTGTTTTATACGAAGAAGGCCTTGATGATAATATAATTAATGAAAGCATTAAATTAATCTCAAGCTGCGATACTTTAATTATTGGAGGAACTTCCCTTGTTGTATATCCAGCAGCTGGATTTGTTAGATACTTTAGAGGTAAGAATTTAATTTTAATCAACAAATCTAAAACTCAATTTGACAGCGAAGCTGATATAGTAATACATGATTCTATTGGTAAAGTTCTTTCAGAAGTTATGGCAGACTTAACAAATAACAAGTAAATAGGAAGTGCAGTTTTCGGATTAAATTCAGTTTGGATAATAAAATGCTAATAGACCATAATTCTTTATTAATGGTCTATTAGCTATTAGTTTTTTATCTCTCAAATTATAACTTCTTAACATTTAATGCTCTAAAAGAATTTAATATTGCCAAAATTGTTACTCCTACATCTGCAAAAATTGCTGCCCACATTGTAGCTAGTCCAAAGGCACTTAATATAAGAACTAATACCTTTATTCCAATTGCAAAAGCTATATTTTGATATGCTATATTTTTAGTCTTCTTAGAAATCCTTATAGCAGTAGCAATTTTAGATGGTTCATCTGTCATTATTACTATATCTGCTGCTTCTATTGCTGCATCTGAACCTAAAGCCCCCATTGCTATTCCAATATCTGCCCTGGCTAATACTGGAGCATCATTAATTCCATCCCCAACAAAAGCTAATTTACCCTTTTCAGATTTTTTTGAGAATAACTCTTCTAACTTATCAACCTTATCTCCTGGTAATAATTCTGAATATACCTTATCTAATCCAAGATCCTTAGCAACCTTTACTGCGACACTTTTACTGTCTCCAGTTAACATTATTGTTTCTTTAATATTAGATGCCTTTAATTCTTTAATTGCTTTAACTGAATCTTCCTTAATTTCATCCGAAATAACAATGTATCCAGCATATTTATCATCAACTGCAACATGTACAACAGTTCCAATTACTTCTCCTTCATAATAAGGAATATTCATTTTTTTCATAAGCTTAATATTTCCAGCTGCAACCCTTTTTCCATTAACTAAAGCAGTAACACCATGACCTGGTATTTCTTCAATATCAGAAATAATACTATTATCTATTTCTTTAGCATAAGCTCTTTTTAATGATTGTGATATAGGATGGTTAGAATAACTTTCTGCATGAACAGTCAATTCTAATAGCTCATCTTTCGATATTCCTTCTGAATGTATTTCCTGAACATTAAATACCCCTTTAGTTAAGGTTCCTGTTTTATCAAAGACTACTATTTCTGTTTCTGCTAATGCCTCTAAATAGTTACTTCCCTTAACTAAAACACCTCTTTTTGAAGCCCCTCCTATTCCACCAAAGAAGGTTAATGGAATAGATATTACTAAAGCACAAGGACAGGATACTACTAAAAAGGATAAAGCCCTATATAACCAATCTGAAAAACTTGCACCCTTAATAAGAAGAGCTGGTACAAAAGCTAAAAGAACTGCAACAATTACAACTATTGGTGTATAATATTTTGCGAATTTAGTTATAAATTTTTCTGAATTAGACTTTTTGCTGCTTGCATTTTCAACTAAATCAAGAATCTTACTAACTGTAGATTCATCATATTCCTTTGTAACTTCTACTGTAATAACTCCATTTATATTAATGCATCCGCTTAATATTTCACTTCCTACTCCTATTTCACGAGGAACAGATTCTCCAGTAAGGGCTGATGTATCAACCATTGAATTTCCATCAATGACCTTTCCATCAAGAGGAACTCTTTCTCCTGCCTTAATTACAATAATATCTCCAACTTCTACTTCATCTGGATCTACTTTTATAAGTTCTTCTCCTCTTTTTACATTTGCATAGTCAGGTCTTATATCCATAAGGTCTGCAATTGACTTTCTTGATTTATTAACAGCATAGCTTTGAAAATATTCACCAATTTGGTAGAAAAGCATAACTGCAACACCTTCAGGATATTCTCCAATTAGAAAGGCCCCTATAGTAGCAAGCCCCATTAAGAAACTTTCATCAAAAACCTTTCCTTTTCCAATATTTTTAAAAGCTTTTTTAAGAACATCTCCACCTACAATAATATAGGTTATTAAATACAAAGCAAAATTTAACCATTCATTATTTAAATTTATAACTGCTGCAAATATATATAAGATAGCAGCTATTATTATTTTCCTAAGTCGCTTTTTCAAAATAATCCCTCCTTATATAATGCACTAATAGCATTTAATACAAAGTAACCATAATTATCTTAATTTATATAAGTCATAATTTTTCTTAATTATTCTATAAACTTTATATTTATACTAATATGAACAATTGAATATTCATTCATGTATTTTGCTAAAAAATATATATGATTTATTTTTTTATTTTATTTTTTTATAAATGCTAATTAAGCCTTTTTCATAACAGTATCTGGTTCAAGATCTCTGATTATTTTCTCTGCAGCTTTTATTATTTCAGGCATTTTTTCATCTTCAGCTTCAATTACAAGCTTAGTTGTCATAAAATTAACTGTGGCTTCCTTTACTCCATCAAGCTTATTAATAGCAGCTTCCATTTTTGCTGCACAATTTGCACATTCTAAACCTTCCAATCTAAATTTCTTTTTCATAATCTCAGCCTCCAAATTATCTCTTTAAAATTATAATTTATTTTATGTTTCTAAATTAAATCCTCTAACTTATTTATTACTTTTCATTTATATGATTTAACCCTTGGTCAAATATACTCTTTACATGGTCGTCATCTAAAGAATAATATACTACCTTACCATCTCTTCTATTCTTTACTAATTTAGCTTGCTTTAAAACTCTTAGCTGATGCGAAATTGCTGACTGTGTCATATCCAATAGGGCTGCAATATCACAAACACACATCTCAGCTTCAAATAAGGCACATAATATTTTAATTCTAGTTGAATCTCCAAATACTTTAAATAATTCAGCTAAATCATAAAGAGTTTCTTCCTCCGGCATTTTTCCTCTTACATCTTTAACAACATCCTCATGAATTATATCACAATTACACTTTTCAATAGGTGTCAAATTTTTACTCACTTTATCACCTCTTTTTCATACTTACATGAACATTTGAGTATTCATTCATATGTTATACTTTCATTATATGCTAGTCTCCTAAAATGTCAACAGTTATATAAGCAATCGTTCATTTATCTAGATAACTTCTGTAAAAAAATGTAGCGGGGTCAGACCCCATTACATTAGAATTTCATCTAAAATTTCATTTATTACCCTTGGATTTGCCTTTTTTTCTGTAGCCTTTATTATCATTCCTACTAAAAAGCCTTTAACCTGTTTCTTTCCATTTTTATATTCTTCAACTACCTTTTCATTTTCCTTTAAGACTTTTTCCACAATAGGTTTAATTTTTTCAACAGAATTTTCTTGAATTAATCCCCTTTTCTTAATTATTTCTTCTGGATTTTCATCCGATAAATTATTTACCATTTCTTCTAATACTTCTTTTGCAGCACTATTATTTATTTTTCCGCTTTCAACAAATTTAAGAAGCTTAGACATTCTATCTGGCCTTACTGGAAATTTATCTATAGTAAGCTTATTTTCATTTATTAATCTTGAGATATCTGAAAGCAGCCAATTTGATGCTATTTTAGCATTAACTCCTTTATTAACTAACTCTTCATAATACTTAGCAAGACTCCTATCTCCAACTATAATTTCTATTTCCTTTTCATTTAATTTATAGATATTTTTAAATCTTTCCCTCTTTTCATTAGGTAATTCAGGAATACTTTCTTTGGCTTTTTCTATAATTTCATTCCTTATAAGGATAGGCAGAAGGTCTGGTTCCTTAAAGTATCTATAATCATTTATGTCTTCCTTAGTTCTCATAGATACAGTTTCTCCCTTAGAGCTATCAAATCTTCTAGTTTCTTGAATTATCTTATGGCCTTCTCCTAAAGCATATAATTTTCTTTGTCTTTCCTCTTCCTGCTCTATTGCTCTTTGAAGCTCCTTAAAGGAATTTAAGTTTTTTATTTCTACCTTAGTATTTAATTTACTACTACCTTTTTCCCTTAAAGAAATATTCACATCACACCTTAAAGATCCTTCCTCCATTTTACAATCTGATATATCACAATACTCTAAAATTTCCTTTAAGGCTTTTAAAAAGGCCACAGCTTCTTCAGCAGATCTTAAGTCCGGCTCAGTAACTATTTCAATTAAAGGAATTCCTGCCCTATTATAATCTATTAAACTATAAGCTTCATTTTCTGAATGAATTAACTTACCAGCATCTTCTTCTATATGAATTCTATTTAATCTTACTTTCTTTATTTTCTCCTTACTGTTTATTTCTATATAACCATCTTTGCATATAGGCAGATTAAACTGAGAAATTTGATAAGCCTTAGGTAAATCTGGATAAAAATAATTTTTCCTATCCATTTTACTTATTTGATTTATTTTACATTTTAAAGCTATTCCTGCTTTTACTGCTAAATTAATTACTTCTTCATTTACTACAGGTAAAGTTCCTGGAAGGCCTAAACACACTGGACAAGTATTTTCGTTTGGTCTTGAACCAAATTTTGTTGAGCAGCTACAAAAAATTTTTGTTTTTGTTTTAAGCTCCGCATGAATTTCAAGACCAACTATAGTTTCATATTTCATACTTTAGCACCTCCCAAAAATGCTTCTGCTGCTCTTAATATTTTTCTTTCACTAAAATGATCTCCTATTATTTGAATTCCAATAGGCAAGCCATTAGTACTCTTACCACAAGGTATTGAAATTGCTGGCAAACCTGCTAAATTAACATTACTCGTATAGACATCTCCAAAATTCATCTCTAATGAATTTGATTTTTTCTCTCCTATTTTAGAAGGAAAATCTAAAGTAACTGGACTTAATATTAAATCATATCCTTCAAAAACCTTTTTAAATTCCCTGCTTAAATTTTCCCTAAACTTTAAGGCCTTTTTATAATAATCTTCATAGTAACTTGAAGAAAGAACAAGAGTACCAAACATTATTCTTCTTTTTACTTCCTCTCCAAAGGCTTCACTTCTACTCTTCACCATAAGTTCATAGACATCTTTAAATTCTTTAGTTCTATAACCATATCTTATTCCATCATATCTTCCTAAATTAGAGCTTGCTTCTGCTGAAGAAATAATATAATAGGATGAAAGTCCCCTATTAAAAACTGATAATGGTATGTATTCTACCTCTGCCCCTAATTCCTTAAACTTTTTAGCACTTTCTTCTATGGCATTTTTTATTTCAACATTTATATCTTGACTTAATAATTCTTCTGGAAGGGCTAATTTCATTCCCCTTACTCCTGCATCTATTCCTTCTAAATAACTAATTGTTTCCTGACTTTTAGAGCTGGTATTATCTTTAGGATCATAACCTGCAATAACATCTAAACATAAAGCACAGTCTTTTACGCTTTTTGTAATTGGTCCTATTTGATCTAAGGAAGAAGCAAAAGATACAAGGCCAAACCTTGAAACTAATCCATAAGTCGGTTTTAAGCCTATAACCCCACAAAAGGCTGCTGGCTGTCTTATAGAACCTCCAGTATCTGACCCTAAGCTTAATACTGCAATTCCTGATGCAACTGCTGCAGCTGATCCCCCTGAAGAACCTCCTGGAACTCTCTCTAAATCATGAGGATTCTTTGTTATCTTAAAGGCGGAATTTTCTGTAGACCCCCCCATTGAAAATTCATCCATATTTGTTTTTCCTATTATTATTGCATCTTCTTCTTTTAATTTTTTTATAACACTTGCATTATAAGGAGGAATAAAATCTTCCAACATTTTTGAAGCACAAGTTGTTTTAATTTCATCTGTACATATATTATCTTTTATAGCTATAGGTACTCCTGCCAGCTTTCCTAAAATTTTTTTATTTTTAACTTTTTCATCTACTTTTCTAGCATCTTCAAGGGCCCTTTCTTCACATAAAGTCAAATAGGCATTGATATCCTTATCTACTACCTTTATTCTCTTATATAATTTTTTAACTAGTTCTTCACAACTAAAGTCTCCCCTTATTATTCCTTCTCTTATCTCAAGCGCAGTTAATTTTTCTATTTCCACTATATCTCCCTCCTTACTCTATAAGCTTTGGAACTTCAATATTTTCTTCTCTCATAGATTTTGTATTTCTAAAGAGCTTCTTCTTATCCTTAAAGACTTCTATTTCATCTTTTCTAAATTCACTATTAACTCTATCAAAATTATCTAAATTTATATCTTCTAAATTTAAACTATCATTTGTATCAAAATTATTTAATATCTTTTCAAAATCCCTAGTCATTTTTTCAAGTTCATCTTCCTTAAAGATTAATTTTGCACAACTTGATATTTTTTTAATTTCATCTATTGTTATCTTCATTTCTCACACCCCTAAAATCTTTTAGAATATAATTCTTTTCATGTTAATTTTTAACTTATCCTATTGCTTATGATATTTATTTATAGTAGAATTTAATTACTATTTTTTCCAAACCATCAACTAATTTCTACAATATTCTGCACTAAATTTATTATTTATTTGAAAGGATGAAACTGATGGAAGAATATAAAAAACTTAGTCCCAAAGCAAAAACTTCTTGGTTTATTGCCAGAATAATTTCCACTTTAAGCCTTTTTATTATTACAATAACTTCTTATTTTTTCTTTAAAAACAAAATATCTTCCTCTTTTTTAAAAATAAGTTTAATTATATCTGCTGTATTATTAATTTTATTACTTCTTAATGCTCTTATCTACCCTTGGTATGAATACAAGCAATGGAAGTATATGATTAGTGAAGATGATATTAGATTTTCTGAAGGTATATTTTTTACTAAAAATTTTATAATTCCTATTATAAGATTGCAGGAAATTAGGCTAAATCAAGGCCCTATAAATAAGAAGTTAAATCTATATGATGTTATTATAAGTACCTCTAATATATCTCATAAAATTCCTAACTTAGAAGAAAGTGAAGCTTTAAAAATATCAGAGTTTTTATCAAAGAAAATAAAAGAAAAGGTTAATAAGGAAATTTTAGAAGAGATAAACTCCAAAGAAAATATCATTAACTTAAATGAAACAGGTGAATAATCATGAATAGAATTAGAAATTCTAAAGTCTTTATAATAAAAGATGCCTTAAAAACTTTAAAAAATACTTTCTTTATTTTCCTAGCAACACTGATTGATATGGAATTTTATGATCTATTAATTATTTTAGCTATTTTAAGTGTCATACTAATTAAGAGCTTTATTGTATGGAAAAACTATTATATTTCTATTTTAGAAGATAGATTTATAATTGACCAGGGAGCTTTTTATAAGAAAAAAACAGAAATTTTTTATGATAAAATTCATACTATGGATGTCAAAAAAGATCTTTTTTGCAGGCTTTTTGATGTTGTCGAACTCAAAATAGATAATGGAAGTACAGAACTAGGTAAGGCTGAAATATCTATTATACTGGGCGAAGATAAGATAAATAATTTTGTAGAAGTAGTTGAAAGCAGAAAAAATAATACTAATATAATTGATAATATCAATGAACCATTGAAAGATGATAAAAAGCCTAAGGACACTAATTATCAAATAAGAAAAATAACAACTAAGGAGCTTATATTAAGTGCTCTTCTAAGACCTAATCTAGGAACCTTAATAATCGTAAGCACTTTCTTCTTTAATATAGGCGAAATATTAGAAACCTTTAATTCTAATATCTTTATTCAGCTTGAAAGCATATTTAATAAATACATGGCTCAATTAGAATTATGGACTGCTATTTTATTGGGTACTATTGCTATACTGATTTTTAATTTTATTCTAGATATTATAATTTCCTTAATAAGATATAGCAGTTTTACTCTTAGTGCCAACAAAGAAAATATAAAAATATCCTATGGCTTTATCACCTTAAAAGAATACACAATACCAATAAATAAGATTAAAGCTGTTATTTTAAAACAAAGTTTTTTTCAAAAGCTTTTTGGTTATTATAGGGTTGAAATTAGAAACATGGGCTATGGGGATGAAAAAAATGAAATAGCTATTTTATTTCCTATATGCGATAAAGCTTTTATAGAGGAAACATTATTTAGACTTCTTCCTAGCTTTAAGTTTGAGGAAAAAGAATTAAATTTAAAAGAAGGAAAGGAATTTAATAAAATTTCAATAATCTATAGTTTTATTATAATGTTAGCAATTGCCTTAATATCTTTATTAGTCTTCTCTATATTTAAACTTATTGAATTTAAAATTTCCTTAATGATATTCTTAGCTTTAATATTATTATCTTTAATAGTTTGTTTTATTACTTATATGCAATATAAGAGATATAAACTTATTATTAATAAAAATACTATTGTTTATTGTAAGGATTTAATAAATAAAAATATATTTATCATTCCAACTAAATCTATTGAATATATAAATCTAAAACAAGGACCTATAAAGAAAAAATACAAACATTATTCCCTTTACCTTGATTTAGGTATAGGCTTAGCAAGAGGAAGCCTAATTGCTATTGAAAATATTAAAAAAGATTTTGCAGATAAAATTGATGCAGTAATTTATAAAGGCTAAAAGTGCTTTGCACTTTTAGCAATCTTTTACTCTTCCTCAATAATAATCATTACTGAATATAAAGTTGAATATGCATCTCCATTTCCAGATGAACTAAATTTTATATCAACGACCTTTTCTGAATTCTCCTTTAAAAATTCATTAACCTCATCCATTAAAAAATTATAACTTGAATCTGTAAAAATTTTTATTTGCTTCAAATTACTCATCTCCTTCTTTAAATCATTATATAGTTTAACATAATTATACTATACATCCATATAATTGTAAGTAATTGTTTGTATAATAAAAATACTTCCTTAAAATAAATTTATCTTTTATTTAAGAAAGTATTTTTATTTAATTCTATTCTTCAACAAACTCCATTAAAACTTTATTGAAATTATCCTTTTCATCATAGAAAGTTCCATGTCCACTATATTTAAATTGTACAAGTCTTGAATTTTTTATTGCTTTATTCTGTGCTTCACTTAAACAGTATGGAACTATCTTGTCATGAATACCCTGAATAATTAATGTAGGAACTTCTATTTTTTCTAAATCAGAGAATAAAACTTCTTTTAACCATGTATTAGCAACTGCTGCTGTAGCCCAACTTGCTGCCTTTAAGCCTATTTGAAAAAACCAATCAGAAAAGGCTTCACTTGTATGCTGGAAGAAAAACCTATTACCAAAATCTCTTAACATTCGCGGCCTATCACTATAGGTACCTCTAATGATATTTAGTACTACTTCCTCATCTACTCCATGCTCAAAGTCAGGACGTTTAACAAGGCTAGGTGCTGCTGCTGCAATAAGTACAAGTTTTGATACTCCATAGCCATTATGACGACTCATATACCTTATAGCCATTGCTCCGCCAGTAGAATGACCTGCTAGAGTAAAATCTCTTAACTTTAGTACATCAACAACAGCCTTAACATCATCTGCTAATCTGTTATAATCATAGCCATGCCAAGGCTTATCAGACATACCAAACCCCCTTGTATCTATTCCTATGCACCTATAGCCCCTTTTAGGAAGTTCATTAAATTGATACTCAAATAAAGTATGGTCACCAGGCCAGCCATGTAAAAATAGAATGGTTTTATCTCCATCAGGATTAATATCCTCTACATAGATCTTTACATTTGGTTCTGCCATTACATAATATCCCACTTATTATCCTCCAATAATATATTAAATCCTGAAATATATTATTCAATTCCTTATATCTTTGTGAAATAAGATTAGAATATTATATTTTCTGATAACAGCTTATATCTGTTATATCTTTCTTTGGCTTCTTTTTCTAACTCATTAAACATTTCTTCCGCTGCTTCTGGATTAGTCTTCATTAAAACAGAATATCTAAGCTCGCCCATTAGGAAATCTCTTAATTTTATAGTTGGTGACTTTGAATCTAAGATAAATGGATTCTTTCCTTCCTTCTTAAGTTCTGGATTATATCTATAAAGTGTCCAATATCCAGAATCCACAGCTCTCTTCTCTTCATATGGAGTATTTCCCATACCAAGCTTTATTCCATGATCTATACAGGTTGCATATGCAATTATTAAAGATGGTCCATCATAATTTTCTGCCTCTACTATAGCCTTAATAGTCTGATTCATATTTGCTCCCATAGCAATTTGAGCAACATATACATTTCCATAGGTCATTGCCATTAAAGCTAAATCCTTCTTCTTTGTATTCTTTCCTTTAGAAGCAAACTTAGCTACTGCTGCCTGTGGAGTTGCTTTTGATGATTGACCTCCAGTATTTGAATATATTTCAGTATCAAAAATTAAGATATTAACATTTTCCCTGGAAGCTAAAATATGATCTAAACCACCAAATCCAATATCATAAGCCCAGCCGTCTCCACCAAATATCCATTGGGATCTCTTTATAAAGAATTCCTTATCCTTTAATATTTCTTTTGCAACATCTAAATCAATTTTCTCTAATACTTCTATGAGCTTATTAGCTCTTTCTCTTGAACCTTCTCCTACTTCTCTATTATCTAACCAGTCCTTTAAAACTTTCTTATATTCTTCAGGAATCTCCTCTTCCAATGCTAAGCTTATATTATTAGCAATTCTTTCCCTTATAGCTTTTACTCCAAGATACATCCCATAACCATATTCTGCATTATCTTCAAATAAGGAATTTGCCCAGGCAGGACCATGACCATCCTTATTTTTCTTATAAGCAGTTGAACCTCCTGAAGCTGCCCATATTGTAGAACATCCTGTTGCATTAGCAATCATCAGTCTATCACCAAATAACTGAGTAACAAGTTTTGCATATGGAGTTTCTCCACAACCTGCACAAGCTCCTGAAAACTCTAGCAATGGTTCTTCAAACTGACTTCCCTTAACTGTCGTTTTAGCAGAAATATTTTTCTTAGGCTTTAACCTTCTTACAGCATAATCCCAAGCTTTAATTTGATCCTTCTGACTTTCAAAGGCCTTCATAATTAAAGCTTTTCCTGGAGCTGGACAAATTTCTACACAACTTCCGCAGCCAGTACAGTCTAATGGAGTAATTCCAATTGTATAATGATATTGAGGCCCATTTTTATCTACACCATTGGCCTTGACACTCTTGTATCCCTTAGGTGCACTCTTCACTTCCTTTGAAGTAGCTAAAAATGGTCTTATAACTGCATGAGGGCAAACAAAAGCACACTGATTACATTGAACACATTTATCTGGCTGCCATTCTGGAACATTAATTGCAATTCCTCTTTTTTCATATTGAGTTGTTCCAGACATAAAGCTTCCATCCTCTATTCCTTCTTTAATAATAGTTGAAACTTTTATACTATTTCCTTCTAATTTATTAATAGGATCACTAATTTCCTTTATAAAGGAAGGTAAATAAGATCTATCTTCTTCATCTATATCTTCACACTTTTTCCAAGCTTCCTTTACTTCTACTTTTTTAATTGAACTTATTCCCCTATCTATAGCCTCAAAATTCATATTGACTACTTTTTCGCCTTTTCTTCCATAGGCTTCAATTACTTCTTTCTTTAAATATTCAACAGCATCTTCAAGCTTTATAATATTGCTTAATTTGAAGAAAGCAGCCTGCATTATCATATTAATTTTTCCACCTAAGCCAATTTCCTTTGCGATATTTATGGCATCAATAATATAAAATTGAATATTATTTTCTGCTATATATCTTTTCACCTTTGGATTTAATTTTTCTTCTAATTCTTCTTCACTCCAAAGGGTATTTAAAATAAAGATTCCATTTGGCTTTAAATCCTTTAATATATCATATTTATTTACATAGGATTGATTATGGCAGGCTATAAAATCTGCCTTTTTTATTTCATAATGAGACTTTATAGGCTTATCTCCAAATCTTAAGTGGGATACTGTAATTCCTCCTGATTTTTTTGAATCATAAGCAAAATATCCCTGTACATATTTATCTGTATAATTACCTATTATTTTTATAGCACTTTTATTAGCTCCCACTGTTCCATCAGAGCCTAATCCGTAAAATTTACATGCAATAGTTCCTTCTTGCTCTATATCTATATCTTCATCTATTTTTAAAGAAAGATTTGTTACGTCATCTTCTATTCCAATAGTAAAATTATTTTGAGGATTTTCTTTCTTTAAATTTTCAAATACAGCTATAACATCTCTTGGATAGATATCCTTTGAGCTTAATCCATATCTTCCTCCATAGACCTTTGGACTATCATCAAGTTCAGAAACTGCTCTTAACACATCTAGATATAAAGGCTCTCCAATAGATCCATGCTCTTTTGTCCTATCTAAAACAGCAATTTTTCGCACTGTCTTTGGCATTACCTTTAACATTCTTTCTATAGAAAAAGGTCTATAAAGTCTAACCTTAATTAATCCAACCTTTTCTCCCTTAGCCCTTAAATAATCTATAGCTTCTTCAATAACCTCTACTGAGGATCCCATTGAAACTATAATTCTATCTGCCTCTTTATCTCCATAATAATCAAAGCAGTGATATTCCCTTCCTGTTAGTTCTTTTATTTTATCCATATATTCTTCAACAATTGCAGGAATATCTTCATAGTATTTATTTAAAGCTTCTGCCATTTGAAAGTAGATATCAGGATTTTGTGATGTTCCTCTAACTACAGGATGATCTGGATTTAAAGCATTTTCCCTAAAGTTTTTTAAAGCTTCTTCATCTATAAGATTTTTTAGTTCCTCATATTCTAAAAGTTCAACCTTTTGAATTTCATGAGATACTCTAAATCCATCAAAGAAATTAATAAAGGGCATTCTAGTCTTAATCGCTGTTAAATGAGCGACTGGAGCTAAATCCATAACTTCCTGTGGTGAAGCTTCACATAGCATTGCAAAACCTGTTTGTCTTGCAGCCATAACATCCTGATGATCTCCAAAAATGCTTAAGGAAGAACTCGCTACTGATCTTGATGCTACATGAATAACTGCTGGAAGCCTTTCTCCTGCCATTTTATACATATTAGGTATCATTAATAATAAGCCTTGAGATGATGTATAAGTGGATGTTAATGCTCCTGCTTGAAGAGAACCATGCATGGCAGCTGCTGCCCCTGCTTCTGACTGCATTTCTACAATTTTAACTCTTTCATTAAATATATTTTTCCTACCCTTTGATACCCATTCATCTATTTTCTCTGACATTGGTGATGAAGGAGTAATTGGGTAAATTGTACTTACTTCTGTAAAAGCATAAGAAATATATGCTGCTGCAGTATTTCCATCTATAGTTTTAATTCTTCTCATAAGTAACTTAACTCCTTTAGTGATATTTTTTATTTTATCCATAAGTCTATAACTTTAATAGCTTTTATTGTGCAAATATTATATACATTAAAATATACATCAAATGATAATTAATTTCAAAATTCTTTTATAGTAAGTTTTCGAAGAACTTACCATTTATACCTTTATAGAACGAGATTTTCTAGCCATAACACAATATTTATTAATTACTAGTCATCCCATATTGGGTCACTCCCTATCTGTGTTACTATAAGTTCACCCTATGAAACAAAAAAATTCTTCTCTAACTGAACAGTTTATGAACAACTAGATGAATTCATCAACCCTAGAGCTAACATATTATAAACTAACTTTACTAAAATAGGTGTTGGAGTTTACAAGCTAGGTAACACTTACTATGCAACACAAAAATTTTACAGATAATTTTATCAGGCATAGGAAGCAGATAAGAAGAAAAAGTAATAGATAAAAGTAACAAGTAGCAAATGAAGTAACAGATAAAAGTATAGAAAAAGCAGTTTCTCAATTAAATTGTGAAACTGCTTTTTTTTATTGAATTTCTTCTAATTTATTTTTGTAATATTCTAAGTCTTTATCTACACTACCTTCTGTATATTCAGTATCAAAATCCTTATCTAATGCCTTAATTTGTTTTTTTATGCTAATAAGTTCTTCTAACTTAGCATTTTCATCTTCTTTTTCATTTTTTTCCTCTAATTCTTTCAATTTATTTTTATAATATTCTAAATCTTTATCAATATTGCCTTCTGTATATTGAGTATCAAATTCTTTATCTAAAGCTAATATTTGTTTCTTTATGCTTACCAATTCCTCTAATTTTTCATTTTCATCTTTATCGTTAGATGATACTTCATTTTTTACTCCATTTTGATTAGTTTCACTAGAATTCTCATTTTGTTTACTTCCACATGAAACACTTATTCCTATAACTAATAGTATAACAAGTATACTTGCAATTCTTTTTCCTATCATACCTAAATTTAATGAATTCATAAGTTTATTAATTCTTTTCATGTAAATTTCCTCCTTAACCCCTTTTTAAATCAGCCTATTATTACTAATTTACTATATTTTATCATATTAATGCTCTATTTTATATAACAAATTAATTAATAATCTAAAATTAAGGGGTAAACTAAATTTAAATAAAATTATTTATTTTAGTAAATTTTCACTCAAAAAACCTTATCAATTACTTATTATATATATATTCGCATTAATAAAAGCTTTATCTGTGGAATTAGCAAAAATATTAAGCAGAATAAAAGTAAAATTGATGATGCAATAATAGCGTATCTTCTTTTCTTTCTTATATTACTTATAAAATTCATAATATTAATAATAATAACACTAAATATTACATACCAATTAGATAGATTTTTAGGACCATATTGATGTTTAGTAAAACGTAAATAGATGCCCAATATAAATATCAAAATAGAAAGAACTAAATAAATAAGTTCTTCTTTTATATTAAAATTACTTTCCAATATGCTCTCTCCATAATCATTGTTTTAATATTATTTTATGTATCAAATAAGCTATTGCCATATATCACTCTTTTTCTATTTAAAATATTGAGTTAAATGGATGTATCTCTTAACTCCTGGATAGGTCAATATTGGTCTATTAAAAACATCATAACTTCGTGCTGCCACTGTAAGAGTATATAAATCACCTGAACCTTTTATGTAAGGCTGTACTACTACTGGCGAATGAGTAAATATACCATCATCATTAAAATCTATCTGTATTACATCTCCAATTGTAACATTAAAAAAATCACTATCTACCCCATGAGGTCCTAAGCCATCATTATTAATTAAATAATCATATAAAAACATAACTCCAGTCCAAGAAGGGGAACGATTATTTAAACTATAGTAATACCATTGATACTTACCTTCACTATCCATAGGAGCACCACCAGCATGAATTACTTGTGATGTAAAATTAGTACAATCTCCTCCTAGATTTGTAAAATCATAGAAGGCCTTATTAGGATTATTATAATGTTTAAAGGCATATTCCCTCATTGCAGTCCTATTAAAATCATAAGCCCTAAGCTCAGCTTTTTTGGAATTATATACTGAAATTATATTATCCGGATTTCCATTTAAACTGCTGCTATCCTGATCTATTGCTTTTTCTTCTCTTTTTATAAATTCATCAATATTTATAGCTTCATTTCTATTATTTTCATTATTAATTGCAAAATCCCAAATATCATTGGAAATACAATCCTTTATTAACCAATCATTATTTACCTTTTCTAACTCTACTGAATAATCTATAATTTCATTTGTTTCCTCATCTAAAAACTTATATTTATATTCCTTTTCAACTCTTAAATCAACATTGGCCTTATTTCCGTTAATATCAATATTTAAATAAGCATATTTATGCTTATAATCATCTACATATAAATCAAACTTATCATATCGTCTATTAATAATATATATCTTTTTAGATATAAACTGCTTAAAGCTTTCATCTGCTACATAATTTGATATATCAACTTCCTCTCCTTTTAAAATTGCATCATCACATTTCTTTAAAAAATCCTCTGTTGTATTTTTTATGTTTTTTCTTTCAAATAGTAAACTGTTATTAGATAAGATGAACATATTTGTAGAAGCACTCACCTTAATCATTATTCTGCCAGATAATAAAATTGTTAATAACACTAATGCTAAACTAACAATAATTCTTTTCTTCATTTTTGATACCTCTTTTAAATAAATCTTGTATATCTATTTAAAAGTATGTGCAAAAAATCATATTATATATCTCCATTTTTTCCTTTATAATTTCAAAATTATTGTATAAAAAGAAAATACCTTATAGAAATATTTGTAAAATAAGGTATAATATAACTATAACTTTTTTATAGGAGGTTCATCATAATATGAATAATATTTATGAAATTAAACCCGCATTATGTAGTGTAATAACATACAAAGAAATAAAAGCTTCAAAAATAGCGGCTAATTTTATTACTAAATTATTTTCTGGTGTAACTGGTAATAAAATAAAAAATAACTATAAATTAATCCTTACTGATGAACACCTATATATAAAAGCAATTGACTGCTCAAAATTAAATGAATTCTCTGAAAAACAGAATATTAAAGCCTTTTCTATTAGGGATATACTTTCCTTTGAAATAGAAAAAAATAATAATAAAACATCAATTAATATTTCAACTAAGAAAGATAAAATTTGCTTTATTTGCAATAATGAAAGCGAAAGCAAATCTGCATTAATAATGAGTAAATTAATAATAGAATTAAAAAATTATTTATAGTTTTTTAATTCTACTATTATCTATTCTAAATATAAATCCATTAGTATTTCATCATAATATTTACCATTTATATTAAAGAAGTTTTTATGAAAACCTACTTTTTTAAAACCATGTTTTTCATATAATCTAATTGCGTTAATATTGCCCTCTCTAACTCCAAGAAATATATTTTTTATAACTCCAGTATTTTTTGCAAATTCAATTAATTCTGCCATAACTACACTGCCAATACCTTGTCCCCAGTACTCCTTCTTAACTGAAATAGATATATCTGCATTATGAATTATTCTTTTTCTATTAAAGGAACTTATTTGTGAAACACTAATTATCTTTTCATCAATTATTCCAACTAACATAAGGGAATTATTATCTTTATTTATACTTTTAATATATTCCTTCTCTTCTTCAACTGTAAGTCTAAATTCATTTTCTCCAAAAAGTAAATTATCACTTTCTCCACCTATAATATTTAAATACTCTATCATATTAGGAGCATCTTCCTCATTTGGTCTTCTAAGTATTAATGTTTTTCCATTTTTTAATTTTACTTCTTTTAAAAAATTCATTTAATCCCTCCTAAGCTTTAATTTATTTAATTATATTTTATAAGGGAATTTTTGTAAATAGATTGATAATATAAAAAGAAAAGCCATGATTTAAATAAATCATAGCCATCTTAGTATTTATATTTTATTTCTTAATTAATAATCTGTTTGAAAGATCCATATAATCTTTTTCCCCAGCTGCTGCTTCTATGCTTCCAAATGGCATTTGAGCTGTCATCTTCCAATTAGTTGGAATATCAAATTGCTTTTTAACTTCTTCTTCTATAAGTTCTGTATAATGTTGAAGAGAAGCTCCTATTCCTTCTACTGAAAATCCTGTCCACACTAAATATTGAAGTATTCCTGTTGCTTGCTCTGACCAAATTGGGAAGTTATTTTTATATAATTCAAATTTTCCTTGTAAAGTTTTTATTACATTTTGATCTTCGAAAAATACAACTGTACCATAACCTGCCTTAAAAGAATTTATCTTAGCTTCTGTTGATGAAAAATTCTCTGCTGGAACTACTTTTCTTAAAGCTTCCATTGTAATATCCCATAGCTTATCATGAGACTTACCTAACAAAAGTAATACTCTTCCGCTCTGAGAATTAAAAGCTGTTGGTGCATGTATTATTGCATGTTCCACAATACCTCTTATATTATCCTCTGCTAAATCTACATTCTTACCTATTGAATATATACTTCTTCTTTCCTCTACCGCTGTAAAAAAATCCTTACTCATAATTATCTCTCCTTTTCATTGTTCTTAAAAAAGTTTCAAACTTATTATTTCAATATTTTTCTCATTTTAATCAAATTAGTAAGCAAACTTCTTTTACTCTCTTCATCCATCTCTGATAAAAGGTCATTTAAAAATTCTTTATGCTTTTTAAAAACCCTTGATATAAGTTCTTCTCCTTCCTTAGTTAAGGAAACATAAAATATTCTCTTGTCTTTTTCGCATTTTTTTCTTATAACTAAATTTTTGCTTTCTAATTTATTTATTACATAAGTTATAGTTCCGCTTGTAACCAATATCTTATCTGCTATTTTTTGAACTGGCTGAGGACCTTGATTATAAATAAATTCTAAAACACCAAACTCACTTAAATTTAGTCCATTTTCCTGAACATTTTTTTCAATTTTAGAAATAAGACCATTATAAGTCCTAACCATAGCTAATACTATGTTTAAATTTATGTCCTTCATGCAATCACCTTACAGTTATATTATCTCGATTTCAAGATAATTATACAATAAATATATCTTGATTTCAAGATATATTTATAAAATAAAAAAGAAGGAGCTAATCCTTCTTTAAAATAAAATAATTATAATCTTCTTTACCTATAGCATCTTTTATTTCTTTTAACCTTAGGAACATCCTTCTCATAGTAACTATAACTGGTATTGTAAAGATTATACCAATAAAAATTATATAATCATATAATTCCCTTTTCATATTGATAAAAGACAAGATAAGAGAAATTAAGTATCCTGCTAAAGCAAATATGAAATTTCTTATAAATATTTTTTTCGCATACTCTTTATCTAAATAAAAATTCATATAGTTCTCATAATTCTTTTTAGCAAACCACACTGCCACTGCTATTGATAATATTACTGGGATTAAATATCTTTCCTCAGTTCCTTCCATATTCTTAGTGTTAGCAATAGATAGTGATATTCCTACAAATATAAAATAAGAAAACAAAGAGGAATTAGCTGCTTTAACCATATTTCTTAAATTAGATTTTTCTAAATATGATATTTTTTCTTTTTTCTTATCTTCCTTATTAACTAAATACTTTTCATATTCCTGTAATTTTCTGTTCATTATATTTTCAAGAATACAATTTATTATAAATAAAATTAAAATTATTCCTAATGATAAGTACATATTGTTAAAACCATAGGAAATTTCAAATAAAATTATTACAAAAGCTGCTAATCTAACTCCCCAGTCTAATCTAGCTGCATATTTTATTGCTTTAAATTCCTTATTCGCATCACTTGCTAATATAAAACTTGTTATTATCATAAATAATAATGGACTGCTTCCTATAAAAAATTTAGTTAAATTATTTAAATTATCTAAACTATTACTTTTTACTAAAGCATACATAAATAACATTACTGTATAACTTAAAACATTTAATCTGCTTAATAATTTTATATTCTTATTCATAATTCCCTACTAGCCTTTCCTTTTATTACTACTCTTAGGAAAATTGTCTATTTACTCTTAAAAGTAATTCCTAATTATAATGGATAAATATTTATATATCTAAATTTTATTTCATTATCTTATATCCTTTATTCTTATAATTTGCATAATAATTGCTTAATAAAAATATATAAGTTATACCAAAGATTACACTTAAAGAAGTAAAAAATATTTGCATACTTGTAGAAGCTTTTTGTTCAAATAATTTAATAGCTAGAATTCCAAACAAGAGCATTAATAAAGTTGTAGGAAATGTTATAGCAGTAACACTTAACCATAACCAACGTTTTCTTTCTTTATCTGTTGCAATAAAATCATTATTTACTAGATTTACTTTTACATCTTTATCAAAAGTAACATTAAAATAATAATTTATTGTCTTTATAAACTTCCTAGGCTTTATAAAGCCTTTTTTAAGTATTACATCTATATTTATATCCTTATCTAGGAAGAATTCTGCTTCATATACTGCATAAAGAGGTGTTTTCTCTAAAGCAGATATATCAAATATCAACAAAGGAGCAATAAGATAAAAATACCTATTTTTATAAAATTTTTTTTGCTCTATTCTTATAGTATGTTTTCCTTCATATGTTGTATAATTATAAGACTTTTTTCCAGGCTTAATTTCAAAACCATCAATAAAAATCTTTATTCCATCATAATCTTCAAGTATTTTAGTTTTATTTACTATAGTTATTTTAAAATTATTTGACAACCTATTTCACCTCTCTTTGTAATTTATATATAAAAAATATAATATTGTTATATAATCACAAATCTCACTCATATATTCATTACCAATTTTACTAATTATACCACAAAATGTTATTTATTTTTATAAAATAAATTTAAATATAAAAAAATAAGCTTTAAATGAATTTATAATTTCATTTAAAACTCTTTCTTTTTGAAACTATTTATAAAAATCCATACATCTACACAATATTAACTAGTTAAAAAATTTAAAAAGTTTAAAAGATGTGGTTTTGGGAAAAATATTATCTGATACAATAACCCAATTCAAACCTATAATTATGCAGTTAAAAAATATTTTTATTCCACTCATATTTAATGCTATTATTATGAAAATATTAATCATAATAATGCACAATAACTTATTTACCTCTTTATTTTTTTGAGGATAAGCTTTATTTATCTCTACTTTCATTTTCCTTATAATATTTAATTCAAAAATTAATATTAATATACTTGCTATTATATTCAATATTAATTCAACCCTCGGAAATGATATATAAATTACTAATCCCACAGAACTTTTATATAGCAAATTATAGATAGAGCTTTTATTTTCAATATCTACTTCCTTTAATTTTTTAATTATAGAGTTAAACGTAATATCCGAATTGCTTATTTCCCTACTAATTCTAATAGAGAAGTAAGAATCACATAAAAAAGCAATAGCAAATAAAATTAATGCTAAGTATTTATATAAATCAACTAAATAAGACCAAAACCCCAAAAAAAGTATTAAGCATATTGCCTTACTAGAAATACTAACCTTAACTGCTTTCTCATTAATTTTATAACCTAAATTAATAAACATATCTGGAATTAATGAAAATAGAAAAGATAGAACTAACCCCAAAGTTGCTACTCCCCATAAATAATCATTATAATTCAAGTAGTCCATTATTATCATATAACTAATACAAAAATAAAAACTAATATTAGATAAGAAATATATCACATTAATATTTTGTTGTTTCATTTAATCCACCTACTTTATATATTCTTAAATACTCGTAATAAAATATTGTATTTATGATTATAATAAATATTAGTTAAATAAATAATTGTTTAATATCTTACAGAATATACAACTCCTAAACTGTCCTTAAAGATATTCCAATTCCATGAAATATCTACTCCTCTATTTATTGCCCCTCTGCATAACGCTGCTCCAAAAGTAATTATTTGAGATCCTGCATATGTCAGAACTACTCCCACTGCCCATCCAGCCACGCCTCCAAACATAGCTGATACTTTATTAATAAGCAATTTTGCTAAAGTATATGACATTGCAATATTAAGGTATGTGGAAGGATTTATTGCTAATGCAGCTAAAGCTAGGCGACAATCATTTTTAGAATAAAACTGCCCCCCGTCTAAATACTCCATTTCATCCCTGTCAACATCTACATAGCTATTTGGCAATTGTAATTCGTATTCTCTGCCTAATACAAAAGCGCTCATAATTCTCCTCCATTACTTATATATTTTAAAAGAATATTAGAAATTTGTAAGTATTTAACACACACTTAATTAATTCGCGCGCTATGTATGCTAAAATTTATCTTTCTAATTTTCTTTTAAGTACAATTCATTTATATCTATATAAGCTTTTGATAATCTATTATAAAATTCACTTTCTGTATCATTATTTTAATAGATATTTTAGTAAGACCGCTTTCTCTTTATTGTACTTAAAATCGAGTAGGAGGAAAATAATTATTTTATTTTCCGTCCTCTCACACCACCGTGCGTACCGGTCTGGTACACGGCGGTTCTTTAAGTTTAATAAATTTTAATATATTGATGCGTTAGGCTTTTCAAGCCTAATTTCGAAAAGAATTGATTTGTAAGAGTTGTATTTAATATAGCACTATTAGCTATTTGGCATAAAAACTAGATTTAAATTTCCTATAATTATTGAAATTACTTTTATCTCTTTTAACCTTAAGAACATTTTTCTCATAGTAGCTATAGCTGGTATTGTAAATACTATTCCCACAAAAATGATATAATCATATAATTCTCTTCTCATATTAACAAAAGATAAGATAAGAGAAATTAAACATCCTGTTAAGGCGAACATTGAATTTTTAAAAAATATTTTTTTGCATACTTTTTATCTAAGTAAAAGCTCATATAGTTTTCATAATTCTTTTTAACAAACCATACGGCTACTGCTACTGATAATATTACTGGTATAAAACCTCTTTCCTCAGTTCCTTCCATATTCATAGTAGTAGCAATAGATAGGGCTCCTCCTAGAAATATTAAATATAATTCTCCTAAACTATATATTATTTATGATGTTATACATTAAATTTAAATTACATAACACTATTTTTAATATTTCTCTTTTTCTTTTATAATCGAAAAAGCAAATAATAGATTACTATATACAAGTCCACATTATTTTTTTAATCTTTACTCCTCCGTTTTTATATTTTTAATTAATTTCTATACTTCCCTTACAAATTAAAAAATTAAATATTTATTTCAAAGAAATTCATATTCTTAACTACTATGTCTCGCCATTTCTTTTATTGTATAATAAGAAGCTTTAAAAGAATCATTATTACTATAATTCCTTTAAAGCTTATTAATTTAATTAGACTTTTTTAAATTCATAATATTTATTCGCTAAATAATTCTTATTATCAATCCTAATGTCAATAAACTGAATCCTATAATTAGAATTCCTAACGAAGTTTTAAATAATTTTATAGCATTTGAATATTCTAATTCCTTTTTATTAATCTCATATCTAGATATTTTATTACAACCTACAAAATATACTATTATAGATATAATGATACAAGAAATATAAAGGCTTGCAATTATCCACATACTTCTCATCCTTCCAAAATGCTTATTATTCAAATATAAACTACCACAACTCTATTGCACCACTATATCTTACCTTATCTATTCTATCTAGAACCATTGCAATTCCTTGCCCCAACGAAAGATTTAAAAACAATTCTAATCCAGATACTATACTACTTGCTAAAAAAACTGCTGCTGATAAGCCAACTTTCCTTAGTAAAGTACTAGTTGCTTGCACAACTAATCCTCTTGCATTTCTTCTTAATATTTCTCTTACTGAACCAACTATTCCAATAACTCCAGTAACTACTCCACCAACCCATATTAGAACATCTAGTGCATATCCAATGTTTTGTACTGAATTCCAAGCACCTCCATCAACATACTCCATTTCATTATTGTCAATTTCAACATAGCTATTTGCTAATTGTAAAGCATACCCTCATGCGCTCATTTTATTCTCCTCCATTATTTATATATTGATTTTAAGGGTATATTTAATAATTTTAAATATCTAAAACTTATAATTTCTAATAAGTATTTAATATCTTTTTAGAAGATTTAGTATAAAATTTTCTCTTAACTTTTTAATAATTATTCTTTTATCAAAAGAGAGTTAGGATATTAACACTAACTCTCTTGATAATTTACATTATTATTCATACTCCATATTAAATTTTATTTCTATTTTTGATTGAAAAGTCCTTAATATAGAATAGTCTAATAGCTATATATACTCCTATAAAAAACTCTACAATATATAAAATCCAATAATACTTTACTAATGCTGGATTTCTTACATATAAAGTAAATGAGGCTATAATTATAAATATAAATAAACTTAATATATCAATTTTATTTATATTACCACAACGCATTACAAACCCCGTTATAGCGTACCGTATCATTAGCATCCCATATATTTGCAACAAAGTCTCCTATAGAACCAGAGGCTATTCCCCAAATTGCTCCTAATACCATTCCTGCTATTCTATTTGCTGCTTGAACTGCAATATATTTTGTAATTGCTCCTACAATTTTTTGTTTTACATTGGTTGAACCAAGTGATTTAATTATACTTTTAACCAACGTTATAGCTCCCCCACCAAAAGCAGCAGCAAATACGATGTTTACAGCTCCTGCAACTATCCAGTTATAAACACCACCTCCATCAACATACTCCATTTCATCGCTGTCAATTTCAACATAGTTATTTGGTAATTGTAATTCGTATTCTCTGCCTAATACAAAAGCGCTCATAATTCTCCTCCATTACTTATATATTTTAAAAGAATATTAGAAATTTGTAAATATTTAACACACACTTAATTAATTCGCGCGCTATGTATGCTAAAATTTATCTTTCTAATTTTCTTTTAATGCAAATTAATTAACTAAACTTTACTCCTATTAATTCTAATAGGTATTTCATATAAGTTATCTTTTCATATTTAACTCTTGTTTCTGTTACCATTCCTAAGCTTAAATTAACTTTTTCTCCTTTAGAATCTTCTAGATATGTTTTTTCAGGCTTAACCCTTACTTTGAAATATACATTTCCATTTTCATTATCAATGGTTGCATCTTCATCAATACTAATGACACTACCAGGTATTGTTCCATATTCTGCTTGGTTAAGACCCCCAACTGCTAATGAAACTTCATCTCCAACATGGATTCTTGGTCTATCACTAGAAGGTAGCATTGTTTCTATAATTAATTCTTCTTCCTTGCTAGTTATTGTTCCAATTAAGCTTCCTCCCTGAATTACCATTCCAGTTGTTAATGGTGTGCTTAAATGTACTGTTCCACCTTTTTGAGCTACTACTTGATATTGCTCTTTACTTTTCTCTAAGGCTTCTTTTTGTGAAACTAATTTTGAAAGCTCTACTTCATATTGATTTCTCTCATTAGAAAACTCTGAAATAGTTCTATAATAATGTTCATTTGCTTTATTTTTTTGTGTTTTTACAAACTCATCTATTTGCTTTTGCTCATATCCTTGGTCTTTTAACGACTGTTCATCTACATCAAATTCCTTTCTTGCCATGTAGGCTTGATTTAATCTATTATAAAATTCATTTTCTGCTTCATCATATCTATCAAAATAATTTGTACCATTAGCTGCATTTTCTTCTGCTGCTTTCAATAATTCAATTCTTCTACTATAAGTATCTATTTGCGAATTTACTTGCTCTAACTGAAGGTCTGTTTCTAAACTATTTGTTGTAAATAGTACATCTCCTTCTTTTACTTCACTTCCTTCTTCAATGAATACTTCCTTTATTTCTCCTGATGCTTTAGTCATAATATGAGACTTATTTTCTGAAACAACTAGACCTTGTCCCTTTACCATATATGTTTTTACAGATTTATTTGCCCAAATTAAAGCTGCAACTATTAATGCTAAAACTATCAAAATAATATAATTCATAAAAGCTGGTGGCTTTTTATCATAAAGTACTTTACTATCAGTAATTTCATTTAAATTATATACTTTCAAGTAATTCTCCACCTTTCGCTTCTTCCATAAATACATCTGCCACTATATTATCTTCTTCTTGCTTAACAAAAACTGTATATGAGTCTCCTTTTAACTTTATATCATTTTCAAAAGCATATACACCAAGTTTTTGATAAGCATATTGTAGATTTTCTTGTTTTTCAGTAAACCTTGCAAATAAACAATTTGTTACCCTAATTTGCGGCTTTATACTATAAGGCTTTTCAACTTTATAAATTGAATTCTTAAGTTGAACCATTAATTTCATTTTTATCTTAGCCTCACCATTTTCATCAGTTTCAATTCCAGAATAATTAATCATTGGTCCAATAGTTGAAGCGCCTTTTGATTTTATATAGCTATCCATCATGTAACTTATTCTTTCGATATCAATTAATTCATTTTCACTTACTTCTCTTATTAAAACGTTATTTAACTTTAAAGTTTTATTTTCCCTTACTATTATTTTTTCAATTGTACTCATAAATTTCACCCTCCTCTATAATATCTTCTTCTAACTTAATCTCTTTAGAAGAGACATCTTCTGTACCCATATTTAAATTTTCATTAAATACTATTTCTTTTTCTTCAAAAGATCCTACCTGACTTATATATAATCTATAATAATAACCCTTTTTCCTTAACAAGCTTTCATGGTCACCAACTTCAACTACTCTACCCTTGTCCATAACATAAATAATGTCGCAATTTCTAATAGTTGAAAGTCTATGGGCTATTATAAGCATTGTTATATTTTTTCCCTTTTTAAATAAAGTGTTAAATACTTTTGCTTCACTTATAAAATCTAAGTTACTAGTAGCTTCATCTAATATCATAAATTTAGACTTCTTAATTAAGGCTCTTGCTAATGCTAGCCTTTGTTTTTCACCACCTGATAGCCCGCCACCAGCTTCTTCTAAGAAGGTTCCATATTTACCAGGCAGCCTTTCAATAAATTCGCTGCAGCCTGAATTTTCACAAGCTGCTTTTATTTCTTCATAACTTGCATTTGGTCTTCCTAAAGTTATATTATCCTTAATAGTTCCTGAAAATAGTTCCACATTTTGAGGAACATAAGAAATATTCTGTCTTAAATTATATAAATCTAACTCTTCAATATTATATCCATTAATATTTATTTTTCCTTCTTCAGGAGTATAATACTTTAATATTAACTTAGATATTGTAGTTTTTCCGCTTCCTGATTCACCAACTAAAGCAACTTTCTTACCTTTAGGTATTTTTATACTTACATTTTTTAAAACTGGTGATCTGCTTCCGTATCTAAAAGTAATATTATTAAGTTCTATATCTCCATCTATCTTTTCTAGTTTTACCTTATCAAAATCTTCTTCAAGCTGTTCTTTTTCAACTTCATATATTTCAGAAATTCTTTTTAAGGAAATACTAGCTTCTTGAATACTTAATTGAAGGCTTATAAGTCTTCCAATAGGATCCATAAAATATCCTGATAAAGTTGTAAATGCCATAAGACTTCCTAAAGTTATATCTCCATCCATTATCATTCTTGCTCCAATATACATAAGTACAAGATTACCCATGGTAGATACTGCTCCTGATATAGATCCTTGAATATTAGACAGAACTCCTTCTTTGAAGGCAATTCTTAAATTTCTTATATATTCATTTTCTAACTTTTCTATACTTTTTTCTTCTGCCGAATTTACCTTTATTGTTTCAATTCCTCTTAAGCTTTCTATAATTTGACTATTTAATCTGGCTCCTGCTTCCATTTGTTCTATATTAATTTTCTTATAAGGATGTTTAAATATATATATTAAAGCTGCACTAATTAAGGTTAAAACTAATATTACAATAAATAACTTCTGATTCATTACATATAGAATAGAAGCTGATGCTACTGCCAGAACAATATCCATTAATAATGATAAAGAAACTGAAGTTAGTATATTTTTTATTGTAAAGGCATCACTAAACCTAGTTAATATATCTCCTACCTTTCGCGTTGCAAAAAACTTCATAGGCAGTTTATAAACATGCTTGAAATAACCTAATAATAAAGGAATATCAATTTTCTGTGATAAATATAAAAGCATATGCTGCCTTATTGCCCCAAGTCCTATTTGAGTTATTCCTAAAACCAAAAATCCTATTACAAAAATATTAAGTTGATTTTTTAAACTATATGGAAGAATTTCATCCATAAGAATTTTATTAAAGAATGAAGATGCTATTCCCAATATAGTTAATATAACTGATGCTATTATGCTATATATAAAAAGTGACTTTTGAGGAAGTAATAATTGAATAAACTTATTAAGAATACCTTGCCCTTTTATTTTGCCAGGATTAAATTCTTTATTTGGTACTAATAAAAGTAATATTCCATCAAAACTTTCAAAAAACTTATCAATGTTAACCTTTTCTTTTCCCTTAGCAGGATCTAATATTATTACTTCTTCCTTTTTGACTTTGTGTATAATCACAAAGTGTGTCAGTCCTTCCTTTGTAATAACATGAGCGATTGCAGGAAGTGTATATTTGCTCTTAAATCCCTCTTTATCAACTCTGATAGCTTTAGTATCAAAGCCTAATTTTTTTGCACCATTTTCTAAACCTGCTAAAGTTGTTCCTTTTATATCAGTTCCAAGTATATCTCTTAGTTTTGTTATAGTTATTTCTTTTTTATAATACATACATATTGTTGCTAAACTTGCTGCTGCACAATCTGTTATATCATGCTGTTTCACTAAATATTTATTTCTCATAAAATCTTTCCTCCATTTTCTACAAATATTTTAATAAAAAGGAAAGAAATTGTGTTAATTTTGGGAATAAAATATAAAGAATAAATATTAAAAGGAATATCTTAAATTAATATTCCCTTAAATCCACTTTTTGTCAATTTAGTTTTGTTTTAAATATTATAAATAACTTTAATCCTTACTTTAACAAAATAATAGCTTCCGATTTTATTATAACTTCAGGTGTTATAATAAGAACCGGAAGCCTTTGTTTCTAAGAACAATTAGTACTATAAAATATTTTCATATCCAAAAATTGTGATAATTTATTTTATATATAATATTATTTTATTTAATAATTCACCTTTTATTTCATTATCAAAATTTCCATAGTATAACTTGTTATCTTTAACTAATATACATCCCATAAATATTATTGGATCATCAAAAGTTCTACCATGTAATTTCTTTTGCGGTGAATTAACATATATATAATATCTATCATCACTATTTTTGAAATCATCTGCTTTATATTCTATAGTTTTAAACTCATCTTGAAGCATATATAACACATCTTTTTCTAGTGTAATTCTAGTTTCAAGATCATTTTTATCATTGCAAAGAACAAAGTCATTATACTTATTCATAGTATAATTAATTATACTCTTATCTTGCAAATATTCTCCTTTAGTATAATTCATTGCAAAATCATCTATAACAGAAAAATGAGTATAGTTTTTATCACTCTCATCAACAAGTACTTTTCCCACAATTAATAATAAATCATTAACTATGCTTTTATTTTTTACACTTAAGTAACCTATTTCTTTCAAACCATTTTCATTACCTAAGTCAACAGTTGATGGAAAATATACTTCATCTTTCATTTCAACCGGCTTATACCTATAATGCTCATCAGTTATATATCTTGCAACTATATCCCTTTGTTCTTTTACTGCTATTAAAAGCATAATACTTATAATACTGATAAATAATATGCTTATTCCTAATATTATTTTTTTCACTTGCTATCCTTAAATTTTATTTTTTAACCTGGTAATGTCCAGATTAGTTCGCAAGCAGCTACAACATACCATCTTGGATCATATCCATCTCTTATATCGATTGGATTAGCACTTCTCTTCATTTCTTCTAATGTGCTGTTAGAAATTCCTAACGCTGATAAACCAGATAATCCATAATATGCTGCAGCATGTCCTCTAATTTCTTTCGCAATAACTAAGATGTTGGAAAATGAAATTACGCCTTGAATCCATAAGGTTGTTGCATAGGAAAGACAATATGCAGATGATAACATCGCTACATTCACAGGGATAGAATATCCCCCATCAACATACTCCATTTCAGCTCTGTCAATATCTACATAGCTGATTGGTAATTGTAATTCATACTCTCTGCTTAATACAAAAGCGCTCATAATTCTCCTCCATTATTTATATATTTTAAAAGAATATTAGATATATACAAATATTTAACATACACTTAATTAATCCGCGCGCTATGTATGCTAAACTTTACCTACCTAATTTTCTTTTAATTCAAGTTAATTTTTTATTCCAATGGATTAACCTTTCCTCTACTTTCTATAATTATTCTAATAAAAGAAGAATTTATTATGTTAAATTTTAGAGGGAAATATAAAAAATCTATATCGAAAAGAATTTTTTGGAATAAAATTCCTTTTAGTGCAATTTTTATTTCTATATATAATCCTTAATTTTTTAGTTTAATAATAAAAAGTAAGGATTAGCATAAATAAAAATTCTAATCCTTACTTTAATGATTTACTTAATAATATTCTTTATATATTTTCTATAACTATAACTTAATTCGCTTGTTTTATCATAATTGTAAAAACTTATTTCCCAAAGTTTAAAATTGACTTTTCTTATTTCTTTTATATGTTCTAAATTTACTGCAAAAGATTTATGAGTTCGTATAATATTGTCATTATTTATTTTATCAAGTATTTTATTTAATCCATCTGATTTTATTTTGTATTCTCCATGCAAAGTATGTAAAATACAGCTTTTTAAATAAAACTCTATAAATATTATATCTTTTGTATATACCCTTACATCATTACCATCTATGGTTTTAAAAAAATTATAACTTTCATTAGTAATTTTATTTTTATGCCTTAAAAACTTATCAATTATTTTTTTAATATTATTTACACTTATTGGTTTTGTTAAAAAATCATAACAATTAACTTTTTTAAATGCTGTTATAATATAATCAATTTCTTTACTAATGAAAACTATAGGAGTTAATTCATATTTTTCAATTTTTCTTATATTCTCTGCTAATGTTAATCCAGATTTCTGCTTTATGTTCATCTCTATAAAGAATAAATCTATTTCTTCTTTTTCAATTATATACATGGCTTCTTTTTCAGATTTTGCTTCATATACTCTTATATCAATGTAGTTCTTCTCTATTATTTTTCTTAATATACTACTTTGAAGTGTATCATCTTCTACTAACAATATATTCATATATTTTCCCCCACAAGTATTAAATTGTCTTCTTATTATACAATAAAATTAACTTTTTTGTAAATATATTGAATACATTTATATTTTTTACTTAATTTCCTGAATAGTTTATATTTTAATTAATAAAAAAGGATTATTACAAAAAATACTTTCAACATTCCATTTTTTGCATTAATCCCATAATTAAATATAAATTTACTATAATATTTTATTGAAATTTAATTAACTTTACCTTTTCTTTTCTTGATAATTGTTTTATTTCATATTCCCTTTTCATTGCTTCTATTTTATCTTCATATTCTTCATAATAAACTAATTTTACTGGAAGCCTTACCCTTGTATATTTTGCTCCCTTTCCATTATTATGAGCTGCAATTCTTTTTTCTAAGTTGTTTGTCCATCCTGTATATAAACTTCCATCAGAACATTCTAACATATAAACATAATTCATTATATTATTACTCCAACTAAAATAGTAATAGCTAGTACAATATTAGTAAGGGCAAAGTTTTCAACTGCTAATCCAAAAGTATCTTTTTTAGTTTGAAGTTCATTAAATTTATCTATATTTTCCTTGACCTTTTTTAGTACTAAAACTGATAAAAGAGAATAAAGAGGAAGAACTCTAATAACAACGGCTATAACAATTGCCATATAACCAATATAATATAGCCACTTAAATAATTTAAGGGCATTTTCCTTGCCTATATAAATTGGAAGAGTATATCTCTTATTTACTATATCATCTTCTATATCACAGATATTATTTGCCAACATAATATTTGCAATTCCTGTTATTGCAGGTAAGCAAACTATAAATAAAATAACAAGTTCTTTTAAGTTAAATACTATATTTATACTATTAAAATTTGTATAATCGATATTTAATATCCCTCTGTCAAATATATGTATATACATAGTTATAAAAGTTAATAAAAATCCCATTGCAAGACCGGAAAATAATTCCCCAAAGGGAGTTCTAGAAATTGGAATTGGTCCAAAGGTATAAGTAATACCAATAACAAAGGCTAATGCACCAAGTAATAAAACCACAATATTTGTATTTGCAACTAATAATAATCCTAAAAGAGCTGCTGTTCCTAACATTGCATATATTAAATATCTTACATGATCTGGATTTAATTTATCTCTTACAATTGCATTATGACTTTCATATCCAAATCCTTCTTTTTTTATTGCCTTTGCATAGTCTATATAATTATTTATTGCTGTAGTTGTCATATCAAAAATAAGCATTGAGAAAAACATTATTATTGCATTTTTAAAATTAAAAATATTATATCTATAATATACAAATAAGGAGGCTAAAAAATATGGAATTACACTTGCAGCCTTTGTTTGTATCTCTACTAGCTTTAGAAAACTTTTTATTTTCAAATTCAATACTTCCTTTCAGATAAAATTATTGTATTAAATATATATATAATTATTGGACAACATTTAATCCAGCATTATTATATCACATAAGTTATATCATATAAGTTAAAATTTTAAATGTAAAATAAAGAGAAAGTTCTCCTTAATTATCAATTGGTAACTATCAATTGATTATAAAACTTCTCATAGCCATTGAACCATTTTGTATGTTTTCATGAATAAAATCTATTTTTTCTCCTTCTTCTTGAAGGGCTATTGTATAAATCAGCGGAAGATAATGATCAGGAGTTGGAACTGCTAGACTTGCTATTTCTCCTAATTTTTTATAATTAATCACATTTTCATGATTTCCCTCTAATAATGACTTTTTAATATATTCATCAAATTCTAAAGCAAATTCAAGAGGCTTAGCATCCATTTCATATTCCATTACTCTTAAATTGTGGGATATATTGCCGCTTCCAATTATTAAAACTCCTTCTTCTCTTAATTTTAATAATTTCTTTGCCATATTATAATGTTCTTCTTCTGTTAAATCAGCATTTATACTTAGTTGGAAAGTTGGCACATCTGCTTTAGGGAATAAAAAATGCAATATTCCCCAAGAACCATGGTCTAATCCCCAATCTTCTGTTAACTTAACTCCAAAATCCTTTAAGAGCTCATATGTTTTTAATGCATATTCTTTTCCCCCATCTGGTCTATACTCCATTTTGTACATTTCATCTGGAAAGCCGTAAAAATCATATATTTGTTTAGGTTTATCTGAATAAGTTATATATGAACCCTTTGTATAAAAATGGGCTGATATTACAAGTATTGCCTTTGGCCTTTCTAAGCTTTTTCCGAATTCACTTAAATCTCTTGTATAATCATTATCTAAAATCATATTTAAAGGACTTCCATGACCTATAAATATAACAGGCATCTTATTTTTCATATTATCACTTCCCTTCTCTATATTTTTATCTTTACCTTTGATTAATTTTATAAATTTATTAAATCCATTTTTCATAATTACTCTTTAATTAAGCTCCTAACTTTTATAATTATAACTTTAAAACAAATAATTTTTATTAATTAATATTTTATATTATTACCATTGTAAGTTTCCTTATTTAAAATATCAAGTATTAGTGTCTGCATTTATTATATAATTATAAAAGGAGCTATATCAAAATTTCTTGATATTGCCCCTTTTATATCTTTAATCTAACTTTTTAGTATCAATCCAGCTCATCATTTCTCTTAATTCTTTTCCTACCTTTTCAATTGGGTGTTCTGCTTCTAATCTTCTTCTTGCATTAAACATTGGTCTTCCAACTTGGTTTTCTAAAAGCCAATTCTTAGCAAAAGTTCCATCTTGAATTTCTTTTAATACCTTTTTCATTTCTTTCTTAGTATCTTCTGTGATAATTCTGTCTCCTACAAGATAATCACCATATTCAGCTGTATCAGAAATGGAATATCTCATAGCTGCCATACCACCTTGGTACATTAAATCTACTATCAGTTTCATTTCATGCAGACATTCAAAATATGCATTTTCTGGAGCATATCCAGCTTCTACTAATGTTTCAAAGCCTGCTTTTATAAGGGCAGTAACTCCTCCACAAAGAACAGCCTGCTCTCCAAACAAATCTGTTTCTGTTTCATCTTTAAAAGTAGTTTCTAAGATACCTGCTCTAGCTCCTCCAATTCCATTTGCATATGCTAATGCTAAATCTTTTGCATTACCAGTTGCATCTTGATAAACTGCTATTAAACATGGAACTCCAGAACCTTCTGTATAAGTTCTTCTAACCATATGGCCTGGGCCCTTTGGAGCACACATAAATACATCTACATCTGCCGGCGGAACAATTTGACCATAGTGGATATTAAATCCATGAGCAAAAACAAGCGCATTACCCTTTTCTAAATTTGGTGCAATTTCTGATTTATATACAGCTGCTTGTTTTTCATCTGGTAATAGTATCATTATAACATCTGCTAATTTTGCAGCTTCAGCTACAGTTAAAACTTCTAATCCTGCCTTTTCGGCTCTCTCTTTAGATTTACTTCCTTCATAAAGACCAACAACAACATCTACTCCGCTTTCCTTTAAGTTTAATGCATGAGCATGACCTTGGCTGCCATATCCTATTATTGCTACCTTTTTTCCCTCTAATAACTTTAAATTTGTATCTTTTTCATAATACATTTTTGCCATTTTACATCCCCCTAATTATTTATATTTTCTTCACTTATTATTTCATCAATTGCTGCACCTGGTGCAACCATTGGAAATACCTTTCTATCATTATCAACAACATAATCTATTACAACAGGACCCTTATTTTCTAATGCCTGTGTTAATACATCCTTTAAATCTTCTTTTCTAAAAACTCTATAGCCTCTACCGCCAAAAGCTTCTGCTAATTTAACAAAGTCAGTTGCCCTGTTTAAGGTTGTATAAGAATATCTTTCTTCATAGAATAAACTTTGCCATTGTCTTACCATCCCCAAGGAATTGTTATTAAAAATTATTACTATAATAGGTAAGTTATTTTTAACTGCAGTTACTAATTCATTGCAGTTCATTCCAAAACTCCCATCTCCAGCTATATTAATTACTCTTCTATCCTTTAAAGCAACTTGAGCCCCAATGGCTGCCCCAAGACCATATCCCATTGTTCCAAGTCCTCCAGAAGATATAAAGCTTCTAGGTTTCCTAAACTTATAATATTTAGCTGCCCACATCTGATGTTGTCCAACTTCTGTTGTTATTATAAAATTCCCATCATCAAATTCATCTAATTTTTTAAATAAAAATTCTGGTGTCAACTCCCCTGTATCTGTATCTTTTATCACATTTAATGACTTTAATTCCTCAACCTTTTCTAGCCATTCTTCATCTTTCTTTTCTTTAAGTAATGAAATAAGCCTTTGAAGAACACTTTTTAAATCCCCAATAATAAATGCATCAGCTTTAATATTCTTATTAATTTCAGCTGGATCTACATCTATATGAACTACCTTTGCATTTTTTATATGCTTTTGATTGCTTATAACTCTATCGTTAAATCTAGCACCTAAGCAAATTAATAGATCACACTTTGATGCTAAAATATTTGATGCTTTTGATCCGTGCATTCCAATCATTCCTGTATATAATGGATGCTCCTGTGGAAAAGCTGAAATTGCCATAAGAGATGTAGCTATTGGTGAATTAATTTTATTTACTAATTCAATAAGTTCATCATAAGCTCCTGAAGCCACTACTCCTCCCCCGGCATAGATGAAAGGATTTTTAGCCTCATTAATAAGTTTTGCAACCTTTTCTAAATCCTTTTCTGTTAAGTTTTTTACCTTTCTTTCTACTTTTTTAGGTATTAAAGGCTTGTATTCAGCTTTTTCAGCCGTAATATCTTTTGGTATATCTATAAGTACAGGCCCCGGTCTCCCCTCCTTAGCAATATAAAAGGCCTCTCTTATTATTTTTTGTAAATCCTTTATATCCTTAACTATATAGTTATACTTAGTTATTGGCATTGTTATTCCAGTTATATCGACTTCTTGAAAGCTGTCCTTTCCAAGCAGATTTCTTGGAACATTTCCTGTTATTGCAACCATAGGTATTGAATCCATATAAGCTGTAGCTATTCCTGTTACAAGATTTGTTGCCCCAGGGCCAGAAGTAGCTAAACAAACTCCAACCTTTCCCGTCGCCCTTGCATATCCATCAGCTGCATGAGCTGCCCCCTGCTCATGAGCCATTAAAATATGCCTTATCTTATCTTTGTATTTATATAATTCATCATATATATTTAAAACAGCCCCTCCTGGATATCCAAAAATGGTATCAACACCTTCATCCAAAAGGGATTTAACTAAAATTTCTGCCCCAGTTAAATACATAAAAGCCCCCCTTTTTATCAATTCACAATGAACAATGGAGAATTGTCCATTATTTTAATATTGCTCCTTTGCTTGATGAACTTACTAATTTTGAATATCTATATAAATACCCCTCTTTAATCTTTGGTTCAAAAGCTTTTAATCTTTTTCTTCTTTCTTCTAAAACTTCCTCTGGAACTAGCAGCTCTAGTTTACCATTTATAATATCTATTGATATTTTGTCTCCTTCTTCTACTAGCGCTATTACTCCCCCTTCAGCAGCCTCTGGTGCAACGTGTCCTATAGATGCTCCTCTTGTAGCTCCACTAAATCTTCCATCTGTTATCAAGGCTACATATTTATCTAAGCCCATTCCTGCAATTGCTGAGGTTGGTGACAGCATTTCCCTCATACCAGGTCCGCCTTTTGGTCCTTCATATCTAATGACTACAACATCACCCTTAACTATTTTCCTTGATAAAATAGCTTTTATTGCATCTTCTTCACTATCAAACACCCTTGCCGATCCAGTATGAACCAGCATTTCTTCTAGTACTGCTGACTTTTTAACTACTGCCCCTTCTTTAGCCAAGTTTCCTTTAAGAACTTTTATTCCTCCTATTTCACTATAAGGCTTATCTATAGGTCTTATAACATCATAATTTAAAACCTCTGCATCCTTAATATTTTCTCTATGGCTTTTTCCTGTAACTGTAATGCAGTCAAGAGCTATTAAATCCTTCTTTGAAAGTTCCTTAATTACTGCTTGAATGCCACCAGCCCAGTATAATTCCTCAATGTGGGTATCTGAAGCTGGCGCAAGTTTACATAAATTAGGGGTAATTTCTGATACCTTATCTATAATTTCATAATTTAACTCTATTTTTGCTTCATTAGCTATAGCTAATAAATGCAGAATACTATTGGTTGAGCATCCAAGGGCCATATCTACTTTAAGGGCATTAATTAATGCTGATTTTGTAACTATATCTCTTGGTTTTATATCTTCCTTAAGAATATTCATTATCTGCATTCCTGCCATCTTAGCTAGTCTAATTCTTTCTGAATAAACAGCTGGGATTGTGCCATTGCCTGGTAGAGCTAACCCCAAAGCTTCTGACAAGCAATTCATTGAATTTGCAGTAAACATTCCAGAACAAGAACCACATGTAGGACAAGCATTATTTTCTAAATTTAACAAATCCCCTTTAGATATATTTCCACTCTCATAAGTTCCCACCGCTTCAAACATAGTTGAAAGAGATACTTCTTTTCCCTTAAATTTACCTGCTAACATTGGACCGCCGCTGACAAAAATCGATGGTATATTAAGCCTTAAAGCAGCCATTAACATCCCTGGAACGATTTTGTCACAGTTTGGAATAAACACTAAGGCATCAAATTGATGGGCCTTAGCCATACACTCTATAGAATCTGCAATTAATTCCCTAGTGGGTAATGAATATCTCATTCCCTCATGACCCATTGCTATACCATCACATACTCCTATAGCTGGAAATATTATTGGAGTTCCGCCCTTCAGAAGGATGCCTTTTTTTACAGCTTCTGTTATCTTATCTAAATTAATATGGCCAGGAATTATATCATTTTGTGAAGTTACAATTCCTATTAAGGGTCTATCTATTTCTTCATCAGTCAATCCAGTTGCCTTAAGTAATGATCTATGAGGAGCCCTAGAAGCTCCTTTCTTTATTGCATCACTTCTCATAATAACACTTCCTTTAACTCAATATTTTTTCTAGTACAAGTTTTCCTATCTCCTTTGTTCCAACTAACTTATTTCCTTCACTCATAATATCTGCAGTCCTATAACCCTCTTCAAGAACACTAACAACTGCCTTTTCTATAGCTTTTGCTTCTTCTTCTAAATCAAAGCTATATCTAAGCATCATTGCAGCTGATAATATTGTTGCTAGAGGATTAGCTATTCCTTGACCAGCAATATCAGGTGCACTTCCATGGATTGGCTCATACATTCCTTTTTTGCCTTCTCCCAATGATGCTGAAGGCAGCATACCTATTGAACCTGTTATCATACTAGCTTCGTCTGATAAAATATCACCAAACATATTGGAAGTAACAATTACATCAAATTGTTTTGGATTTCTTACAAGCTGCATTGCTGCATTATCAACATACATATGATTTACTTCTACCTCTGGATATTCCTTTGCCAATTCATCTATTACCTTTCTCCAAAGCCTTGAACTTTCCAGTATATTGGCCTTATCAATACTTGTTAGCTTTTTATTTCTTTTCATTGCTGTTTCAAAGGCAATTTTACCTATTCTTCTTACCTCATTTTCATTATATCTTTCAGTATCATAAGCTCCCTTAACACCATTAATTTCTTCTCTTCCTCTTTCACCAAAATATATGCCTCCTGTTAGTTCTCTAACAACGCATATATCTATTCCATCTCCTATAATTGAATCCTTAAGAGGTGATGCTTCCTTTAATGGGGCATATAAAAGAGCTGGTCTTAAATTACAAAAAAGTCCAAGACCTCCCCTAAGACCTAATAAGGCTTGTTCAGGTCTTATTTTTGCATCAGGATTGTCCCATTTAGGTCCTCCTACAGCACCAAGTAAAACTGCATCTGCCTTTTTACAAGCTTCTAAAGTTTCTTCTGGAAGAGGTATACCCTTCTCGTCTATTGCACAACCTCCTGCTAAAAGATATTCATATTCAAACTTATGATTAAATTTATCCCCAACACAATTTAAAATATTCACAGTTTCTTCAACAACTTCTGGACCAATTCCATCTCCTGCTATTACAGCTATTTTATAATTCATTTTAATCCCCCCAACTATTCAGTTCACTGTTCACTATATTTTTTTGCTTATTACTTCTTACCTATCACTTCTTAACTCTAACTTATGCTTCTTACCCCAACTCCTAACTAAGCTAAACTCCAAACTCCAAACTACTGACTAAATTAAGCTCCACACTCAACACTCCACACTCCAAACTACTAACTCCAAACTACTAACTCCTAACTGAATTATTCTTGTTTTTAATGTAATTCACTAGCCCATTTGAGTTTATTATTTCCTGCATAAATTCCGGGAAAGGTTCCCCTTGGTATTGTTCATTTTTTGTATGATTTGTTATTACTCCAGTTGTGAAGTCTATTTCTAGTTTGTCCCCTGCATCTATTTTATCTACAGCCTCTTCGCATTCTAAAATTGGAAGTCCAATATTTATAGCATTTCTATAGAATATTCTTGCGAAGGTTTTTGCAATAACACAACTTACTCCACTTTCTTTAATTGCTATTGGTGCATGTTCTCTTGAAGAGCCACATCCAAAATTTTTATTTGCAACGATAATATCTCCAGCTTCTACCTTTTTCACAAAATCTTTATCAATATCCTCCATACAGTGACTGGCTAGTTCCTTTGGATCTGATGTATTTAAATATCTTGCTGGAATAATTACATCTGTATCTACGTTATCTCCATATTTAAAAACTTTTCCTACTGCTTTCATTTATATCTCCCCCTTAAATTAACTCTGGATTTGTTATTTTTCCTGTTATTGCTGATGCTGCTGCAACTGCTGGACTTGCTAAGTAAACTTCTGATTCAACATGCCCCATTCTACCAACAAAATTTCTGTTGGTTGTTGATACAGCCCTTTCACCCTTTGCAAGTATTCCCATGTGGCCACCTAAACATGGTCCACAAGTTGGTGTAGAAACAACAGCTCCAGCTTCTACTAAATCCTTAATTATTCCTTCTTCTAAAGCTTGAAGATAAATTTTTTGAGTTCCAGGGAAGACTATACATCTCACTCCTTTTTTCACTTTCTTGCCTTTAAGTATATCTCTTGCAACTCTTAAATCTGATATTCTACCATTTGTGCAAGAACCTATAACTACCTGATCTATAACAACATCCCCAACTTCATCAATAGTTCTCGTATTATCTGGTAAATGTGGAAATGCAACTGTCGGTCTTAAGCTGCTTAAATCTATTTCATAAACCTCATCATATTCTGCATCTTCATCTGCTTCATAAACCTTATATTCTCTAGTTGAATGTTCTTTTAAATACTCAATTGTCTTTTCATCTACTGGAAAAATTCCATTTTTTCCACCAGCCTCAATTGCCATATTTGCCATTGTAAATCTATCATCCATTGATAAATATTGTATTCCGTCTCCTACAAACTCCATAGATTTATAAAGAGCTCCATCTACCCCAATCATTCCAATTATATGAAGAATAATATCTTTTCCACTTACCCATTTTGATGGTTTATTTCTGAGTACAAATTTTATTGCCGATGGAACTTTAAACCAGCACTTTCCTGTTGCCATACCAGCTGCCATATCTGTTGAGCCAATACCTGTTGAAAAAGCTCCTAGTGCTCCATAGGTACAAGTATGTGAATCTGCCCCAATTACCACATCTCCTGCAACTACCAAGCCCTTTTCAGGTATTAAGCAATGTTCTATTCCCATTTCACCTACTTCAAAGAAATTTGTAATTTCTTTTTCTTTTGCAAAGTTCCTTATGAACTTACATTGTTCCGCTGCCTTTATATCTTTATTAGGTGTAAAGTGGTCTGGAACTATAGCAACTTTATCTTTATCAAAAACTTCTTTAAAATTTAATTTTTGAAATTCCTTTACTGCTACAGGTGATGTTATATCATTACCTAGCACCAAATCCAATTTTGCCTCAATTAACTGTCCTGCCTTTACTTTATCTAGTCCTGCATGTGCTGCTAATATTTTTTGTGTCATTGTCATTCCCATTTGTTTTAGTCCCCCTTTTTAAAAATACGCTTTTAAATTTTTCTCCATATCTTTAATTAATTTATATTCCAAGGAGTCAACTAAGGCGGTCCAGCTTGCCTCAATTACATCCTTAGACACCCCAACTGTAGTCCAATTTTCCCTGCCATCAGTAGATTCTATCAATACTCTTACCTTTGAACCTGTGGCACTTTTTGAATCTAAAACCCTTACCTTATAATCGACTAATCTTACTTCTTTCAACTTTGGATAAAAACTTTCAAGGGCTTCCCTTAATGCCTTATCTAATGCATTTACAGGTCCATCTCCCTGTGAAGCTGCAATTTTATTTTCATTATCCACTGTAATATTTACTATTGCTGTTGATGTAAAGTCCTTATTGCTGAAGGGTTGTTCTACTATTGTTTTAAAGTGATTTAACTGAAAGAAAGGCTTATATTTTCCTATTGTTTTTCTAATAAGAAGTTCTACGGTGCCCTCTGCACCTTCAAATTTATAGCCCTCATATTCAAGTTCTTTTAATCTATTTGTGACTTTAGTTACTTCTTCACTATCCCTTTCTATATTAGGAAATATCTTTTGAATTTCTTTTAGTATTGTACTTCTGCCACTTACCTCAGAAATTAAGAATCTTCTATCATTTCCTATAAGTTCAGGATTTATATGTTCATAAGACTTTGTAGATTTTGTTACTGCATCAATATGCATTCCACCTTTGTGGGCAAAGGCTGACTCCCCAACATAAGGCATATTGTCTGTAAGCTTAAGATTTGAAATTTCAGATATAAATCTTGCTGTTTTTGTTAATCTTGATAATTTTTCTTCCTCTATTACCCTATATCCCATTTTTAGCTGCAAAGTTGGAATTATTGATGATAAATTTGCGTTTCCACATCTTTCTCCAAATCCAATAAAAGTGCCTTGAATATGAATTACTCCTTCTTCTACTGCTGCTAATGAGTTTGCCACCGCTAAACCTATATCATTATGGCAATGAATTCCTATCCTTCCTCCTAGTTCTTCAACCACTTTCTTTGATATTTCTTTAATTTCTTTAGGAAGAGTTCCACCATTTGTATCACATAAAACTATAACATCTGCACCAGCCTTTTTTGCTGTTTTAATAGCTTTTATTGCATATTCCTTATTAGCTTTATATCCATCAAAGAAATGCTCTGCATCAAAGACTACTTCTTTATTTTTTTCCTTAGCAAATTTTATTGTATCAAATATCATATTTATATTTTCTTCTAAAGAAGTTTTTAAAATTTCTTCAACCTGAAAATCCCATGCCTTTCCGAATATCGCAACTGTTTCTGTATCTGCCCCAATTAAACTCTTTAAATTTTTATCTTCTTCAGCTTTAATATTGGCCTTTCTTGTTGAACCAAAGGCTACAAGTTTTGAATTACTGAGTTTTATTTCCTTTATACGTTTAAAAAACTCCATATCCTTTGGATTTGATCCAGGATTTCCAGCTTCAATATAAGTAACCCCAATTTTATCTAATGCTAAAGCCAGCTTTATTTTATCCTCCAGCGAAAAGGAAATGTCTTCACCCTGTGCCCCATCTCTCAAGGTTGAATCAAATATTTCTATTTTTTTATTGCTCATTGCCATCCCCCCTAAGTACAATGCAAAATTCACAATTTTGGGAATAATTCAGCATAGCTGAATTATAAATTTTAGAAACTGTATAACAGTTTATCTTTAATTATCAATTGTCCATTTTCAATCTTCAATTGGATACTATTCGTATTTTGTTATATCGTTATCCCCTCTTTCTAGGGCTGTTACCCCCGTTCTTACCATTTCTACTATTCCATAGGACTGCATTAATTCTATCAAGGCTGATACCTTACTTTCATCTCCAGTAAGTTCTATTGTTAATGTTTGTTGTGCAACATCTATAATCTTGCATCTAAATATTTTTACCAGCTCATTTATTTCTCCCCTTTTTTCTGGTGGAGCTTGTACTTTTATTAATACTAATTCCCTATATACAGAATTTTCTGACTTTAATTCATATATTTTTAAAACGTCCTCTAGTTTATTGAGCTGCTTTGTAAATTGCTCTAAAACATCCTCGTTTCCAGTTAAAGCTATTGTCATTCTTGATATTTCTTTATTTTCAGTACTTCCAACTGTTAAACTGTCAATGTTAAATCCCCTTCTTGAAAATAATCCCGCTATTCTAGCTAATACTCCTGAAGAATTACGAACTAACACAGATAATATGTGACTTTCCAAATGATCATTCCCCCTTCCTAAAAAAGTGTATAAAAATACCACCTTCGATAATATAAATCAATGGCGGTAATCATAACTCAACATTAAATTACTATCACCAGGTTCCAACAAACCCTTGCCTTTAACGGTGCTTACCGGTTATCTCTTACTAATACATTTTTGTACTTTCAAGATACTGCTCTGGAGTGATGATTATTTAGTAAAGTATCCATTCACACCAACCATGGACTCTCTGTAACTTTATTCTCTAAATAATGGTCTCCTTCATAGCATTTATTCAATTTAATATTTCTTATTCAATTTTACTGTTGATAAAAATATTACACCTATTATCCACCTAAGTCAATCTTTTACAGAATTTTTACAAAATCATTTTTTCTTCCCCCTTTATCACTATATCCTATTAATAATTTTTTAATATATTAAGGTTTTTCATTGCAAATTAATAAAATTTTTAAGAAAAATAATGAATATATATTATAATACCAGGCTTATTTTAATAAATTTTATAATAATAAAAAATAGTAAATTGTATAAAAAAAGAAGATTACTCCCAATCTTCTTTTTTTATATCAGTCCTATTAATAGATATTAAATTTTGCTCAATATTAAATTAACTAAATCATTAGCCATTTTATCTATTTCTTCTTGATTTTCGCCTTCCAGCATCACTCTAACTAAAGGTTCTGTACCTGAAGGTCTTATTAAAACCCTTCCAACTCCATGTAAGGATTCTTCTATATTTTTTATAGCTTCAACTATTTCTTCATCTTCTAAGTATATATTCTTCTTATCATTAGGAACTTTTGCATTAACTAAAACTTGAGGAAGCTCCTTCATTATTGAAGCTAATTCACTTAATGTTTTATTTTCCTTCTTTCTTATGGCTGCAACTTGAAGTGCTGTAACTAAGCCATCACCAGTTGAGTTATGGTCTAAGAATATAATATGTCCAGATTGTTCTCCTCCTAAGACATAACCATCCTTAACCATTTCCTCTAATACATATCTATCTCCAACCTTAGTTTTTATAACATTAATTCCTTCTCTTTTACATGCTATATCTAAGCCTAAGTTGCTCATTACTGTTACTACTAAAGTATCATCTTTTAATTTTCCTGCTTCTTTAAGATGTTTTGCACACATCATTAATATAAAATCTCCATGAATTAAATTACCTTTTTCATCAACAGCTAAACATCTATCTGCATCTCCATCAAAGGCAAATCCTAAATCACATTTTTCTGATACAACATATTCTTGTAAGTCTTCTGGATGAGTTGAACCACAGTTTTCATTTATATTTGTTCCATCTGGTTTATTATAAATTACATGAACTTCTGCTCCTAGTTTTTCAAAGGCCTTAACTGCCGCAGTTGATGAAGCACCGTTTGCACAATCTAAAGCTATCTTTAATCCTTTAAAATCTACATCTATTGTTGAAATAGCATAATTTACATAGTCATCTAATGCAGAAGTCTTTACATAAGATCTTCCAAGAGCATTTCCTATAGGTGTAGGAACTCCTTCAAAATTGTTTTCTATTATTCTTTGTATTTCATCTTCTAATTCATCTCTTAATTTATAACCCTTATTATCGAAGAACTTGATACCATTATATTCTACTGGATTATGAGAGGCTGATATCATAATTCCTGCATCGGCATTATATTCTCTTATTAAATGTGCAACTGCTGGTGTAGGAATTACCCCTAACATAACTGCTTCTGCTCCAACTGATAATATTCCTGCCACTAAAGCAGCTTCTAACATATCCCCTGAAATTCTAGTGTCCTTAGCAACTAATATTTTTGGCTTATGAGTACCTTCTGTTAATACATAAGCTCCAGCTCTTCCTAAACCATAAGCAATTTCACAAGTCAATTCTGTATTTGCAATTCCCCTAACTCCGTCTGTTCCAAACATTCTATTCATATTTTTACCTCACTTTTTTGCATATTATTTAGTAAATCTAATTTTTTCCTTTATCTTCTAATCTATCTAGAATGGTATTATATCCCCCAGTACCATAATTTAAGCATTTATTAACTCTACTAATTGTGGCACTGCTTGCCCCTGTTTTTTCAGCTATTTCAGTATAAACTCTCTTTTCCCTTAACATTTTTGCTACAGATAATCTCTGAGCTAAAGCCTTTAACTCATTTATTGTAGCAACATCTTCAAAGAAATCATAACATTCTTCTATGGTTTCAAGCTTAAGTATTGCTTCAAAAAGCAAGTCAATATCCTTACTTTTTAGCTTACTTTCTCCATTAGCCAATAGTCTCACTCCCTTTTTCTTTAGACTACTTAATCCTACTAAATTATATCTATATTTCACTTAACTTACAACATTATAAGTATCTAATTTCGTGTATTTTCTATATCCCTTAAATATTCTATCATATCTTCTTCTATCTTTTCTCTTAAATTTTCATAAACTTTTATTGTAGGAGCCAACCATAACTCTCCAGTACCATTATAGATGTTTAAGAATTTGCCTTCTGATGAATCACCTAATAGATTACTTGATATCTTTTCTATTTCATGCTCTATGCTTCCGCTCCTTAAGAGAACTATATCTCCATTTATTTTTATAGAATCTCTATATATCTTACATTTTAATATTTCTTTATGAGAAACTGGAATTGTTATTAATACTATTCCACTCCCCATTAACTTAAGCATATTAGAATACTCTTCCAAATAAGGATCCCTTATTTCTCTTAATGTTGTAATTTCTATTGAACTCTCGCAGGCACAAAAGGCCTTATTGTCAATAATTATTTCCTCATCTTCTAATTCTAATAGAATAAAGTTTTCAAAAGCTGGTTCTAAAAACACTTCTCCTGAGCCTTCAACAACTGGTTTATGAGCTGCTTCCTTCATTACAATATTCGAAATTAATTTTTTTCCAATTCCAACAAAACCGCCTTTGTTTTCTATATTTATTTCTCCCTTAAAATAACTTAATTTTCCAGGTTCCACTTTTATTTCACTATTATCAAGTATAATTCTTGCTTGTCTAAGCTTGTTATTTTCTCTTTTAATATAATCTAACTTCATTGATATTTTAGGATCTAAGTTTTCTCCCAAATCATCATATTCTAATATTTGAAAAACAGTGTCATTTCTCATTTCTGCAATCATTGTCATTTTATTATTTATGTTAAAGGACGCTCTCATAAAATCACCTCTTTTTATATTTTACCATAATTTTTCAATAGTAAGGTTCCCTTTTATTATTTTATAATTTATAAAAATACAAAAAAACTCTCTGCACTTAGCAGGGAGTTTTTAATTTTAATTATTAATTGGACTATATTTTTCTATTATTTTTTCTGCTACTTTGATTCCATCTACTGCTGCTGATATTATCCCTCCAGCATAACCTGCCCCTTCTCCTGCTGGATATATTCCTTTTATTGATATACTTTCAAGATTCTCATCTCTTTGTATTCTTACTGGAGCTGATGTTCTTGTTTCTATACCAGTTAGAACAGCATCCTTATCTCCATAACCATTAATTCTTTTATCAAAGACTGGTATTGCTTCTTTTAAAGCTTCAATTACATAAGGTGGAAGACACTTTCTTAAATCTTCAAAAATATATCCTCCAGTATAGCTAGGTTTTACTCTTCCAATTTTAGTACTTAATCTATCTTCCATAAAGTCTCCTAGTAGTTGAACAGGTGCCTTATATCCGCCACCGCCTAGCTTATAAGCTAAAGCTTCATAATATCTTTGGAATTCCATCCCCCTTAATGGCGAATTTCCTTCAAAGTCCTCTGGTCTTACAGTAACAACTAAAGCTGAATTAGCATTTTCTAAATCTCTTGCATGATAACTCATTCCATTTGTAACTAATCTATTTTCTTCAGAAGCTGCAGATACTACTACTCCTCCAGGACACATACAGAAAGAATACACTGCCCTATTTAGTCTTTCACTTTGATAAGTTAATTTATAATCTGCTACCTTTAACTTTGGATGATCATACATCTCACCGTATTGGCTTTTATTTATAACTTCTTGAAGATGCTCTATTCTAACACCTATAGCAAAGGCTTTAGGTTCCATATAAATTTTATTTTTATAAAGCATTTCATAAGTATCTCTTGCACTATGACCAATTGCTAATATTAAATTTTCACAATTTATTTCCCTTCCATTAGCAATTATAGATTTTAGTTTGCCATTTTCATGTTTTATTTCTTCCAGTTTATTAGAAAATAATACTTCTCCACCTAGTTCTATTATTCTCTCCCTTATATTTTTAACTACGCCCTTTAATAAATCTGTTCCTACATGAGGTTTTGCTAAATATGCTATTTCTTCAGGTGCCCCTGCTTCCACTAATTTCTTTAATACATAATCACATCTTTTATCTTTTATTCTTGTAGTTAATTTTCCATCTGAAAAGGCTCCTGCTCCACCTTCACCAAATTGCACATTTGAATTTACATCAAGTTGTCCTGTTTCCCAAAACTTATTAACAGTCTCAGTTCTTTTATCAACATCTTCTCCACGTTCAATAACAATTGGTTTATAACCATTTTCAGCTAAGGTTAAAGCTGCAAATATTCCCGCAGGACCGAAACCAACTACTACCGGCCTATTATCTAATTTTCTATCTCCAAACTTTATTACTCCTTCATAATAAGGTTCTTCTAATTTAACATCCTTGTCCTTTAATTTTTTAACAAGAGCTTCTTCATTCTTACAATTTAATTCAACATGATAAACAAGCTTTATATCACTTTTTTTCCTTGCATCTAAGCTTTCTTTAAGTATTTTAAAGTGCTTAATTTCCTTTTCTGATATTTTTAGCTTCTTAACTGCTTTTTTAATTAAAACTTCCTTATCTTCATCTAATTTTAAAGAAATATTATTTATTCTAATTGTCATCCTTTTTTCCTCACTTTTCTTAAGTTTAGAATAGATAATTTAGTTTGGAGTTAGGAGTTAGTAGTGTGGAGTGAAAATACAGTGTGGAGTTTGGAGTGTGAAATAAAAATACAGTGTCGAGTTATCTCCACTCCTAACTCCTAACTCCTAACTCCTAACTACTAATTACTAACTCCTAACTACTAACTCCACACTCCTAACTAATTCATTCTCCTTGGTTTCTATCTGTTTCTTGTGGACTTCCCTGGGTTGGAACTTCTGCTTCTTTTGTTATTTTAAAACTTACTGGTTCTATATAATCTAAGCCATATTCTGAAGTTATACCTTCAATAGTAATTTTAGGTGCCTTTTCAAAAGAACCCTCTTTAGTATAACCGCTTAAATCTAAACTAGCTCTTATATTATTTTCATTTATATTTTTTATATCTGTTTCATAACCGCTAATTATAACTCTTATTTTATCTTTATTAGGAGTAATATTTAATCCTTCTACTAATCCACTAGTAGTAAAAGTTACATTAAAATCTTTAGTTATATATTTTATTACTTCTACAGTAACCCTTATATATTCTTCTCCTTCTGATACAGTGGTATTTTCTGGAGCAATAATTTTAAGAAATACTTCTTTGTTCGCCGTTATTGTTGATAAATCTAGTGGTTCAGTAGAAACCTCATTTACTCCATCAATTACTTCCTTTTCTCCTAATAATTCCACAGTCTCTTTATTTTGTTTTAAAGAACTAAGCTTTAGTTTATTTGGAAGTTCTCCAATAGTTGGAATATTAACTTTAACAGATTTTCCCTTACTTACTTTTATTTCTACTTTTGCGGTTTCTTGTGATAAATATATCCCTGTTAATTCTTTTCCTTCATCATCTATAGGAATTATTTTATATTCTGCTGAAATATTTTCATAAGCATCATTTATATTATCTTTTACAACTACTTTATTTACCATATTTACATAAGACTCTGCCCCGCTTATCTTAACTGTCTCTGGAGTAATCACCGCTGCTGCTGCAAAATAGCCAAGCCTTGGAGTAATATTAATATTTGATTCAATATTTATTGTCTTTTCTAAATAATTATCTATATTAATAGAAACTGTTAATGCATTTGTATTTTTTATACTTACCGAAACTGGATAGTCTACTATTGATACTGGAACTTTATTTACACCTTTTTTCCATGCATATTCAGCTAAATCTACTTGTACCTTAAAATCGCTTCTTTTTATTTGATTTATATCAGCAGTATTACCTTCAACTTTTAAAGTAATATATAATTCCTGTCCTGGAACTACTGCCAAATTTGAAGCTTTTAACGCCTCTTCATTAATTAACTCAACTGGTATTTTATTTATTTCTGTAGTTCTTATTTTATTTTCTACGTTAGTTACATATATCCATAGAGCCACAGATAATATAGTACATATTATTATTATTATTCCTTTATCTTTTTTATCTTTATCCAAGATTTCACCTTCTCTCCAGCTGACTTAACATTTTTCTTTTCTTTGTTTTTAAGGAGATGTAACAAAATTATTCTTAATTTTTCTGCATCATAATTTCTTGTTAGCTTTCCATTAATAGCCAGTGAAATTATCCCGGTTTCTTCTGACACTATAATATTTATTGAATCAGACACTTCTGATAAACCTATAGCTGCTCTATGTCTTGTTCCTAATTTTTTATCTATTTTGTCATTATTGGTTAAGGGCAAGACACATCCTGATGCAATTATTCTATCTTTTCTTATTATAGTTGCACCATCATGGAGAGGGGTATTAACTACAAATATATTTTCTAATAAATTAGATGAAATCTTTGCATCTAAAATAGTTCCTGTACCTAATATTTCTCCTAAACCTGTTGCTTGTTCAATTACTAATAGAGCTCCTGTTTTACTATCTGATAAATTCTTTACTGCTGTAACTATTTCGTTTATTACAATACTTCTTTCTTCTTGATCTTCTATATTATAAACTTCATCAAAGGCCCTTCTTCCAATATGCTCTAATACCCTCCTAATTTCCGGCTGAAAAATAATAACCACTGATATTAATCCTACAGTCAAAGTTTTATTTAATATAAAGTTTACAACCTCTAAGTTTAGTAAATAACTTACAGGAATTAAAAATACCATAAACATTATTCCCTTTAATAATTGTTCAGCCCTGGTACCTCTTATTAACATATATCCTTTATAAAATAAATAGGCAACAACTGCTATATCTAAAATAGATGATATTGATATATTTTTAATTGTATTTGTAATAAATATACTTATATCTTGCAAAAGAAGCTCCTCCTAATTTCCTATATATTTTAATTATACACCAAATTTATGATATCTAATTACATCACTTTAATTCTTTTTTAAATTTTAATTTAATTTTAATAATATTTATTACTCTATTCTAATATATATATATTTATGTAAAGAGATTTTTAAGGAGTGATAATTTTTGCACATTTCTTCTAATAATTCTAACAAAATAGATAGACATTTAGTAATAAGTATTTTCCTAATATTTTTATTCATCTTTTTCTTATTTATATACTTTTACAACAATAATTTAAATAAAAATCCTTTAATCGTTATTACTAAAAAACTAAACACTATTAACGAAAAAGTTATAAAAAATTTTTCTAATCATACTGAAGATATTAATCTACTTAATGATAGTTTGGTAGAAAGTGTAGAACTTCTGAAAAACATTTCTGAAGAAATTGATGTGGATAAAAATAATTTTTTCTCTCAAAATAAAGAGTTGCAATTATTATTAAATAACTCTATAGCAGCTAATATATATCTTTATGATGATTTAAATTATCTTCTTGTAAATTCAAAAAAAGTAAATTCTAACTATGACTTAAATAAATTTTTAACTCTTAAAGAAAATTGCATAAATTATTATTCTATTTTAAAAAAAGAATACAAACTAAATTTAAACTTTATTAACAAGTTAAATGATTATACCGATGAATATTATAATTTTTTAAACAAGCTTATTAAAAATAATAGAGATACTGCTTTTAAAGAAAAGCAAATAAATAAATTTCTAATAAAACTAGAAAATTTAAATAAGGAAATGGACTATTTAAACGAGGACTTAATGCCTTCAATTAATAAAATAAGAGAAGAAAAGGACGATTTATCTATAATTTTAGATGATTTATATAAAAAAGAAGAAAAACTTGTTTCTATAAAAAACGATTTATACTCTATATCTATACCAGAAGGATATGATGAACTATATGTCATTTTAAATGAATATTTTAATCTCTACGCAGCTTATTTAAGTTCGATGAAAAGTGCTGTAATTTACGAAAAAAGTTGTTCAAATTTTGAAGATTATTCTAAAGAAATATCAAAAAAATACAAGAATGCCTCCTTAAAAAGAGAAGATACTCTAGAAGTTTATTCTAAATATTTAAAACTTTTATAAAAAAAATAGTATTATTTTTTTTAACTTGGTAATACTAATTTTTGATTATTGTAACAAATAGGAGGTTAAAAATGAAATATTTAAGAAAAATATTTATCTTATGCACTCTCCTAATATTTTCAGCAGAAATAACTACTTTTGCTTCAACTAAAATTGAAAATAATAATATGGCAAGTAATATAAAAAATATAAATATAAATGATAACATAATAAATAATGCATCACCAGATGCAGATGAGGTAGTTGAGGTTTTTAACTATAATGATAATAAAATTTATTTAACTGAATACGACATTAATTTAATGGCACAAGTTGTATATGCTGAAAGTAAAGGAGAGCCCTATGAGGGTAAGGTGGCGGTAGCTTCTGTTATTTTAAACAGAGTATTAAGTCCAGGTTTTCCAAATAGCATAGAAGAGGTAGTTTTTCAACCAAATGCCTTTTCTTGTGTTATTGATGGAAAAATATCAGTTACTCCAACCCAAGAATGTTATGATGCTGTTTACGATGCTATAAGAGGTAATGACCCAACGAATGAAGCATTATTCTTTTATAATCCAGAAACAGCAACCTGCTCATGGATGACAAATATTGAAAAAACACAAAGCACATCCATAGGCAGACACTTATTTTTTAATACAAAATAGCTTAGCATAGGCAATATGTAAAATTCAAATTGCAAAGTGTACAATTAAGCTTGATTTTCAGCTAAACTGAAAATCTAAAATATCAAACAGAAAGGAACTGTCGCTGCCAGTTCCTTTTTATTATTATATAAACTTTTATAAGTGATATTCATTTTGCATTGTAAATTATGAATTGGATTTATTCAAAATTTCCTTTTACTACAGCCTTACCATTCTCAACTAAAATTTTTCCTTTTGCAATTACCATCTCTATATCTAATGTATCTTCTCTAACTAAGACTAAATCTGCATCCTTTCCTTCTTCAATAATTCCTTTATTCTTTAAGGCTAATATTTCTGCTGGATTTTTAGTTATAACTCTTATAGCATTATCTATACTTACATTATATTTTTTAATAGCTGCTTTTACTTCATCATATAAACTCGATACATTACATATGCCAAGCTTTGTTAAATTTCCACCTTCATCATATAATGGCATACTTCCGTTCCCATCAGAAGAAAAAGTAATATTATCTATATTTACTCCTCTATCAATTAGAATTCTTAAGCCTTCACTAGCTCTTAGTTCTCCTGGCTCTAAATTATCTGGATCTGAACTTGTTGTTAGATCAATAAATCCTCCCCTTTTAGTATACTCTTCAGCTGACTTAAATAATGTTCTACTTCTATTTATATGAGTTGGTAATAACTGCTTTGGTGTAATTTCTGTCTCTTCTATTAATTTAAATAAGTAATCTAATTTTCTTTTTCCATCACCTAAATGAACATTGACTATTCCAGCTTTACCTGATAATATTCCTCCCACCCTTGCTTGTGCTACTACATTTAAAAAAGCTTCATAGCTAGGTTGTGAACTTCTGTGATCTGATAAAGCTACTTCTCCAACTCCAATTATTTTATCTAACATCATAATATCTGCTTGTATACTATCTGTTATAGTCTTAACTGGTATATCATAAGAACCTGTATAACAAAAGGTTGTTATTCCTTCCTCTTCTAATGCATTTGCCTTAGCTATCAAACTCCTCATATCCCTACAAACACCATCTGTTCCTATACAGCCTACAACAGTGGTAATTCCAGCCTTAGTTAAATCGGAAAATTTTATTTCAGGTGTTCTTCTTCTAAATCCACCTTCTCCACCAGCTCCATTTATATGAACATGATTGTCTATAAAGCCTGGAAAAAGTAGTTTACCATTACCGTTTATAAGATTAATTTTTATAAAATCTGCTGGAATTTTTATATTATCATAAATTCCTTCTATTTTATCTCCACATAGTACTACGTCTTTTATTCCTTCGTAGTCTGGGGAGTAAACTTTTATGCCCTTTATTATGGTTAGCATTTTATCAACTCCTATAATCAGCTGTTTAATATTGTATTTATATTTTGATTATTATAAATAGATTTAGGATATTTATCTGCTAATTCTTTTGCATATTTTTTGCTTTTATTAATATCTATATCTTTATAAATCAAAGCCATTCTATAATAAGCCTCTTGACTATAATTGCCATAATCATATTTTAATAGATATTCATCGAAATATTTTATAGCGTATTCTACTTCATTAAGTCTATCGTAAGAAGAAGCTAATAAAAATAATATATCATCATGTAAATGATTATTTTCTGCTGAATTTAAGGTTATTATTAATAAATCTTTAGAAGCTTTATAATTTTCTTCCTCAAAATATGTACTTGCTTTTTCATAATTGCTTTGAATTTCTTCATTAGTCAAAGGAGTAACTTTATTTTCTTCTTTTAAATTATCACTTTCTTCCTTATTATTCTCCTCAGCAGCTTTATTATTCTCTTTAATTTCTCTATTATTTTCTTCCTCTTCCTTATTTTCAGTTTTGCTTTTATCTTCATAGATTAATTCATTCTTTTCTCTATTTATTATTTTATTTATTAATCCACTTTTATAGCTTATTGTTATTGCTGTAATAATAAAAATTAATAATAATAGTGGCACAAATATTTTTGTATTAGATTTTACTTCTAAAAATTCATTTATTTCTTTATATATTTTTTTAGCTGTTGAGTTATTTTTATCTATAGATAAGACTTTATTTAAATATAATTTACTGTTATCATAGTCTCCTTTTCTTAAATAACATAAGGCTAATAGATTATTTACTTTAATCATATTAAAATCACTTTCACTGCATATTAATAATCTTTCTATAGCTTCATTTATTGCTAGGTTATTTACTAATCTTTCTGCCTCTTTAAATAATTTTTCTCTGCTTTCATCTTTATAAGAATCATTTAAATATGTTTTGGCTATTGAATCATTATTGTAATCTTTATTAATTTTCCAGGCAGCAACAGCACCATTTAAATCTCCCTTTAAATATAAAAGAAGACCTTTTAAGTTTAAAAGATTTGAATTTTTTAAATCAAGGGAAATTCCCTTTTCACATACTTCTAAGGCTTTATCTATTTCACCCTTATTATATAAATCTAATGCCTTGTTATAATATTTTTTATTTTCGTCCCTCATAATTACCTCTTTTATTGATAAATAATATTCACTATAGCTTTACAAAATATCATTATTTCTATTATCGTTTTTTTTATTAATTTCATTAATAAAAAAAGAAGATTGTAATCAATCTTCTTTTTTATATTTATTATTCTTGATCTAATATTATCTTCTTAGCAGTTAATATTGATGTTGCACTCATTGAGAATTCATCAAGTCCATACTCAACTAATGTTGGAATAGCATTTTCATCTCCTGCCATTTCTCCACACATTCCAACCCATTTTCCATGTTTATGTGCTCCATCTATAGTCATCTTTATTAATCTTAATACTGCTGGATGCATTGGATTGTAAAGGTATGATACCTTTTCGCTCATTCTATCTGCAGCTAAAGTATATTGAATTAAGTCGTTAGTTCCAATTGAGAAGAAATCAACATATTTAGCTAACTCATCAGCATATACAGCAGCTGCTGGTATTTCAACCATTATACCCCATTCTATATCTTCTGAGTAAGGAATTCCTTCAGCTCTTAATTCAGCCTTACATTCATCAACAAAAGCTTTAGCTTGTTGGAATTCTTCTAATCCAGAAATCATTGGGAACATTACTGCTAGTTGTCCATAAACTGATGCTCTTAGTAAAGCTCTTATTTGAACTCTAAATATATCTTTTCTATCTAAGCATAATCTTATAGCTCTATAACCTAAGAATGGATTCATTTCTTGTGGTAATGGTAAATATGGTAGAGTTTTATCTCCTCCGATATCAAGAGTTCTTATAACTACTTTCTTACCCTTCATTATTTCAAGAACTTTCTTATATGCTTCAAATTGTTCTTCTTCTGTTGGTGCAGAATCTCTATCCATATATAAGAATTCTGTTCTAAATAATCCAACTCCATCGCCACCATTTGCTAAAACAGCTTCAGCATCTGCTGGTGATCCTATGTTTCCACAAACTTCTATTCTTTTACCTGACTTAGTTACTGTTTTTACTTCAATAAGTTTCTTTAATTCTTCTTGTTCTTTTAAGAATTTATCTCTTTTAGCTGTATATTCATCAATAACTGATTGTTCAGGATTTATTATACATATTCCTTCGATACCATCTAATATTACTGTATCTCCGTTTTTAACTGAGGTTGTTATATCTTTAAGCCCTACTATAGCTGGTATTTCTAAAGTTCTTGCCATAATAGCTGAGTGAGATGTTCTTCCACCTATATTAGTTAAGAAACCAATAACTTTACTTCTATCTAGTTGAGCTGTATCTGATGGTGTTAAATCATGAGCAACAATTACAGTATTTTCTTCAACTGATGCTAAAGCATTTTCTCCTTTTCCGGCTAAGTTAGCAATAATTCTCTTTGAAACGTCTTTTATATCAGCAGCTCTTTCCTTCATATATTCATCTTCCATAGATTCAAATATCATTACAAAGGTATTTGTAACATTTTCAACTGCTTTCATAGCGTTTACACTATTTGCTTCTATTTCAGCTAACATACCACCAGTAAATTCTGGATCATCTAATAAGGTTAGATGTGCTTCAAAAACTTGTGCTTCATGCTCGCCAATTTCTGCTAGAGTTTTTTCTTTAATAGCTGTTAATTGTTCCTTTGACTTATCTAAAGCCTTTTGTAGAGTTTCCTTTTCTGCTTCTACATTAGTTACCTTAGCATCTGTTATTACTATTTCTTCATGTTCTTGTATAAATACTTTTCCTATTGCATAACCCTTAGATGCAGCTATACCTTTTTTCATTACTGAAATTCCTCCTTAAAATTAGCTATAAAATAAAAAATTACATTTAAGTACTCTTTCCTTTTTCAAATCATACTGAACTAATTATATCACATTTTCAATATATGTTAACTATAAATATTCAGATTTTTTATAATTTTTGTGTTTTTTGTCTTATAAATTTATAATTTGTATATAATTTTTTATTAAGGTATAATTTTTCGAAAAAAATATGTAATTTTTTTCTACATTTAACAGCAATATTTTATAAATCATCAATTAATGCTGCTGCTTTTGCATAGGCAGTAGACCTTGCTTCAAAAAAGTCCGTTTTTACAGAATTTGCATCAGCTAGTATATCTACCCACTTAGCTGGATTTTCATTATATCCTTCATATATATAATCAAAACCAATTGCTTTCATTCTTATATTACCTAAATATTTTATATAACTATTTATAAGTTCCTTATTTATACCTTGAATTTTATCTCCTATAACATAGTGTCCCCACTCTATTTCGTTTTTCACCCCTTCTTTCATCATTTCTACTAATTCTCTTTTAATAGTTTCTGTAAAAATTTCAGGATTTTCTGTTTGTAATTCTTTTATTATGTTTCTAAATAACCAAAGATGTGTATTTTCATCTCTATTTATATATCTAATTACTTGAGCAGAACCTGGCATTTTTTTATTTCTTTCTAAATTATAGAAGAACATAAATCCTGAATAAAAATATATTCCTTCAAGAATATAATTTGCCATTATAGTTTTTAATAAGTTTTCAGTATTAGGATTATTAATAAAATTATTATATAAATCCCCTATAAATTTATTTCTTTTTAATAAAATCTCATCATCTTTCCATTGGTAAAGAATTTCATTTCTTTTTTCTGGCGAGCAAATTGTATCTAACATATAACTATAACTTTGTGAATGAACGGCTTCTTGAAAGGCTTGAATTGTTAAGCATAGATTTATTTCACTTGCAGTTATATAATTATTTATATTTGATAGATTTGCTGTCTGTATTGAATCTAAAAAGATTAAAAATGATAGTATCTTATCGTAGGCTATCCTTTCCTCTTCTGTCAATTTATCATTATAGTCTTTTAAATCTTGAGATAAGTTTATTTCTTCCGGTATCCAAAAATTATTCATTCCCTGCCTATACCAATTTGAAACCCAAGTATATTTCATATTATTAAAATCATTTAAATTAGTAGTATTACCATTTATTATCCTTTTTTTTGATATTTCTGTATCTCCAAATTCATTAAATAACGGCTTCTTATTTATATTCATCTTATTTTCCCCCTTATTCATTAGCAGATTATTATGCTGAACAGCTTTCACAATCGCTTACTGATAAAGATTTTGATCTTACATAATATATTGATTTTACTCCCACCTTACAAGCTTCAATATATAAGTTCATTATTTGTCTCATTGTGTAATTATTTGTTATATAAAGATTGAAGGACTGTCCTTGATCTATATGTCTTTGTCTTATTCCATTAATTTGAACAGACCACTTTTGATCTATATTATAAGCAGAATTATAGTACCAATAATTTCTTTCATTTAAGTTTGGAGCAGTTTTAGGAATTATGCTTCCTTTCTTTTCTTCCAACCAAAATCTTAAAATTACTGGATCAACACCTTCTGACGTTCCTGCAATAGTTGCTGTAGAACCATTAGGAGCAATGGCGATTAAATAGCCATTTCTTATTCCATGCTTATTTACTTCTTCTCTTAACTCATTCCAAGCTTCTGATTTATATCCCCTTAGGTCAAAATACTCTCCACTTTCCCAATCTGAACCTTCAAAGTAGGAATAAGCTCCCTTTTCCTTTGCAATATTGTTACTTGCCTTTATAGCATAATAGTTTATTTTTTCATAAACCTTATCTGCAAAATCCTTATGTTTTTCATCAGTCCAGTGAAGCATATTATTTACAAGCATATGATGATATCCGCTTGTTCCAAGACCTATTGATCTATATCTTTTATTGGTTACCTCTGCAAAAGGAACTGCATAATAATTTAAATCAATAACATTATCCATGGCTCTTATTTGTGTTTCTACTACATAAGATAATTCCTCATCATTATTTATATCTACATTTCCAAGAACAATTGAAGATAAATTACATACAACAAAATCTCCAGCATTAATTTTTTCTACAATTACTTTATCTCCATTTTCATCTATTATTTCTGATTGCTGAATATCCATAGGGCTCATATTTTGCATTATTTCAGTACAAAGATTTGATGAATATATCATACCCTTATGTTTATTTGGGTTCATTTTATTTACTGTATCTCTAAAGAAAGCAAAAGGTGTACCTGTTTCTGCTGCACTTTTTATTATCAGTCTAACTATATCCTTAACTGGCATAACTCTTTTGCTTATTCTGTCATCTTCTACACATTCGTAATACTTCTTTTCCCACTCTTCACCATAATAATCTTCTAGTGAATAGCCTTTAATTAATTTTATCTCATGAGGGCACATCATATACCAATTGGCATCTATATCATTTTCTGCAAGCTTCCAAAACAAATTTGGATAACATATTCCTGGAAAGATATCATGTGCTTTTTTTCTATCATCTCCATTATTTGTTTTTATTTGAAGAAAATCTGGTATATCTTTATGCCATATGTCTAGCCATATTGCTACTGATCCATTTCTAACTCCTAATTGATCTACTGCTATAGCTGTATCATTAAATAATTTTATCCATGGTATAACTCCACCAGAAGCCCCTTTAAATCCTCTTATTGGTGAACCAGATGCTCTAACCTTTCCAATGTATATTCCCATTCCACCGCCAAATTTTGATACTTCTGCAAAATTGTCTAAGGATTTATAAATTCCCTTTAGGCTGTCCTCTACTGTATCTATAAAGCAGGAACTTAACTGATAGAAAGGTTTTCTTGCATTTGACATTGTTGGCGTTGCCATTGTTGCCTTTAAAGAACTTAAAACATTATAAAATCTCTTAGCCCATTCCACTCTTATTTCTTTTTTCTCTGGGATTGCTAAATGCATAGCTATTCCCATAAACATCTGTTGAGGTAATTCTAAAATACTTCTATCATAATCTTGAATTAAATACCTGCTTGCTAAAAGATTAATACCACTATAAGTAAAAAGAAAATCTCTTTCTGGCTTAATTTCTTTTTCTAATTCTAAAATTTCTTCTTTACTATAGTTTTCTAATATATATTTTCCATAAAGGCCCTTCTCTGTTAGTTCTAAAATAAACTCATATAAATTACTATACAATTTTTTTTCTTCTAAAATACCTCTTTTTTCTTTAATATTGTCATAAATTTTAAGGACAAATAATTTTGCTGCTGCAAATTGCCAATCTGGTTCCATATCAGAGGTTAATTCTAAGGCTATCTGTATTACTGAATCTCTTATTTCTTCATTAGTCATATTTGGTCTTATTATGTTTTTTAATGCTTTTATAAGTTTCTCTTCTGTATATATTCCTCTATTCTTATCTATCCCGTCTAAAGCCGCTTTGCAAATATTATTCAAATAACTCATTACAATTCCTCCCACAATATATAGTATATCTCTCTAATTTCATCCACAATTCTCACACAACATATTGTTATTATAGTTTGATTTTTCCCTCTTGTAAAACATGATAAATTATCCCAATATAAAAAGAAATGGAGATATTAATAAATATCTCCATTTCCCTTTCATTATTACTTATTGATAATTTTTATCTTTTACTAATCTTTCTTTCCATTCTTCTTCTTTAAAACCAACTAATACTGTATCACCATTAACTATTATAGGTCTTTTTACTAACATTCCATTTGATGATAGTATATCAAGTAATTCTTCTTCTCCAAGGGTTTTTACTTTATCTTTTAACTGCATTTCTCTATATAATACCCCTGAAGTATTAAAAAATTTATTTATTTTAAGACCACTTTTATTCAACCAATCTTTTAACTCTTCTCTTGTTGGATTTTCCTCTGATATATTTCTATCTATAAATTCTATATTATTTTCTTGTAAAAACTTTTTTGCTTTTTTACATGTTGTGCATTTTGGATATTCTATAAATAATACTGCCATATTCTTTCCTCCTTTTTATTGTTTTGGCAAGATAATAAATATTTTAAACATATCTCCCTCAACTTCTATATTAATACTTCCATTATGAAGTTCAACTATGCTTTTTGATATTGCTAAGCCTAAACCAGAACCTTCTACAGAAGAATTTCTAGACTTATCAGCTCTTGCAAATCTTTCAAACATTTCTTCAGCATTAAAATTCATTTCATAATTAGCAATATTTTTAAAAACTACTTCTACTGCATTTTCTTTGTCAATTACATCAATATATACTCTTGTATTGGCTAATGAATATTTTAATGCATTTACTATTATATTTTCAAACACTCTAGATATTAGTTTTCCATCTAAATCTACAAATATTTCTTCTGCATTAGAATTCACTTTAAATTCTATATTTTTTTCTTCATATAAGCTAGAATATTCCCCAACCCCTTGATATATTAATGAAATTATATCTAATTTTGATTTTTCAATCTTCATTTTTCCACTATTTAATTTTGAAACTTCAAACAAATCTTCTATTAATGATTGCAATCTCCTTGAGTTTTTTTCTAATATTCTTAAGTAATCTATTCTTTCTTGTTCTGTTATATTTTTATTATTTAGTATATTGACATAATTAATTATTGACGTAAGGGGTGTCTTTAAATCATGGGATACGCTTGAAATTAATTCAGTTTTTATTTTTTCATTTCTAACTTGTTCATTTAAAGCTATTTTATATCCAGTTTTTATTTTATTTATATTCTCTACTAGTTCCCTTACTTCTCTTTCTCCTATATCATCAAGGGTATAATCAAAATCTCCTGAATTTATCTTTTTTAAGCCATCATTTATTATTGATATATCCAAGCTTTTCTTTAAGGAATATAAAACAGTTCCTAATGGAATAAGAATTAATATTAATGTTCCTTTAAAGGGATATCTAGTAAGAAATGTAACTAATATATTTTCATTTCTTATTCCTGCAACTAAATATAAATAAATTAATATAACTCCTATAGCTATTCCAAAGGATAGTAATATTTTGTTCCTTGTATTTTTATATTTTAATCCATATTTTAAAACATAAAACAGATTTTTAAATACTCTTATTTCTAAATGAAGGTTCTTTCTATAAAATAATAAATTTACAACAAGTTTTAAAAACAATATTAAAGTTAATATTGTAGCTCCAATAAGAACCTTTGCAGTAATTGATTCTGTTTTTATAAGATAAAAATATACTGATGGATGTCTATAATATATTTCAATATAATCTTCTATATTTCCCTTTTTTAAATTATCTGAGTTTATTTTTACATAATAATTATTAATTTTTTCATTATCTATTTTTACTGATACAAAGTCATACTCTTTTAAATACTCCTCTGTCTTTTTTTCTACTTCTTCTCTTGTTTTACTTTCATAAGGTATGCTTTCAAATAAATCCTGGTCATTTGTTGTGTATTCTCCCGTTTTTTTGTTGATTAATATATAAAAGATATTGCTATAATTTGAAGGACCTATAAATCTTTCGTTATCATATTTTATATCACTTATATCTTCAAGATTATTTGTATTTGCATATATATATTCAGAAATATCTTTGCTTTCGTAATATATCATTCCCTTAATATATTTTTCTTTATTTAATAATGCATCAAAAGTTCCTGCTCCAATTTCCACAAATTCATTATTAAGAGCTTGATAATAACCTATAAATATTGTTGGAACTAAAAATAGAAAAATTAGTATTTCTATTCCCCATATACCAGTTAAATAATTTTTTATCTTACTTTTCAATTTTATATCCAACTCCCCAAACAACCTTTATATATTCTGGATCTTTTGTATTTATTTCAATTTTTTCTCTTATTCTTCTTATATGGACAGTTACTGTATTTTCACTTCTATAAAAAGGCTCTTCCCATACTCTTTCATAAATTTCCTTAATTGAAAAAACCTTTCCTAAATTAGAAGCCAATAATTTTAATATTTTAAATTCCGTTGCTGTAACTTTTATCTCTTCTCCTCTTAAATAGACAGTTTTTTCTTTATTATTTATTACAAGATCTCTTACTGTTATTACGTCTTTATTTTCTCCCTCTATTTCTAAAGGCTTTTCATATCTTCTAAGCTGTGATTTTACCCTTGCTACAAGCTCTAAATTATTAAATGGCTTTGCTATGTAATCATCTGCCCCAACATTTAATCCTAATATTTTGTCACTATCTTCTCCTTTAGCTGAAAGCATTATTATAGGTAAATTTCTTTTTTCTCTTATTTTTAAACAGGTTTGTATCCCATCCATTTTAGGCATCATTATATCTAAAATTATAAGATGTACCTTTTCTCTCTCTAATATTTCTAGAGCTTCTACCCCATCTCCTGCCTTAAATACTTTTATTCCTTCTCCTCTTAAATATATTTCAATTGCATCTCTTATTTCTCTTTCATCATCTACAACTAAAACGTTAAACATATTATTCACCTCTTAAGTATATTATTTTATTAATATAGCGTTCTATAAATATAATAGCTTATATTATGTCAATTTGCTAAGGGCAATAATTACAATTTTATTAATATATAAATATAAATTTATAATTTTTTATTAACATATTTTTATATTTGATATATAATGCTTTATGTACATCAACAGAGAAATAGAGGAATTGATATGTTAATGAAATTTAAGATTAATAATCATATGATTATAGACTTTATACTCATTACCCTAGGCTGTTTTATAGCCTCAGCTGGTGTTAATATTTTTCTTGTAAATGCAGAACTTTTAAGTGGTGGAGTAACTGGTATAGCCCTTATTTTGCAATATTTATTTAATATACCATCTGGTATTTCTACCTTTCTTATAAATATACCTTTAATAATCTTAAGCTATAAGTTGTTAAGCAAAAGATTCACCATTTACACAACTATAGGTATGTCAGCTTCATCGCTATTTCTTGTATTAACAAATAATATACCAGACTTCTTTAAACTAGATGATACATTACTTTACTGTATCTATGGTGGAGTATTATGCGGATTAGGCTATGGATTAGTTTTTTCGAGAAACGGCTCTACTGGTGGTATTGATATAGTATCAATGATCCTAAGAAAAAGAAACTCTAATTTAGAAATTGGAAAGTTAGGCTTTACCTTTAATATCTTTATTATACTTCTAGCTGCAATAATATTTAACCCTTCAAAAGCCTTATATACTTTGATATTTATTTATATACAGGCTACAGTTTTAGACAAAGTTATTAGTGGATTTAATAGCAAAAAACTTTTATTAATTCTAACTGAGAAGGAAGAAGAAATTATTAAATATGTTATAAAAGATATGAATAGAGGAGTTACTTCCTTGATTGCTGAAGGTGAATATACTCATAACCTTAAAAAGATGCTTTATGTTGCTGTAACCACTCCTCAAATGGTACAGTTAAAGAGGAAGATATTAATGATAGATCCAAATGCCTTTATTACAATTATTGATGTTTCTGAAGTTAATGGGAAAGGATTTTATGGAATTTAAAATATAAAATGCATAATTTAAGTAATAATTCAGATTATCTGAATTATTACTTTTTTTATTGTTAAATATAGACTTATTAATTCATAACTATCATAAAGCAGGAATATTACTTTTATTTCTACAAAAGTCACTTCTTAATGAAACTAATAGAAAATTTATTATTATATAAAAAAAGACAAGATTTGTTAAAGCTAATTAATCTTGTCTTTTTATTGTATTTCCTAGGAAATTATTTAGATTTTTATTTGCTATGCTTTTTTCTCAATTTCCTCAAAATATCTTTCTAATCCTAAGGAAATTCCATTTACTATTAAATTTTGATGTTCTTCTGTTTGAAGTTTCTTTTCCTCTTCAGGATTTGATAGAAATCCACATTCTATAAGAATTGAAGCTCCATCGTAATCATCTCTTAATATTAAGTAATCGTCTCCTGCTGGTTTTGACACTCTTTTATTATTATCTTTTATAGTTTCCTTTAGAGCTTCTTGTACAAAGTTAGCTAATAATTGACTTTTATCATTAGCTGCATACCAGACTTGGGCTCCATAGCATTTTGCTTGAGGAAACTTATTCTGATGAATGGAAATAAAAACATGACAATTTGTTTCTTTTTTCATTTCCCTTCTTCTTTTTAGATCTTCCCTCTTCTTTTCTCTTACTGTTTTTCCTTGAGAATATAAGCCTTCATCACTTTCTCTTGTTAAATATACCTTATAGCCTTCATTTTCTAAAGCATCCCTTAATTTTAAGCTTATTTGTAGGTTTATATCCTTTTCTAAAGGACCATTTTTAGTTGAAGCCCCTCCATCTATTCCTCCATGTCCTGGATCAATAAGTATTATTTTTCCTTCCTTTTCTACAGCATTTATTTTTACTGGAAAAATACAAAATAAAAATAATAAGGTTAACGATAATACAGTCTTTAACTTTTTCATTAGTTTTCCTCCATGATAATTATTTAAATAGCCTAAAATTATTATCTCCAGAAGAAGCTAATTTATTTATTTAAAATACAAAGCTTTATACTTACTTTAAATATAATCTTTAAATCCTGTAAAATCTCTTATAACCTTAGATACAGCCTTTATATCATTAAAATACTCTGGTTCTGATGTAGATGCTATAGCAATTATTTTTCCTATACCAGCTCTTTCTGCTGCTATTATTCCTGACTTAGCATCTTCAAATACTAAGCAGTCTTTTGGAGCCATATTTATTATTTCTGCAGCTTTTAAATATATATCTGGATTAGGTTTTCCTTTTATAGTTCCATCACTATAAACCACTCTTTCAAGATTAAACCATTTGTCCAAATTTAAATTTTCAAAGAAAAATTCTACATTTTTTCTTCCTGAAGCTGTGGCTATAGTAAAGGGAATATTGTTTTCCTTTAAATAATTTAATAATTCTTCAACTCCCTCTACAAGCTTAAAATTTTCCTTATCCTCTAGACATAATCTTCTATATATAACTTCCTTTTCCTCACCCATTTCATCTATTTCTTGTTCAGTTAATTTTTTACCTGAAAAATATTCTAATATATCTGAGTTATTTCTACCATGAACTCTTTCTTTAAACTCTTCGTCACTAACATCTCTTCCTATCATTTTTTTAATATACATTCTCCATGCCTTTTCCTGCTTATCAGAATCAAAAAGCATAGTTCCATTAAAATCAAAAATTACACCCTTCATAATAACCTCCCCTAAAATTATTGTGGTTTCTTTTGAACATAGTCATATTATAGCATATATCTATAAAAATCCCTTCTACATAGCTTAACCTTCATTATATAAATATTGTTAAATTATTGACTACATATTTATAAGAGATTTAATAATTGTTAAATTTTCATAAACTGTTGAAGATAGATTTAGTAAACGTTATAATAGTTATATAGCCTGTCCTAATTAATGCTAATATTATTATTGAAAATCTAGTATTTTATTAATGTATTTATTTTTATGCTTATTTCTTAATAATTATAGTTTATTTTTTAACAATATAATATTGTTATTTAAATAGAATTTTATATAGGGGTGAGTTTTTATGAAAGGTTTTGCAATGTTAGGAATAGGAAAGGTAGGCTGGGTTGAAAAGGATCGTCCTGTATGTGGTCCTTTAGATGCAATTGTTCGTCCTTTAGCCGTTTCTCCTTGTACTTCTGACATACACACAGTATGGGAAGGTGCTATAGGAGAGAGACATAATATGATACTAGGCCATGAAGCTGTAGGAGAAGTTGTGGAGGTAGGAAATTTAGTTAAAGACTTTAAAGCTGGAGATAGAGTTCTTATTGCAGCCATTACTCCTGATTGGTCTACTCTAGAAGCTCAAGCTGGTTATTCAATGCATTCAGGTGGAATGTTATCAGGATGGAAATTCTCTAATTTTAAAGACGGGGTTTTCGGTGAGTTCTTCCACGTAAATGATGCTGATGGAAACTTAGCCCACTTACCAGAAGGACTAGATTTAGAAAGTGCTGTTATGTTAGCAGATATGGTTCCTACAGGATTACATGGAGTAGAATTAGCAGATGTTCAATTTGGTGATACTGTATGTGTAATAGGTATCGGTCCCGTTGGACTAATGTCTGTTGCTGGAGCATCTATAAGAGGAGCTTCTGAAATATTTGCTGTTGGCTCTCGTCCAAATTGTGTAGAATTAGCTAAAGAATTTGGGGCTACAGCAATAATAAACTATAAAAATGGCGATATAGTTGAGCAAGTTATGAAATTAACTAACGGAAAAGGTGTAGATAGAGTTATTATAGCTGGTGGAGATGGAGAAACAACATTTGCACAAGCAATTAAAATGTTAAAACCTGGTGGGAGAATAGGTAATGTTAATTATCTAGGATCAGGAGATAATGTATTAATACCTAGAGCTGAATGGGGCTGTGGTATGGGACATAAGACTATTGCTGGAGGACTTATGCCTGGTGGAAGACTAAAAATGGAAAAACTTGCATCATTAGTTTTATCAAAGAGAATTCAACCATCTAAATTAATAACTCATAAATTCCATGGATTTGAACATATAGAAGAAGCTTTATTGCTTATGAAAGATAAGCCAAAGGATCTAATTAAACCTATAGTAATAATTGAATAAAATAAAAAACCCGCAAACATAAAGTTTGTGGGTTTTTTGAGTTCCAAATACTATCTCTTTGAGAATTGTGGAGCTCTTCTTGCTTTCTTAAGACCGTATTTCTTTCTTTCCTTCATTCTTGGGTCTCTAGTAACAAATCCAGCTTTCTTTAATTCTGGTTTTAAGCTTTCATCTGATTTAATTAATGCTCTTGTTATTCCGTGTCTGATAGCTCCAGCTTGACCTGTGAATCCACCACCGTGAACATTAACTAAAACATCAAATTTATCCTTAGTTCCTGTTAAAACTAATGGTTGGTTTACAATCATTCTTAATGTTTCTAAACCGAAATATTGATCTATTTCTCTATTGTTTATAACAACTCTACCACTTCCTGGTACTAGTCTAACTCTTGCAATTGATTTTTTTCTTCTTCCAGTTCCCATGTATTGAACTTTTGACATTTCTATTCCTCCTCCCGAGCGTGTATTATTAGTACTTTAATTCAAGTACTTCTGGTTTTTGAGCTTCGTGTCCGTGCTCAGCACCTCTATATACTTTTAATTTTTTAAGCATCTTTCTTCCTAATACGCCACTTGGAAGCATTCTTCTTACAGCTTCTTCGAAAGCGAATTCAGGCTTCTTAGCTAACACTTCTCTATATGGAGTTTCCTTTAATCCACCTGGATATAGACTGTGCTTTCTCATCATCTTTTGATCTAACTTATTACCAGTTAAAACAACTTGTTCTGCATTGATTACTATAACGAAATCTCCGCAATCAACATTTGGTGTAAATGTTGGCTTATTTTTTCCTCTTAAAATTGAAGCAACTTGGCTAGCAACTCTTCCTAGTGGTTTACCAGCAGCATCAACTACATACCATTTTCTTTCAACTTCTTGCGCTTTAGCAATGTATGATTTCATTGTTTTCCCTCCCTGAACTTACATTTGTGCTCTACTTTTCTTTAAGTACTGCTTTTATGTCAAGACCCGGGGCTAGTGGATCTTATATACATAAATTATTCTAACAAACATACATTATTATAATACACGCTTACGGGTGTGTCAATACTCTTTATAATTATTTTTTATGTTAATAATATACCTTTTCTAGGGTCAAACCTTTTGCTGGAACACAAATTCCAGCTTTTTGCCTATCTTTACTTTCTATAATATTTGTTATCTCTTCCGGCTTTATTTTATTATTTCCAACCATTAATAAGGTACCTACAATAATTCTAACCATATTATATAAGAAACCATCACCAGTTACATATATTTTTATTATTTCATTTTCTTCATCTATATGAAGATCTTTTATTGTTCTTATAGATGTTTTAACTGAACTTCCACTACTTTTAAAAGCTGAAAAATCGTAAGTTCCTATGAAGTATTTACAAGCTTCCTTCATGGAATTTATATTTAATTTTTTCTTTATATGATATAAATAATTTCTTCCTATTGCTGGGTAAATATCTCTGTTAATTATACTATAGGAATATGTTTTTCCTTTAGCATCATACCTTGAATGAAAGTTTATATCTACTTCCTCTGATTTTATAATAACAATATCTTCAGGCAATTTATGATTTATGGCTTCTCTAAACTTATCAGCAGGAATTGTACTATTTGTTTTAAAATTAGCTATAAAAGCCTTAGCATGAACTCCTGTATCAGTTCTAGAACTTCCTACTAATTCAATTTCTTCCTTTGTTAAAAGCTTTATAGCCTCTTCTAAGGTTCCTTGAATAGTTGCTCCATTTTTTTGTTTCTGCCATCCTAAATAATTTGTTCCATCATATTCTATTGTTAGTTTTATATTTCTCATTTTTTCACCTTTATAAATAGAATCTTACTAATAAAGCTCCTACAAATAAAATTGAAAATAAACCAAAAGAAAGTAAATCATTATTTGTAAATTTTAACTGCTTCATTCTAGTTCTTCCTGCTCCGCCCCTATAAGCTCTTGATTCCATTGCCATAGCAAGCTCATCTGCCCTTCTAAAGGAGCTTACAAATAGAGGAACTAAAAGTGGTATTAGACTTTTTGCCTTTTGCATTAATCCACCATTATCAAAATCTGCTCCTCTTGCCTTTTGAGCCATCATAATTTTATCTGTTTCGTCCATTAAAGTTGGTATAAATCTTAAGGCAATTGTCATCATCATAGCTAATTCATGAGCAATTTCTTTTCCTATTGGCTTAAGAAGCTTTTCTATTGCATCTGTTAACTCAATAGGGGATGTTGTAAGAGTTAAAACAGAAGTACTCATAATTAGGAAAATTAGCCTTAAAGCCATAAAGGCTGCTGTTAAAAGCCCTTCTTTATATACTTTTATAAAACCATATTCAAATATTAAATTATTTAGAGTTCCCTTAACCATAAAGATATTTAATACTGCAGTGAAAATTATTAGAAAAAGTACTGGTTTTATTCCCTTAGCTAAATATCTAACTGGGAGCTTTGCTGCCCATACTGTTAGAACTAAAAAGCCTATAATTAATATATATCCAACAAATTTATCTACTATAAATAAGGATATTATATATAGTATAGTTAAAAGTATTTTTGTCCTAGGGTCTAACTTATGAACAAAGGTTTCCCCAGGTATATATTGACCTATAGTTATATCTTTTATCAATTTTGTTACCCCCTAGATACATTGGATTTTAATAGCTTTAATAATTCTTCTTTAGCCTGCTCTATTGTATATACCTTTGTACTTACATCAAAACCCTTATTTCTTAGTTTTCTCATTAAATATGTTACTTGAGGTACTGCAAGGCCTATTTTTTCTAATTTTTCTACTTCTACAAATACTTCTGAAGGATTTCCTTGAAGAGCAACTTCTCCATTATTCATAACAATAACTCTTTCTGCTATATTAGCAACATCCTCCATACTATGACTTACTATTATGATTGTCATTTTATATTCATCATGAAGAATTTTAATTTGATTTAAAATATCATCTCTTCCCTTTGGATCTAATCCGGCAGTTGGTTCATCTAATATAAGTGTCTTTGGTTCCATAGCAATTACACCAGCAATTGCTACTCTTCTTTTTTGTCCCCCACTTAAGTCAAAAGGAGATTTGTCTTTATAAGTTTCATAGTCTAGACCTACCATATTCATGGCTCTTTTAACTCTTCTTGTTATCTCTTCATCCTCTAATCCTAAATTTCTAGGACCAAATTCTATATCTTTTTCTATTGTTTCTTCAAACAATTGATATTCTGGATATTGAAATACTAAACCTACTTTTTTTCTTATATCAGAAAGCTTAACATCTTTTTTTGTAATATCTATGCCATCTATTATTATTTTTCCAGATGTAGGACTTAATAATCCATTCATATGTTGTATCAATGTTGATTTTCCAGAACCTGTGTGTCCAATTAAAGCTACAAATTCTCCATCATTTATTTCTAGATTAACATTATTTAATGCCACTTTCTCAAAAGGTGATTTTGGCATATACACATGTACTAAATTTTCTATTTTAATTGACATAATACATTCACCATCTCATCTACATTTAAAATATTTGAATTTATATTTATACCTTCTTTTCTTAACTCATAACATAATTCTGTTACTTGAGGAACATCTAAACCAAGTTCTTTCATTTTCTTTACATTAGAAAAGACCTCTCTAGGTTTTCCTTCTAAGATTATTTTACCATTATCCATAACTATTAATCTATCTGCTTGAGCAGCTTCATCCATATAATGAGTAATTAATATAATTGTTATACCGTATTTCTCATTAACTTCTTTTATATAATTTAATACATCTTTTCTACCAGAAGGATCTAGCATAGCTGTTGGTTCATCTAGTATTATACAATCTGGCTGCATTGCTAATATTCCTGCAAGAGCTATTCTCTGTTTTTGACCTCCAGAAAGTAAATGAGGAGCATGCTTTCTATACTCATACATACCAACTTTCTTTAAACTATCATCGACTCTTTCTCTTATTTCTTTAGGATCTATTCCTAAATTTTCAGGTCCAAAAGCAACATCTTCTTCTACAATTGTAGCAACAAGCTGATTATCTGGATTTTGAAAAACCATACCTGCCTTTGCTCTAATTTCCCATAAACATTCTGAATTTGAAGTATCTAATCCATCGACTACTACTGTTCCTTCAGTTGGTAATAATAGAGCATTCATATGCTTTGCTATTGTTGATTTTCCAGACCCATTATGCCCTAAAATAGCAAGGAATTCTCCCTTTTCTACTTTAAAAGTAACACCATTTACAGCATATTTTTCTTCTTCATTTTCGTTAGCTCTATATTTATAAGACACATTGTTGCAGTTAATCATTGTTTCTTTCACATATATTCCTCCAATCTGCCACTATGCTTAAATATTATATCAAAATCTATACTGTATATACATTAAATATAAGAATATTATAATATACCTTGAAAGTATTACAATGGATTTTGGAAAATTTTATAGACTCTCATATAATATTTAACTATTTGTCCTCATAAATCTTAAATATATATATGTAAAAATGGGGACTAAGCTCGGCTTAATCCCCTAATATATTATACTAATTCAAGTATAACAACTTCAGCTCCGTCCCCTCTTCTTGGACCCATCTTTAAGATTCTAGTGTATCCACCATTTCTTTCAGCATATTTTGGAGCAATGTTGTCAAATAGGTTTGCAACTACTTCTTCTTCAGTAACAAAAGCTAAAACTTGTCTTCTAGCGTGTAGGTCACCTCTTTTTGCTAAAGTGATCATCTTTTCAGCTAGTTTTCTAGTTTCTTTAGCTCTAGTTTCTGTTGTTTCTATCTTACCATGTTTTAAAAGTCCAGTTACAAGGCTTCTTAACATAGCTTTTCTTTGGTCTGTAGAACGACCTAGTTTACGATAACCTGCCATGTGGATTTACCTCCTTACTCATCGTTTTGTCTTAAACTTAAGTTTAGCTCCCTAAGCTTTCTTTCGACTTCCTCTAAAGATTTCTTTCCTAGATTTCTTACCTTCATCATATCATCCATTGATTTTGAGGCAAGTTCTTGAACTGTATTAATTCCTGCTCTCTTTAGACAGTTATAAGATCTAACAGATAAATCTAATTCTTCTACAGTCATTTCTAGTACTTTTTCTTTCTTATCTTCTTCTTTTTCTATCATAATTTCTACATCATTAGTACTATCTCCTAATGACATAAATAGTTTTAAATGTTCTATAAGAATTTTTGCTGATAAGCTTATAGCTTCATCAATTTTTATAGTTCCGTTAGTCCAAATTTCTAAAGTTAATTTATCGTAGTCAGTAATTTGACCAACTCTTGTATTTTCAACAGTAAAATTAACTCTTTTAACTGGTGTATATATTGAATCTACTGCTATTGATGATATTGGAAGATCTTCACTCTTATTTTTACTTTGAGTTACATATCCTCTTCCTTTATTAACAGTTATCTCCATATATAACTTACCGTCTTCATCTAACGTAGCGATGTGAAGATCTTTATTTATTACCTCTACATCTCCATCAGTTTTTATATCAGCACCTGTAATTTCACCAGGTCCTTTAGCATCTATATAAATAGTTTTTGGACCTTCACCATTCATAGTTAATGCTAAAGATTTTATGTTAAGAATTATTTCTGTTACATCTTCCTTAACTCCATGTACAGTTGAAAACTCATGTAATACTCCGTCAATCTTAACAGATGTTGGAGCAACTCCTGGAAGTGATGATAAAAGTATTCTTCTTAGAGCATTTCCAAGAGTTATACCGTATCCTCTTTCTAGTGGTTCAATAACATACTTACCATAAGTACCATTTTCATTTACTTCTGTACACTCTATAACTGGCTTTTCTATTTCTAACATGCACAAACCCTCCTTATATATTAAATGGCAACTTTACTCTGAGGGCAACGCTTAAATATTTATATCGTAAGAAAAATCTTAACAATATAAATACTAAACTATTACTTGCTGTATAATTCGACAATTAGAGTTTCGTTGATTGGGCTATCAATATCTTCTCTTGATGGCTCAGCAACTACTTTTCCTGTATAATTTTCAGCATTAGCTTCTAACCATTTTGGTAATGTCTTAGGATTTTCAATAAATGTCTTGAACTTTTCTGATCCTCTGCTCTTTTCAGCTACTGTTATTACATCATTAACAGAAACTTGATATGATGGGATATTAACTCTCTTACCATTTACTAAGAAATGTCCGTGGTTTACTAATTGTCTAGCTTCTGGTCTTGAAGCACCATAACCTAGTCTGTAAACTACGTTATCTAATCTCATTTCTAGTAATTTTAGTAAGTTTTCACCTGTGATTCCTCTCATGTGATCAGCCTTTTCATAGTAAGTTCTGAATTGGCCTTCTAATATTCCGTATATTCTTCTTGCTTTTTGTTTTTCTCTTAATTGTACTCCGTAGTTAGATAATTTCTTTCTAGCTGCTCCGTGTTGTCCTGGTGCATAACTTCTTCTAACGAAAGCACATTTATCTGTATAACATCTATCCCCTTTTAGGAATAGTTTCATACCTTCTCTTCTACATAATCTACATGTAGCTCCAGTATATCTTGCCATTAATTACACCTCCTATATGAATACTAGACTCTTCTTCTCTTTGGTGGTCTACATCCGTTATGTGGGATTGGAGTAACATCTTTAATTAAAGTTACTTCTAATCCTGCTGCTTGTAAAGATCTGATTGCTGCTTCTCTTCCAGCTCCTGGTCCCTTTACATAAACTTCTATACTCTTTAATCCATGTTCCATAGCTGCTTTAGCTGCAGTTTCTGCTGCCATTTGTGCTGCATAAGGAGTACTCTTTCTTGACCCTCTGAAGCCTAAAGCTCCTGCGCTTGACCATGATAAAGCATTTCCTCTTGCATCAGTTAAAGTAACTATTGAGTTATTAAATGTTGAAGAAATATGTGCTGCGCCATGCTCAACATTCTTTCTTTCTTTTCTTCTTCTAGTTTTCTTAACTTTCTGAGCCATTGAATTCCCTCCTAACTATTTCTTCTTATTTGCTATAGTTTTCTTTGGACCTTTTCTTGTTCTAGCGTTAGTCTTAGTCTTTTGACCTCTAACTGGAAGACCTTTTCTGTGTCTTATTCCTCTATAAGATCCGATTTCTATTAATCTCTTAATATTTAATGCTACTTCTCTTCTTAAGTCGCCTTCAATTGTTAATGTTTTTACATATTCTCTAATCTTTGTTACTTCGTCTTCAGTAAGATCCTTAACTCTTGTGTCAGGATTTATACCTGTTGCTGCTAATATCTTATGTGAAGTAGAAAGTCCTATTCCATATATATATGTTAGACCTATTTCAATTCTTTTTTCCTTTGGTAGGTCTACGCCTGAAATTCTTGCCATTAAAACTTACACCTCCTGGTATTGAAATCAAAACAATTTTTATTAATATTGTTTATTAATTGATTTTGTGTATTTTTATATAATAAAAACTAGGTCAGTAGAGTTTTGCTCTACTGTCAGCCGCACCTAATATTTATTTATCATTAAATAAATGCCTATATAATCATATTTGACTTTAAGTTAAAAGTCAATAAAATTCATATAGGAATATAATACTTTTTTGCCTATACTTTTATTGTATTAGCCTTGTTTTTGCTTGTGCTTAGGATTTTCACAGATAACCATTACTCTTCCTTTTCTCTTTATAACTTTGCACTTTTCGCAAATAGGCTTAACTGATGGTCTTACTTTCATCGCTAACCCTCCTTGTAAAACTTTGTAGCGTTTAGTATTAATTTTTTATTTTTCTCTCCATGTAATTCTACCTCTTGTTAAGTCATATGGAGAAAGTTCTATTGTAACCTTATCCCCTGGAAGAATTCTTATGAAGTTCATTCTTAATTTTCCTGATATATGTGCTAGAATCTTATGCCCGCTTTCAAGTTCTACTTGGAACATAGCATTTGGCAATGCTTCTAGTACTGTACCCTGCATTTCTATTACATCATCTTTTGACATAAGGTAATCAACCCTCCTTAACAATGCCTTTAAGTTTTAGAAATCTTTTTATTTTTAAATCAGTACCTCTATCTTTTGATATGATAGATTCTTTAATCTCATCATCTACATTATTTAAAACTCTTAAGTGTTTTAAACTCTTACGTTTAGGCATCTGAACTGTTTTTGTATTCCCATTGCTTAGAAGAACATACTTATCATTTAACACATCTATTACTACATATAAATGATCTTTGTCTCTTCCTGCTTTTGAAAGAACTACTTTTCCAATCAAGTCATTGTTTTGCAAATTTTTCACCTCAATGATTACCTTAGTCATAAATCTACAAGCCACCTTGTGGTATCATGTTAATTTATAACTAAGCAACACTTACTCAATCAGTGTTAATATTTCTGGTCCATCTGGTAAAATTACAATAGTGTTCTCGTAATGTGCAGATAAACTGCCATCACTAGTTACTACAGTCCAGTTATCATTTAATGTTCTAACTTTATAGCTACCTACGTTAACCATAGGCTCAATGGCCAAAGCCATTCCTTCTACTAATTTAGGACCTTTACCTGGCCTACCGTAATTTGGTATATCTGGATCCTCATGCAAAGATCTTCCTATACCGTGTCCCACGAATTCTCTTACTACTGAGAAACCTGCAGCCTCTACGTAGTTTTGTATTTCATGTGATATATCAGTAAGTCTATTGCCCACCTTAGCATTTTCAATGCCTTTAAAGAAACTTTCTTTGGTTACTTTAATTAACTTACTAGCTTCCTCTGTTATATTGCCCACTGCAAAGGTTCTTGCAGCATCTCCATGAAAGCCATTAAGAAACGCACCACAATCTACACTAACTATATCTCCATCTTTTAATACATATTTTCCTGGGATTCCATGAACAACTTGCTCATTAACAGATATACATAATGAAGCTGGAAAGCCGTATAAGCCCTTAAATGAAGGTCTAGCTCCATGCTTAGTTATAAATTCTTCTGCAATTCTATCTAATTCAGCAGTAGTTATTCCTGGCCTTACTTTTTCTTCAATTAATAATAATGTTTCGGCTACTATTCTTCCAGCCAACCTCATTAGCTCAATTTCTTTGTTATTTTTAAGAAAAATCATTATTCAAAATCTCCTAATAAGGCACAAATACCTTCAAAAACTTCATTAATAGCCTTTGTTCCATCTACAACTGAAAGTAAGTTCTTTTCTTTATAAAAATCAATTAGTGGTTGTGTTTGTTTCTTATACACATCTAATCTTTCAGATACTGTTTCCTCTGAATCATCTTTTCTTTGGATGATATCACTTCCACAAACATCACATTTATCTCCATGGATAGGTGGATTATACTTTATGTGATAACTAGCTCCACATGATGGACATACTCTTCTTCCTGTCATTCTTTCTAAAATAAACTCTGTTGGCACTTCAATCAGTAATGCAGTATCAAGATTTTTATCTCTTTCTAATAAAAATTCTTGAAGAGCTTCTGCTTGAATTACAGTTCTAGGAAATCCATCTAATAAGAACCCACTTTTACAATCATCTTCTTGAAGTCTATCCTTAACCATGTTAATTGTAACTTCATCAGGTACCAATTGACCTTTATCGATGTATTTCTTAGCTTCAATTCCTAAAGGAGTATTTTCTGAAATATTCTTTCTAAAAATATCTCCAGTTGAAATATGAGGTATTGAGTATCTATTACTAATTGATTTTGCCTGTGTTCCTTTCCCTGCTCCAGGAGGACCTAATAATACTATCTTCACGGGCATCATCTCCATTATTAAACTATTTTAAGAATCCTTGATAATGTCTCATAATTAATTGTGAGTCTAATTGTCTTGAAAAATCAAGTCCAACTCCTACCATAATTAGTAATGATGTACCACCAAATTGAATTCCTTGTAAATTTGTATTTGATATTAATATAGGTAGTACTGCTAAAACAGCTGCAAATACTCCACCTATTATTGATACTTTTGTAAGTAGTTTTTCGAAATATTTTTCAGTTGCATTTCCTGGTCTAATACCAGGTACAAAACCTGCTGATTTATGTAAATTTTCTGCCATTTCATCAGGTTTCATTGTAATTTGTGTATAGAACCAAGTAAAGAATATTGTCAATAGAGCATATACAACCGCATATATCCATGTTCCTCTATTGAATAAACTATATTTACTTGTTGTTAAACTAGTCAATACTTTGCTATTTGGGAAGAATTGAGCTAGTGTAGCAGGGAACATCATAACTGAGGATGAAAATATTATAGCTATAACTGCAGACCCTATTATACTTAAAGGTATATGGGTACTTTGAGCTCTCATAACTTTATTTCCAACAGCTTTTCCCGCATATTGCACTGGAATTCTTCTTTCTGCTAATGAGAAGAATACAGATGCTACTAACATTAATAACACAAATAACACAAACAACAATATTTCTACAATAGTGATTTTTCCTATATTTTTTAATGTATATAATGACATTAAAGTCACCGGTAACTGAGACACAATATTTACGAATATTAATATTGATGTTCCATTTCCAAATCCTTTAGCTGTTATTTGATCTCCTAACCACATTGAGAAAGTTGATCCCGCAACTAATGATACTAATACAACAATTATTTGACTAAAGCTACTTTCTTGTATAGCTCCTTTTGAAGCTACTAAGTTATAAATTCCGAAAGCTAAAATAAAACCAATAAATATAGATAATATTCTTGTTATTGCTTGAATTTTCTTTCTTCCTTCTTGACCTTCCTTAGATAATTGTTCCAAAGATGGTACTGCTATAGTCAATAGTTGCACTATTATCGATGCATTAATATAAGGTGTTACGCCTAGAGCCAATATACTAAATTGACTAAAAGCACCTCCTGATATTAAATCATAAAATCCAAATAAAGTTCCGCTTTGTGCTAAACTTTCTAAGACTTCTTTGCTAATTCCAGGAACAGGAATATGTGTTCCTATCCTGAAAATTGCAATTAAAAATATAGTCCATAGGAATTTTTTCTTTAATTCGGGAACCTTCCAGGCATTACGTAGGGTTGATAGCATACTAAACCACCTCTACTTTTCCTCCAGCTGCTTCGATCTTTTCTGCAGCTGATTTTGAGAACTTGCATCCTTTAACAGTTAAGCTTTTCTCTAAAGTACCATTTCCTAAAATTTTAACTCCGTCCTTAACCTTGCTTATTACTCTCTTTTCAAGTAAAAGTTCAGGTGTAACTACAGTTCCGTTTTCAAATATATTTAATCTATCAACATTTATGCTAACAATTTCTTTAGCAAATATGTTAGTGAATCCTCTCTTAGGAAGTCTTCTGTATAGTGGCATTTGACCACCTTCAAAACCAGGTCTTACACCGCCGCCTGATCTAGCATTTTGACCCTTTTCACCTTTACCAGCGTTTCTACCTAAACCTGAACCAGTACCTCTACCAACTCTTTTAGGAGCTTTTTTACTTCCAGCTGCTGGTCTTAATTCATGAAGTTTCATTACTCAAGCACCTCCTCTTATTAAACTTCTTCTACTTTCAATAAATAGCTAACTTTATTTATCATTCCTCTGATTTGAGGAGTATCTTCATGTTCTACTGTCTTACCAATTTTATTTAGTCCAAGGGCTTGTGCAGTAGCAATTTGGTCTTTTTTTCTTCCGATTAAGCTCTTTACTAGAGTAACTTTAATTTTTGCCATTGCTTTCCCCTCCTAACCTAATATTTCTTCTACAGTTTTGCCTCTTAATCTAGCTATATCTTCAGCTGTTCTTAAGTTTGCTAAACCGTTAATAGTAGCATTTACCATATTTTTAGGATTGTTTGAACCTAAAGACTTAGCTCTAACATCCTTTAATCCTGCTAATTCTAATACAGTTCTAGCTGGACCTCCAGCGATAACTCCTGTACCTTCTTTAGCTGGCATTATAAGAACTTTACCAGTTCCAAATTTTCCATATATTGAATGAGGAACAGTACCATCAACTATTGCAACACTTACTAAATGTTTTTTAGCGTCTTCTATTCCTTTTCTAATTGCTTCTGGGATTTCTATTGACTTTCCGCTTCCAACGCCTACGTGTCCGTTTTCGTCACCTACAACAACTAGTACGCTGAATCTGAAGTTTCTACCACCCTTAACAACCTTAGTTACTCTGTTTATACTTACAACCTTTTCCTTAAGGTCTAGTGTGCTAGGATCGATTCTCATTTATTTCCCTCCTTGTTTATTAGAATTTTAAGCCTGCTTCTCTTGCAGCTTCTGCTAAAGCTTGAATTCTTCCGTGATATACATAACCGCCTCTATCGAATACCACTTCTGTAATTCCATTTTCTAATGCTTTCTTAGCTATTAATTCTCCAACTAATTTAGCAGCTTCTTTATTTCCACCAACTTTTAAGTTTAATGACTTATCTAAAGATGAAGCTGCAACTAAAGTTACTGCTTTAACATCATCTATAATTTGAGCATATATATTCTTTTCACTTCTATATACTGAAAGTCTTGGTCTTTCAGCAGTACCAAATACTTTTTTACGTACTCTTAGGTGACGTTTTGCTCTTTTAGTGTTCTTGTCTACCTTCTTGAACATAGAGGTTTCACTCCTTTCTATTATTTCTTACCAGTTTTTCCTTCTTTACGTCTGATAACTTCATTTTCGAACTTAATTCCCTTGCCCTTATATGGTTCAGGTTTTCTCCATGATCTTATATCAGCCACAACATCTCCAACAAGTTCTTTGTCTATACCTTTAACAACAACTTTTGTTGCTGAAGGAGTTTCAAATGTTACTCCATCAACTGGTTCAATTTCTACTGGATGTGAAAATCCTAAGTTCATTACAAGCTTCTTTCCTTGTAATTGAGCTCTATAACCAACACCAACTAATTCTAGTGTTTTTTCAAATCCTTTTTCAACGCCGATTATCATGTTATTGATTAATGTTCTAGTTAAACCGTGAAGAGCCTTGTGTTCTTTGTTATCACTAGGTCTAGTTACAACAACTTGATTGTCTTCAACTGCTATATTCATATCTTTGTGCATAGCTTTAACAAGTTGACCTTTAGGTCCTTTAGCTGTAACAACATTATCTGCTGAAACTTCTACTGTTACTCCTGCAGGTATAGCTATAGGTAATCTACCTATTCTTGACATAATCGCACCTCCTGTTTTACTTGTTCTGTTATATGTTAATAAAGTCAATTTTCTTATTTAAAATTACCAAACGTAGCAGATAACTTCTCCGCCTAAGCCAACTTTTCTTGCTTCTCTATCAACTAATAATCCTTTTGATGTTGATATAATTGCAATTCCTAATCCGTTTAGCACCTTTGGAATTTCGTCTTTCTTGCAGTAAATTCTAAGACCTGGCTTAGATATTCTCTTAATTCCAGTAATTACTCTTTCTTTATCTGCTCCATATTTAAGAGTTATTCTTAGCATTGGAACTACTCCGTCGCTATATTCCTCTAATTCTTTAATATATCCTTCTTGTAATAATATTTCAGCTATTGCTTTCTTAATATTTGATGAAGGAACTTCTACTACTTCATGTCTAGCAGCATTTGCGTTTCTAACACGTGTTAGCAAATCTGCGATAGGATCTGTCATAACCATTTAATGTGCCTCCTTTCACTACATTAGTTTTACCAACTTGCTTTCTTGCAACCAGGAATTTCACCCTTATAAGCAAGTTCTCTAAAACAAATACGGCATACACCATATTTTCTTAATACTGCATGTGGTCTTCCACATATTCTGCATCTTGTATAAGCTCTTGTTTTATATTTTGGTTCCTTTTTCCATTTTTCAATAATAGCCTTACGTGCCACAGTTTTCCCTCCTTTTATTGAGCGAATGGCATTCCAAGGAATCTTAATAATTCTCTTGCTTCTTCGTCAGTGTTTGCACTTGTAACGAAGATAATATCCATTCCTCTAACCTTATCGATTTTATCGTATTCAATTTCTGGGAATATTAATTGTTCTTTAACTCCTATTGAATAGTTTCCTCTTCCATCGAAAGATTTACTTGAAACTCCTCTAAAGTCTCTTACTCTTGGTAGAGCTATTGTCATAAATTTATCTGCAAATTCATACATTTTTGTCTTTCTTAATGTAACTTTACATCCTATTGCCATATTTTCTCTTAACTTAAAGTTTGCAACTGATTTCTTTGCTCTTGTTAAGATTGGCTTTTGTCCTGCAATTATAGTTAAATCATTAACTGCAGCTTCTAGGAATTTTTGATTGTCCTTAGCTTCACCAACTCCCATGTTGATAACTATTTTTTCAAGCTTTGGAACTTCCATTATATTTTTATATCCGAACTTTTCAATCATAGCTGGAACTACTTCTTTTTCATACTTTTCTTGAAGTCTTGTTGTCATTATTTAGTACCTCCTTTCAGATTTTAGAATGTTTCTCCACACTTTTTACAAACTCTAACTTTTGTACCGTCATCTAAAATTTTATTGCTAATTCTTGTAGCATTTTTACATTTTGTGCAGTATAACATTACTTTTGAGCTGAATATAGCTCCTTCTCTTTCTATTATTCCGCCTTCAACATTAGCTCTATTTGGCTTTTGATGTTTCTTTATTATATTAACTCCTTGAACAATAACTTTGCCTGTTTTAGGATATACCTTTAAAACTTCTCCAGTTTTTCCTTTATCTTTTCCAGAAATCACCACTACCGTATCGTTCTTTCTAACATGTACCTTCAAGTAAGACACCTCCTCTTATAGAACTTCTGGCGCTAATGATAAAATTTTGTAAAATTCATTATCTCTTAGCTCCCTAGCAACTGGTCCGAAAATACGAGTTCCTCTTGGTTGCTTATCTTCTTTTATAATAACAGCTGCATTTTCATCAAACTTTATGTATGAACCATCAGCTCTTCTTAATCCTCTAACTGATCTAACTATAACAGCTTTTACAACGTCACCTTTTTTAACAACTCCGCCTGGTGTTGCACTTTTAACGCTAGCAACTATTACATCTCCAATGTTACCGAACTTTCTATTTGATCCACCTAAAACTCTTATGCACATAATTTCTTTAGCACCTGAGTTATCAGCTACCTTTAATAAGGATTGTTGTTGTATCATTGAATTACCCTCCTTTCAGTTTTAAAGCTTATTTAGCTCTTTCAACTATTTCAACAAGTCTCCATCTCTTATCTTTAGATAATGGTCTAGTTTCCATAATTAATACTTTATCGTTTATTTTAGCTTCATTGTTTTCATCATGAGCCTTAAACTTAGTTGTTCTGTTAACAATCTTTCCATATAGTGGATGTTTAACCTTTGTTTCAACGGCAACAACTATTGTTTTATCCATTTTATCTGAAACAACTTTACCTATTCTCTTTTTCCTTAATCCTCTTTCCATATTAAGGGTTACCTCCTTTCAGCTTCTACTGTTCGAAAGCCCTGATCTCTTCTTCTCTTATGATGGTTTTGATTTGGGCTATAGATTTCTTTACTTCTTTAATTCTCATAGGATTTTCTAATTGACCTGTAGCTAATTGGAATCTTAAGTTGAATAATTCAGCTTTAAGGTCATTTAATTTAACCTTTAAATCTTGAGGATTACTTGCTCTTAACTCTTTTAATTCTCTAGCCTTCATTATTCTTCACCACCCATTTCCTCAAAATCTCTTCTTGTTACGAATTTAGTCTTAACAGGAAGCTTATGTGATGCAAGTCTCATTGCTTCTCTTGCAACTTCTTCATTAACCCCTGATAACTCAAACAAAACTCTACCAGGTTTAACTACTGCTACCCAGTATTCTGGATTACCTTTACCAGAACCCATTCTTGTTCCAGCAGCTTTTTGAGTTACTGGCTTATCTGGGAAAATCTTTATCCAAAGTTTTCCTCCTCTTCTAATATATCTATTTATAGCAATTCTGGCAGATTCTATTTGATTACTTCTTATCCAACCACATTCCATTGCTTGAATACCAAAATCTCCGTATGCTAGGAAGTTACCTCTAGTAGCTTTTCCTTTCATTCTACCACGTTGAACCTTACGACGCTTAACTCTTTTAGGCATTAACATGACTAAGTCCTCCTTTCTTATGCGTTAATTTCTTCCTTTTCTTCAACTTTTTTAGTTGGAAGAACTTCTCCATTATATATCCAAACTTTAACACCGATTTTTCCATAAGTTGTATCAGCTTCAGCAAATCCATAATCTATATCTGCTCTTAAAGTTTGTAGTGGAATTGTTCCTTCATGATATGATTCAGTTCTTGCCATTTCAGCTCCACCTAATCTACCTGAACAAGATGTTTTAATACCTTGAGCTCCAAGTTTCATAGCTCTTTGAATGCTTTGCTTCATAGCTCTTCTGAATGATATTCTCTTTTCAAGTTGTGCAGCTATATTTTCTGCTACTAATTGAGCATTTGTTTCTACATTTTTAACTTCTACTATGTTGATTAGTATGTTTTTATTATCAGAAACTATTTTAGCTAATTTAGCTTTTAATGTTTCTATTCCTGCTCCACCTTTTCCAATGATAACTCCTGGTTTAGCAGTATATATATTTATCTTAACTCTCTTAGCTGCTCTTTCTATTTCTACTTTTGAAATACCAGCTGAGTAAAGTTCCTTCTTAATGAATTCTCTTATTTTGTTATCTTCGATTAGGTTATCTGCAAAGTTTTTCTTATCAGCATACCATTTTGCATCCCAATCTTTGATAACTCCTACTCTAAGTCCATGAGGATGTACTTTTTGACCCATTTATTTCCCTCCTTCTTTTAAGCTCTTTCTTTAACAACAAGTGTTATATTACTTGTTCTTTTGTTAATTCTAAATGCTTTTCCATGATCCATTGGTCTATATCTCTTTAATATTGGACCAGCTCCAACGTATGCTTCTGCTACATATAATTTTTCAACATCCATATCATGGTTGTTTTCAGCATTAGCAACAGCTGATTTTAATACTTTATTTATAGCAACGGCTGCTTCCTTTGGAGTGTATTGTAAGATAGCGAAAGCCTCTTGAATATTCTTTCCTCTTATTAAATCAAGAACTACTCCTACTTTAGTTGGAGACATTCTAACATATTTAGCTATAGCTCTAGCTTCCATTTATGTTCCTCCTTTCTCGGATTACTTTCTTTTTTTAGCTGCTTTTTCATCGTAATCGTGTCCTCTGTAAGTTCTTGTTAAAACGAACTCACCAAGCTTATGTCCAACCATATCTTCTGTAATATATACTGGAACATGCTTTCTACCGTCATGAACAGCGATTGTGTGACCTATCATTTGTGGAAATATTGTTGAACTTCTTGACCAAGTTTTAATAACCTTTTTATCTCCACTAGCATTCATTTCTTCGATTTTCTTTAAAAGTCCTTCATGTACAAATGGTCCTTTTTTTGTTGATCTACTCACTATAATTTGCCTCCCTTCATAATCTTTAGGATGACAAGCCATGAAGAGAATTACATTCTCTTCTGCTACTTATCGTTTCTTCTCTTTATTATGAATCTATCAGAATACTTCTTAGTCTTTCTAGTCTTGTATCCAAGTGCTGGTTTACCCCATGGAGTAACTGGACTTGGTCTACCTACTGGTGACTTACCTTCTCCACCACCGTGAGGGTGATCGTTAGGGTTCATTACAGAACCTCTTACTGTAGGTCTCCATCCCATATGTCTCTTTCTACCTGCTTTACCTATATTGATAATAGCATTAGTAGTGTTTGAAACTTGACCTATAGTTGCTCTACATTCAAGTCTTACATATCTCATTTCACCTGAAGGTAATCTTAATGTTGCATAGTTACCTTCTTTAGCCATTAATTGAGCAGATGCTCCTGCTGATCTTACTAATTGAGCACCTTTTCCAGCTTGTAATTCTATATTGTGAATAAAAGTACCAACTGGTATGTTCTTTAATGGAAGAGCATTTCCTTCCTTAATATCAGCATCTGGTCCTGATACTATAACATCACCAACTTTTAATCCAACTGGTGCTATTATATATCTCTTTTCACCATCAGCATATACTACTAAAGCAATGTATGCTGTTCTGTTTGGATCGTATTCTATTGTAGCAACTTTTGCTGGAATACCATCCTTATTCCTTTTGAAATCAATAATTCTATATTTTCTCTTAGCGCCACCACCGTGGTGTCTAACAGTTATTTTACCTTGTGCATTTCTACCTGCATTTTTCTTTAATGAAACAAGAAGTGACTTTTCTGGTTGATCTGTAGTGATTTCTTCAAAAGTAGCCATAGTCATATTTCTTCTTGATGCAGTAGTTGGCTTAAACTTTTTAACTGCCATGTAAATTCCCTCCTAACTTTAGCTTCTCTGGCACTCTAGTGCCAATAATACGCTTTTCTATGCTTATTACATTCCTTCAAAGAATTCAATATTCTTACTATCTTCAGTTAAAGTAACAATAGCCTTCTTGAAGTCTGCTCTCTTTCCTACATGTACGCCCATTCTCTTAGTTTTTCCCATAGTTCTCATGGTTTGAACATCTTTAACCTTAACACCGAAAATTTCTTCTACAGCTCTTTTTATTTGAACTTTGTTAGCGTTAATTTGAACTATGAAAGTGTACTTTTTGTCTGCCATAGCATTCATACTCTTTTCAGTGATAACAGGCTTTCTTATAATATCATAGCTTGTCATTATGCGTACACCTCCTCAATTTTTGATACAGCATCCTTAGTTATGATTAATTTATCAGCTTTTAATAAATCATAAACATTGATGTTGTTAGCTGGCATTATATTAACTCCAGCAATATTTCTAGCTGATTTATATAGTACTTCATTAGCTTCAGCTGTTACTATTAAAGTCTTCTTAGCATCAAAAGCCTTTAATACTTGAACCATATCTTTAGTTTTTGGAGCTTCTAGAGTTAATGAGTCAAGTACTATCATTTGTCCGTCTTGAACCTTGCTAGTTAAAGCAGACTTCATAGCTACTCTTCTCATGCTCTTTGGTACAGACATTCTGTAATCTCTTGGCTTTGGTGCAAATACTATACCACCTTTTACCCATTGTGGAGCTCTTATAGAACCTTGTCTTGCTCTACCAGTTCCTTTTTGTCTCCAAGGCTTAATTCCGCCTCCTCTTACTTCAGCTCTAGTTTTAGCTGATTGAGTTCCTTGTCTTCTGTTAGCTAATAAAGCTACTACAACTTGATGTATTGCATCAGCGTTAACTTCAACTCCGAACACTTTGTCATTTAATTGGATATCTCCAATTTGTTTTCCTTCTTGATTAAATAATCCTACTGTAGGCATCCTGTTTCCTCCTTTCTACACAATTAAGCTTTAACTGCGTTTCTTATTACTACTGTGCCTTTATTTGGTCCTGGGATACCACCCTTGATTAGTATTAAGTTCTTATCAGCAATAACCTTAACTACTTCTAGGTTTTGTACTGTTGTATTAACAGCTCCCATATGTCCTGGCATTTGTTTGTTTTTGAAAGTTCTTGATGGATCTGATGAAGCTCCCATAGAACCTACTGCTCTGTGGAACTTAGAACCGTGAGACATTGGTCCTCTATTTGCATTCCATCTCTTAATAACGCCTTGGAATCCCTTACCTTTAGAAACTCCTGATACGTCAACTTTTTCTCCAACTTCAAATATGTCAACTTTGATTTCTTGACCTACTTCATAAGCAGAGCAATCTTCTAATCTAAATTCCTTAAGCTTTCTCTTTAAAGAAACACCAGCTTTTGCATAGTGACCCTTCTTAGGCTTATTAACTAATTTTTCTCTTACGTCTCCAAAGCCTACTTGTATTGCATCATAACCATCTTTTTCAACAGTTTTCTTTTGAACAACAACACATGGGCCAGCTTCTACTACTGTTACTGGAACTACTTTTCCATTCGCATCGAAGATTTGAGTCATTCCTATCTTCTTTCCTAATATAGCTTTTTTCATGTATTACACCTCCTAAACATATCAGCGGACTGCTTTGCAGTCTTAACAGTTCAAATGTTATTTATTCTTTGTTATTATAGTTTGATTTCGATATCAACACCAGCTGGTAAGTTTAATCTCATTAACGCATCAACAGTTTTTGGTGATGGATTAACTATGTCGATTAATCTCTTGTGAGTTCTGATTTCGAATTGTTCTCTAGAATCTTTGTACTTATGAACAGCTCTTAATATTGTTACAACATCTTTTTCTGTTGGTAGTGGAACTGGTCCTGAAACCCTTGCTCCTGTTGATTTTGCTGTTTCAACGATTTTTTCAGCTGATTGATCTAATATTGTGTGATCAAAAGCCTTTAATCTGATTCTTATTTTTTGTTTTGACATCTTGGTTTCCCTCCTTTTCATGTACGCTTTACTTCTAACGCACAACAGCGGATGTTCTATAAACTGTTCCTGGTGTTTCATAAATAACACCATGTTTATACAATCCCTGTCGTTGGATTCTAGATCCTAACATGCTCATCAAGAATTTACCCGGAAGTCCGGCAACCTCTTGATTCATCGCTGTTTGCTATACAACTATTACATTATACTATTTTTATTTATTTTTTTCAACACTTTTTTATAATTTTATAGTTATTCACTTCATTAATTCAACGTTTATATTCTATCTTTATTTTATACTTTTTTCAATAGCCTTTTTTATTGTAATCGATCCTCAGAATTAATTTTTTAAGCAGCTACTGCGTAGAAAAAAATAAGAGGGCAGAAGCGTCCCTCTACCCTCTAAATGTGATCACATTTTTATTAATTTTATAATATATATTATTTTAAGTTACTTCTAAAATAATTACTCAACTATCTTAGTAACAACTCCTGAACCTACAGTTCTTCCACCTTCTCTGATAGCGAATCTTAATCCTTCATCCATTGCAACTGGAGTGATTAATTCAACGTTCATATCAATGTGGTCTCCTGGCATAACCATTTCCATTCCATCTGGTAATTTGATTGTTCCAGTAACGTCTGTTGTTCTGAAGTAGAATTGTGGTCTGTATCCGTCAAAGAATGGAGTATGTCTTCCACCTTCTTCTTTCTTAAGTACGTATACTTGACCTATGAATTTTTGATGAGGTTTTACTGAACCTGGTTTTGCTAATACTTGACCTCTTTCGATATCAGTTCTTTGGATACCTCTTAATAGAACCCCTACGTTATCTCCTGCTTGAGCTTCATCTAGTAACTTTCTGAACATTTCTATTCCTGTTACTACTGTCTTTCTGCTTTCTTCTTTTAATCCTACTATTTCAACTTCGTCGCTTAGCTTAAGAATTCCGCTTTCAACTCTTCCTGTTGCAACTGTTCCTCTACCAGTGATTGTAAATACGTCTTCTACTGGCATTAAGAATGGCTTATCTGTTGCTCTTTCTGGAGTTGGGATGTAGCTATCTACTGCATCCATAAGTTCTAGAATACAAGCTGTTGCTTCTGGATCAGTTGGGTTTTCTAATGCTCTTAAAGCTGATCCCTTAATTATTGGAATATCGTCTCCTGGGAAGTTGTATTCGCTTAATAATTCTCTAACTTCCATTTCAACTAATTCTAATAATTCTTCGTCGTCTACCATATCTGCCTTATTTAAGAATACTACTATGTAATCAACACCAACTCTTGATGCTAGTAGTATGTGTTCTCTTGTTTGTGGCATTGGACCGTCTGCTGCTGATACAACTAGAATTGCTCCGTCCATTTGTGCAGCTCCAGTAATCATGTTCTTAACGTAGTCAGCGTGTCCTGGACAGTCAACGTGTGCATAGTGTCTGTTGTCTGTTTGATATTCTACGTGAGCTGTATTTATTGTGATTCCTCTTTCTTTTTCTTCTGGTGCTTTATCGATTGATGCATAATCAAATGCTTCTGCATATCCTTTTTTTGATAAAACAGTTGTTATTGCAGCTGTTAATGTTGTCTTACCGTGGTCTACGTGACCAATTGTACCAATATTTACGTGTGGTTTACTTCTTTCGAATTTTGACTTTGCCATTGTAAAATCCTCCTTTATGGAAATATATTTATATTAACCTTCTTGGTTATTATATCTAATTATCCTTGAATTTTCTACATTTAACATAAAATTTATTATATTATTATATAAATCATTATAATGTTCATAAATAATTTATGAACATTATAATTTATTTAATAAAGAATTACTTTTTTTCACCCTTTATTTTTTCTTGAATGTTCTTTGGAACTTCTTCATAGTGGTCAAATGTCATTGAATAAACACCTCTACCTTGAGTTCTTGATCTTAAAGTAGTTGCGTATCCAAACATTTCTGAAATTGGAACGAATGATCTAATTACTTGAGCACCATTTACTGCTTCCATTCCTTCAATTCTACCTCTTCTTGAGTTAAGATCTCCAATTACATCTCCCATGTATTCTTCTGGAACTGTAACTTCAACCTTTGCTATTGGTTCAAGAAGTACTGGATCAGCTTTAGCCATAGCTTCCTTAAATGCCATAGATCCTGCTATCTTGAAGGCCATTTCAGATGAGTCAACTTCATGGTATGATCCATGAACTAACTTAACTTTGAAGTTAATAGTTTCATATCCTGCTATTATACCGCTTTGAGCAGCTTCTTGAATACCATTGTCTATAGCTGGAATGTATTCCTTTGGAATAACTCCCCCAACGATAGCATTTTCAAATGAATATCCATTTTCTGATGGTTCCATTTCGATAACGCAGTGACCATATTGTCCTTTACCACCTGATTGTTTCGCATACTTAGCTTCAGCTTTAACAGCTTTTCTAATAGTTTCTTTGTATGCAACTTGTGGAGCACCAACGTTACACTCAACCTTAAATTCTCTTTGTAATCTATCAACTATAATTTCTAGGTGAAGTTCTCCCATACCTGATATAATAGTTTGACCTGTTTCTTGATCTGTATAAGTCTTGAAAGTTGGATCTTCTTCCGCAAGTTTAGCTAATGATAAGCCCATCTTTTCTTGACCTGCTTTTGTCTTTGGCTCTATAGCTACAGAAATAACTGGTTCTGGGAATTCCATAGATTCAAGGATTATTGGATCACTTTCTACACAAAGAGTATCTCCTGTTGTAGTATTCTTTAATCCAATTATAGCTCCTAATTCACCTGCTTCTAATGTTTCAACTTCTGATCTTGAGTTAGCGTGCATCTTAACAAGTCTTCCAACTCTTTCTTTCTTACCCTTAGTTGAGTTAAGAACGTAAGTACCGCTTTGCATAATTCCTGAATAAATTCTTGTGAATGCTAATTTACCAACGAATGGGTCAGTAGCAATCTTGAATGCTAAAGCTGCTAGTGGAGTATCATCTGAAGCTTCTCTTACAGCTTCTTCTCCATCTAAAGTTGTTCCTTTAACAGCAGGAATATCTAGTGGTGAAGGTAAGAAACTAACAACACCATCTATCATTTGTTGAACACCTTTGTTCTTGTAAGATGATCCACAGATACATGGAACTATTTCATTTGATATAGTAGCTTTTCTTAAAGCTGCTACTAATTCATCATATGTTGGTTCTTCACCTTCTAAATATTTTTCCATTAATTCATCATCTGTTTCAGCAATTGCTTCTACCATTAAGCTTCTGTATTCTTCAGCTTGATCTGCTAAATCAGCTGGAATTTCTTCTTCTCTTACATCAGTTCCTAAGTCATTATAGAAAACAATAGCTTTCATTGTTAATAAGTCTACCATTCCTTTGAAGTTCTCTTCAGAACCAATTGGAATTTGTATTGGAACTGCATTAGCATTTAATCTATCTCTAACTGTCTTTATACATCTAAAGAAGTCTGCTCCTGTAGCATCCATTTTATTAACATATATCATTCTTGGAACCTTATATTTGTCTGCCTGTCTCCAAACAGTTTCAGTTTGTGGTTCAACACCGCTCTTTGCATCTAGAACTGTAACAGCTCCGTCAAGAACTCTTAAAGATCTTTCAACTTCAACTGTAAAGTCTACGTGTCCTGGAGTATCAATTATATTTAATTCATGACCTTTCCAGTAACAAGTTGTTGCAGCAGAAGTAATTGTTATACCTCTTTCTTGTTCTTGAACCATCCAGTCCATTTGTGAAGCACCTTCATGTGTTTCACCTATTTTGTGAGTTTTACCTGTATAGAATAGTATACGCTCAGTAGTTGTTGTCTTACCAGCATCTATGTGAGCCATTATACCAAAGTTACGGAATTTTTCTAATGGATATTCTCTTGCCATGTGTATTTCCTCCTCTCAGTGAGTAATTTAAATTCGACAAGACTGTTTTGGACTTAGCCAAAACAGTCTCTTGAAAATATTAGTATCTATAATGAGCAAATGCTTTATTTGCTTCAGCCATCTTATGTGTATCTTCTCTTTTCTTAACAGCTGCTCCAGTATTGTTAGCTGCATCCATTAATTCTCCAGCTAATCTTTCAGCCATTACTTTTTCGCCTCTATTTCTTGCAGCAGTTAAAAGCCATCTTATTCCTAAAGTCTGTCTTCTTTCAGGTCTAACTTCGATTGGAACTTGATAGTTAGCTCCACCTATTCTTCTAGCTTTAACTTCTAGTAAAGGCATTATGTTGTTTAAAGCTTCTTCAAACACTTCTAAAGCATCTTTACCAGTTTTTTGTGCAACTATATCAAAGGCTTTGTAGCATATTTTTTGTGCTACTCCTTTTTTACCATCTTCCATTATGTTGTTGATTAACTTTGTAACAACTTTTGAATTGTACATTGGATCTGGTAATACATCTCTCTTAGCGATATGTCCTTTTCTTGGCACTTTTCTTCCCTCCTTAACATAATAAATTTAAGTTCATTGGTACTCTGCAATAATTTCATTGCCGTAAAGTGTCGCTCTTCATCTATATAAACTTATTTTATAAATCTATGTAAATGTTGAAACCAACACTATTGCAATTTAATCAATAATTACTTCTTAGCCTTAGGCTTTTTAGCACCATACTTTGATCTTCCTTGCATTCTGTTAGCTACTCCAGCACAGTCAAGTGCTCCTCTTATGATATGGTATCTAACCCCAGGAAGGTCCTTAACTCTACCACCTCTTATTAGAACAACGCTGTGTTCTTGTAAGTTGTGTCCTACACCACCGATGTAAGCAGTTACTTCATATCCATGTGTAAGTCTTACTCTGGCAATTTTTCTTAACGCTGAGTTAGGCTTCTTAGGAGTAGTTGTTTTAACAACAGTACAAACCCCTCTTTTTTGTGGACAATTATTAAGTGCTGGTGCTGCAGAAGTGTAAACAGCAGACTTTCTACCTTTTCTTACTAATTGACTAATAGTTGGCATCTTTTCACCTCCTGAAAAATTTTTTATCTATAATAAAATTAAGATAAAAGCTTATTTAAATCCCTTACAAACTATCAAATATAAATTCATTAATTTATTCTTTAATTTGTAATTATATCTATATTAACTTTGGTAAAAGTTAATAAAATATTTATTTTGTTTATAACATTCAAATTTCATGAAGACAAGAGATTTTCTCTGTCTTCATGAAAATAATAAATGCCAAATTATTTATTTTGCAAAATCACACAACTCGTATTTTATCATTTATGAATATGCATGTCAATAACAATAAACCCTATTATTCTATTGTTTCTAAAGCTTCATTTTCTACTAAATCCGCTGGAACATCTAGTTTTATATTTCTATATCTCATTAATCCAGTTCCTGCTGGAATTAACTTACCAATAATAACATTTTCTTTCAATCCTACCAATGGATCTTTCTTACCTTTAATAGCTGCATCTGTTAGAACTCTTGTTGTTTCTTGGAATGATGCTGCTGATAAGAAGCTGTCTGTAGCTAAAGCTGCCTTTGTTATACCTAATAGAGTTTGTTCTCCTTTAGCTTCTTCTCCACCAAAGGCTCTAATTCTTTCATTTTCTGCTTCGAAATCAAACATATCTATCATTGTACCTGGTAATAGATCTGTGTCTCCTGAATCAAGAACTTTTACTTTTCTTGTCATTTGTCTAATAACTACTTCTAGATGCTTATCGTTAATATCAACACCTTGTAGTCTATATACTTTTTGAACTTCTGATAATAAGTAATCTCTTGCTCCAGAAATTCCTTTGATAGCAGCTATATCATGTGGATTTATAGAACCTTCTGTAATTCCATCTCCAGCTTCAATTACATCACCATTTGAAACTTTAAGTCTTGAACCAAATGGTATTTCATAGCTGCGTTCTTCTCCATCATCACCAATAACGTAAACTGTTCTCTTTTTCTTTGTTTCTTCTATTCTTACTGTACCTGATATTTCACTTACGATTGCTAATCCCTTTGGTTTTCTAGCTTCAAATAATTCCTCAACTCTTGGAAGACCTTGTGTAATATCTGCTCCAACAACTCCACCTGTATGGAATGTTCTCATTGTAAGTTGGGTTCCTGGTTCCCCTATTGATTGTGCAGCTATAATACCAACTGCTTCACCAATATTGATTTTTTGTGCTGTTGCCATATTCATACCATAGCACTTAGCACAAACACCAACTTTAGATTTACATGTAAATACTGATCTAATTTTCACTTTCTTTATTCCAAGAGCTGAAATTTTCTCTGACATGCTCTTTTCAATATATTGATCAGCTTCTAATAGCACTTCCCCAGTTTCTGGATGAATAACTGGTTCAGCTGTATATCTTCCATATAGTCTTTCTGCTAATCCTTCAACTGCTTCGTTACCTTCTTTTATTTCAGATACATATAATCCTTCAGCACTTCCACAGTCTTCTTCTCTTACTATAACTTCTTGAGATACGTCAACAAGTCTTCTTGTTAAGTAACCAGAGTCAGCAGTTTTTAAAGCTGTATCAGCATTACCTTTTCTTGCCCCGTGAGTTGATATAAAGTATTCTAAAACTCCTAGACCTTCTCTGAAAGATGCCCTGATTGGTAATTCAATAATCTTACCAGTAGGACTCGCCATAAGTCCTCTCATACCTGCTAATTGCTTAATTTGAGACTTAGAACCTCTGGCTCCTGAGTCTGCCATCATGAATATTGGATTAAACTTATCCATACTTTCCATTAAGGCATCAGCGATATCTTCTGTTGTTTTAGTCCATTTTTCTATTACTCTTTCATATCTTTCATCTTCAGATATGAAACCTCTCTTATACATCTTTTCTATTTTGCTAACAGTTTCATCTGCATCTTTTAATAAATCATATTTTTGCTTTGGAACGCTCATATCTGATACTGCTACTGTTACTGCTCCAATTGTTGAATAATGATATCCTACCGCCTTAATTTTATCTAGCATTATTGCAGTTTCAGTTGGGCCATGAACTTCGTAGCACTTATCTATAATTTTTCCTAGAGTTTTCTTACTTACTAAGAAATCAACTTCTAGAGCAAATTCATTCTCTGGATTTGATCTATCAACAAGACCTAAATCTTGAGGTATAGATTCATTAAAGATTATTTTTCCAACTGTTGTATTAATTATTCCGTGTCTAACTTCACCATTTATTTCTCTAAACATTCTTACTTTAATAGCAGCATGAATATCTATTTCATTAAGTCTATATGCCATTATAGCTTCTTCTTTAGATGCAAATACTTTTCCTTCACCTTTACATCCTTCTTTTGTCATTGTTAGGTAATATGAACCTAAAACCATATCTTGTGTAGGAACACAAACTGGCTTACCATCTGAAGGCTTCATAATATTTGTTGCAGCTAGCATTAAGAATCTTGCTTCTGCTTGAGCTTCAACTGATAAAGGTAAGTGAACAGCCATTTGGTCACCATCGAAGTCAGCATTGTAAGCTGTACAAACTAATGGATGTAATTTTATTGCTCTACCTTCTACTAATACAGGTTGGAAAGCTTGAATTCCTAATCTGTGAAGAGTAGGTGCACGGTTTAATAGAACTGGATGATCTGTAATTACTTCTTCAAGTACATCCCATACTTGATTATTTACTCTTTCAACCATTCTTTTTGCACTTTTTATGTTATGAGCTATTCCTTCTTCAACTAACTTCTTCATTACGAAAGGCTTAAATAATTCTAATGCCATTTCTTTTGGAAGTCCACATTGATACATCTTAAGCTCTGGTCCTACAACGATAACTGATCTACCAGAATAGTCAACTCTTTTTCCTAGTAGGTTTTGTCTAAATCTACCTTGCTTTCCTTTTAACATATCTGATAAAGACTTAAGAGGTCTATTTCCTGGACCTGTAACTGGTCTTCCTCTTCTACCGTTATCTATAAGAGCATCAACTGCTTCTTGAAGCATTCTCTTTTCGTTTCTAACGATTATTTCTGGTGCTCCTAAATCTAAAAGTTTCTTTAATCTATTATTTCTGTTTATAACTCTTCTATATAGATCATTTAAATCTGAAGTAGCAAATCTTCCTCCATCTAGTTGAACCATTGGTCTTAATTCTGGTGGAATTACTGGTATAACATTAATAATCATCCACTTTGGTTCATTGCCAGATTTTCTAAAGGATTCTACAACTTCTAATCTTCTAATTATTCTTACTTTCTTTTGACCTGTACTGCTTTTTAGTTCTTCTTTTAATTCCTTTGCTTGAGCTTCTAAATCAATTTCTGCAAGTAATTGTTGAATTGATTCAGCACCCATTCCTGCTACAAAGCTATCTTCGCCATATTTATCAACAGCTTCTCTATATTCTTTTTCAGTAAGAAGTTGTTTCTTTAAAAGCGGAGTTTCTTTAGGATTTATTACGATATATGAAGCAAAATATAGTACTTTTTCTAATGCTCTTGGTGACATATCAAGTAATAATCCCATTCTTGATGGAATTCCCTTGAAGTACCAGATGTGAGAAACTGGGGCAGCAAGTTCTATATGCCCCATTCTTTCTCTTCTTACTTTAGACTTTGTAACTTCAACTCCACATCTGTCGCATACAATTCCCTTATATCTAACTCTTTTATATTTACCACAATGACATTCCCAATCTTTTGTAGGTCCAAATATTCTTTCACAGAATAGACCATCTCTTTCTGGTTTTAAAGTTCTATAGTTTATAGTTTCAGGTTTTTTTACTTCTCCTCTAGACCATTCTCTTATTTGGTCAGGTGAAGCTAAACCTATTTGTAATGCATCAAAATTATTTAATTCAAACAAGGGTATATCCTCCCTTCAAATTTAGTCTTCATCATTTACAAAATCATCAAATCCTAGACCTTCCGCATGAAATCCCTCTAATAAGGAATCATCAAAATCGCTGTCGTCCTCTAATGTTTCATCTTCTGATAATTTATAACTATCATCAATCTCTACATTATCTGTAGTAACATCTTCTGTACCTTCTATGTTAACATCTAAATCTTCTACATCTGTATCAATAAACTCTTTAAGTTTTACTTCTTCATTTTCTTCATTTAGAACTTTAACATCTAAGCATAAAGCTTGAAGTTCTTTTATTAATACCTTAAAGGATTCTGGAACTCCTGGTTCTGGGATATTTTCTCCCTTAACAATAGCTTCATAGGTCTTCACTCTACCTACAATATCATCTGACTTAACAGTTAAAATTTCTTGTAGTGTGTGTGCTGCACCATATGCTTCTAGAGCCCAAACTTCCATTTCCCCGAATCTTTGACCACCAAATTGTGCCTTACCACCTAGTGGTTGTTGAGTAACTAATGAATATGGTCCTGTTGATCTTGCGTGAATCTTATCATCAACTAAGTGAGCTAGCTTTAAGATATACATTATACCAACAGTTACTTCATTATCAAATGGCTCTCCTGTTCTACCATCATATAGAATAGTTTTACCATTTGCTTGATATCCAGCTTTTTCTAAACATTCTTGTATATCTTCATAAGTTGCTCCATCAAATACAGGAGTAGCAACATGCCAGCCTAATTTACTAGCAGCCCATCCTAAATGAACTTCAAGTACTTGACCTATATTCATACGAGATGGAACCCCTAATGGGTTTAAGCATATTTGCAGCGGTCTTCCATCTGGTAAGAAAGGCATATCTTCTTCTGGTAATATTCTTGAAATAACCCCTTTGTTTCCGTGACGTCCCGCCATCTTATCACCAACGGAAATCTTTCTCTTTTGAGCAATATAGCATCTAACTAATTCATTTACTCCCGGGTTTAATTCATCACCATTTTCTCTAGTAAATATCTTAACATCTACTATTATACCTGCTTCTCCATGCGGAACTCTTAAAGATGTATCTCTTACTTCTCTTGCTTTTTCTCCAAATATAGCTCTTAGTAGTCTTTCTTCTGCAGTTAATTCAGTTTCTCCCTTAGGAGTTACTTTACCTACAAGAATGTCACCTGATCTAACTTCAGCACCAATTCTTATTATTCCTCTATCATCTATATCTTTTAATGCATCTTCACTTACATTTGGAATATCCCTTGTAATTTCTTCAGGTCCTAATTTTGTATCTCTTGCTTCACATTCATATTCTTCTATGTGAATTGAAGTAAATACGTCATCTCTTACTAATTCTTCAGATATCAGCATAGCATCTTCGTAGTTATAACCTTCCCATGTTATAAAGCCCATTCTGATATTTTTACCTAGTGATATTTCTCCTAAATCTGTAGAAGGACCATCTGCAATCACTTGATTTTTGAATACTATATCACCTTTTTCAACGATAGGTCTTTGATTTATACATGTTCCTTGGTTACTTCTCTTAAATTTTAACAATTTATAAGTATCTATTCCGCCATCTGAATCTCTTCTTATTCTAATTTCATTAGCACTTACATATACAACCTTACCAGCATTTTTAGCCTTACGAAGTACTCCTGAATCGTAAGCCGCCTTGTACTCTATTCCTGTTCCTACTATTGGTGCTTCAGGCTTCAATAATGGAACTGCTTGACGTTGCATGTTTGATCCCATAAGTGCTCTGGAAGCATCATCATTTTCAAGGAAAGGAATCATTGCAGTTGCTACAGAAACAATTTGTCTTGGAGATACGTCTACTAAATCTACTTCTTCAGAATTTACTACTAATACTTCATCTAAGTATCTAACAGTTACTCTCTTATCTATAAATCTTCCATTTTCGTCAAGAGGTTCTTGAGCTTGTGCTACATAATATAAGTCCTCTTCGTCAGCTGTAAAGTATCTAATTTCATCAGTAACAACACCTGTTTCTTTATCAACAATTCTATATGGTGTTTCTATAAATCCATACTCATTTACTCTTGCAAAGGTAGATAATGAGTTTATAAGCCCTATATTTGGTCCTTCTGGAGTTTCTATAGGACACATTCTACCATAGTGTGAATAGTGAACGTCTCTAACTTCAAAACCTGCTCTTTCTCTTGAAAGCCCACCAGGTCCTAAAGCTGATAATCTTCTTTTATGTGTTAATTCTGATAATGGATTGATTTGATCCATGAATTGTGATAATTGGGAACTACCGAAGAATTCTTTGATAGCAGCTGATACAGGTCTTATATTTATTAACATCTGAGGAGTTATTGCTTCTTGATCTTGAATTGTCATTCTTTCCTTAACTACTCTTTCCATTCTTGAAAGACCAATTCTGAATTGATTTTGTAATAATTCTCCAACAGATCTAATTCTTCTATTTCCTAGATGATCGATATCATCAACATATCCAATACCATAACGTAAGCCTAATTCATAGCTTATAGTTGCATATATATCATCTTTTATAATATGTTTTGGAATAAGATTAATTATATTCTTTTTAATCTCTTCCTTTATAGTAGATTCATCGTCATAATTTTCTAGTATTTCTTTTAAAGTTGGGTAATGAACCATTTCCTTTATGTTTAAATCACTTATATCAAATGGTACAACCTTATTAATATCCACAAAGTGGTTACCAATTACTCTTACCACCTTGTCTTCAACTAATACATCAACAGAATTAATACCTACATTTTGTATTTCTTCTGCTTTTACTCTATTAATTTTTTGACCTTTTTCTACTATGATTTCTCCTGTTTCTGGGTTAACAATATCAGTTGCTGCAATTTGATTAACTAGTCTAATATTTAAAGCTAGTTTTTTGTTGAACTTATATCTACCAACCCTTGATAAATCATATCTTTTTGGATCAAAAAATATGGAATCTATAAGAGAAACAGCACTATCCACTGTTGGTGGTTCGCCCGGTCTTAATCTCTTATATATTTCTAATAAGGCTTCTTCTCTAGTCTTTGTATTATCCTTTTCTATTGTAGCCTTTAATCTTTCTTCTTCCCCAAAGAATCCTAATAATTCTTGGTCACTTCCATATCCCATAGCTCTAGCTAATATAGTAATAGGAAGCTTTCTTGTCTTATCTATTCTTACATAGATAACACCGTTAGAATCTGTTTCATATTCTAACCAAGCACCTCTATTTGGTATTACTGTTGATGAAAATAGCTTTTCACCACTTTTATCAACATTATAATTGTAATAAACTCCAGGAGATCTTACTAACTGACTTACTATTACTCTTTCAGCACCATTAATGATGAAAGTTCCTTGTTCAGTCATTAGAGGGAAATCTCCCATAAATACTTCTTGTTCTTTAATTTCACCAGTTTCTTTATTTTGTAGTCTTACAGAAACTTTTAGTGGCGCAGCATAAGTAGCATCTCTTTCCTTACACTCCTCCACTGAATACTTAATACTATCCATATCAAGTTTGTAATCAACAAATTCTAGTACAAGATTCCCAGTGAAATTTGAAATCGGATTTATGTCATCAAAAACTTCATAAAGCCCCTCATCTAAAAACCACTGATACGAATCTAATTGTACTTCAATAAGATTTGGCATTTCGGTCGCATCTTTAACCTTACCAAAACTCATTCTAGTTCTTTTTCCATTTTGGACAGGATGTACCATGAATTTTCACCCCTTGCATTAAACTAAAATAACCCAAAGCATAGCTTCCCTAAGGAAACTTGCTTTCGGATAGCAACACTTATTAGTATAACCATTTTTATACTGGTTATGCAATTTCTCAATATGATTATAATATCCCACATTGAATTAGTACATTTAATGATAGTATCATACAATTAAAGCTATGTCAATATATTTATATAAACAGCCTTAATCAAAAAGATACCTTATTTATAAAACCATATAAAGTATACCAGGAAATTAATATTTTATATGATTTTATTTTATTAGAATTAAAAAGGTGCTTTAAACAGCACCTTTTTAAATTACTTAAGTTCTACTTCAGCTCCAACTTCAGCAAGTTTAGCTTTCATTTCTTCAGCTTCTTCTTTAGAAACTCCTTCTTTAATTGTCTTAGGAGCTCCGTCAACTATTTCTTTAGCTTCCTTTAATCCTAATCCAGTTAATTCTCTAACTACTTTGATTACCTTAATCTTGTTAGCACCAGCGTTAGCTAATACAACATCAAATTCTGATTTTTCTTCTGCTGCTGCAGCACCTGCTACTGCACCACCTGCTACTGCTACTGGAGCAGCTGCGCTTACACCAAACTCTTCTTCACAAGCTTTAACTAGCTCGTTTAATTCTAAAACAGTCATTTCTTTTATAGCTTGAATTATATCTTCTCTTGTCATTTAAATTGCACCTCCAAATTTTTTATCAGTTTTATTCAGCTGATTCTGATTCTTTCTTTTCTTTAATTGCATTTAATAAATATGCAAGGTTTGATAATGGAGCTTTGAAGCTTCCAAGAAGTTTTGCGATAAGAACTTCTTTTGATGGTATTGTAGCGATTTTTTCAATTTCTTCTTTATTATATAAAGTTCCTTCCACAACACCAGCTTTTAATTCTAATTTCTTGTGATCCTTAGCAAATGTATGTAATACTCTTGCAGGAGCAGTAGCATCTTCATATCCAAATGCTATAGAAACAGGTCCTTCTAAATATTGTTCTAGACCTTCAATACCTAATTCTTTAGCTGCTAGTAATACTAAAGTATTTTTATAAACCTTGTATTCAACACCAGCTTCTCTTAATGTTTTTCTTAGGTTTGTGTCTTCTTCAACAGTTAAACCTTGGTAATCAGCTAAAACAATACTTTTTGAGTTTTGTAACTTTTCTTTGATTTCAGCTACTTTAGCTTCTTTAATTCTTCTGTTATTATTCATTACTGTGTGTCCACCTCCTCACAGTTTTTAACTGCTATTTTATAATAAATAAGGCCTTCCCATAGACATAGGAAGACCAATAAATAAATTAATTACTTACCTTGGTATTCCTCGGTAGGCAATTAATTTAAACCTTACGGCACCTACTGTCTTTGGAATTAGTATTCTTTTTTTACAACAGTAGTTATTTTACAACATAACTACCTATATGTCAATACTAATCTAAAACTTTTTGTGGATTTACTTTAGCTCCAGGTCCCATTGTGCTAGAAACTGATACAGACTTAACGTATTGTCCCTTAGCAGCTGCTGGCTTAGCCTTTAATAAAGCATCCATTAAAGTGTGGAAGTTTTCATGTAGTTTTTCAACTCCAAATGATTTCTTTCCGATTGGACAGTGAACTATAGCAGTTTTATCAACTCTATATTCAACCTTACCTGCTTTAATATCTGCTATTGCTTTAGCAACATCAAATGTTACAGTTCCTGATTTTGGGTTTGGCATTAATCCTTTAGGTCCTAAAATTCTACCTATTCTACCAACAACACCCATCATATCTGGTGTAGCAACTACTACATCATAATCGAACCAGTTTTCTGTTTGAATCTTTTGAACTAATTCTTCTCCTCCAACGAAATCTGCTCCAGCAGCTTCAGCTTCAGCAACTTTAGCTCCTTTAGCAAAAACTAAAACTCTTACAGTTTTTCCTGTTCCGTTTGGAAGAACAACTGCTCCTCTTACTTGTTGATCTGCATGTCTTGGGTCAACCCCTAATCTTACATGTAGTTCTATTGTTTCATCAAACTTAGCTTTAGCAGTTTTAACAGCTAATTCTAAAGCTTGTTTTGGTTCATATAATGCACTTTTGTCAATTAACTTTGCGCTTTCAATATAATTTTTTCCCATAACTTGCCTCCTTTGTGGTATTAACGGTTTTTACCTCCCACTTTTTTTACGAATTACTCTTCTACTGTTACTCCCATACTCTTAGCAGTTCCAATTACCATGCTCATAGCACTTTCTATTGAAGCCGCATTTAAGTCAGGCATCTTTAACTCAGCAATTTTTCTAACTTGATCTTTTGTTAACTTACCAACTTTATTCTTGTTTGGTACTCCTGAACCACTTTCGATACCTAATTCTTTCTTAATTAGTACTGCAGCTGGTGGAGTTTTTAGTACGAAACTAAAAGATCTATCTTGGTAAACTGTAATTACAACTGGAATTGTTAATCCAGCTTGGTTTGCAGTTTTTGCATTATACTCCTTACAGAATCCCATAATGTTAACACCATGTTGACCTAATGCTGGTCCTACTGGTGGTGCTGGTGTTGCCTTACCTGCAGGAAGTTGAAGTTTAATTATTCCTGTTACTTTCTTAGCCATGTATATTCCTCCTATACTGTGGTAATGCGGACTTTTTGTCCTCCCACTTTATTAAAACATCAGTTTATATTAAACTAATTTTTCAACTTGTGTAAAATCAAGTTCAGCAAGAGTTTCTCTGCCAAACATATCAATTAATACCTTTATCTTACGTTTTTCTAAATTTATCTCTTGAATCGTTGCAATAAACTCTCTTAACGGTCCTGAGATAACTCTTATTGATTCCCCTACCTCTAAATCAATCTCAACAGGAGCTTCTTTAACTCCCATAGATTCAACTTCTTCATCGGTAAGAGGAACTGGTTTAGAAGCTGGGCCAACAAAACCTGTTACACCCCTTGTGTTTCTAACCACATACCATGATTCATCTGTCATTAGCATTTTTACTAACACATATCCAGGAAACTTCTTTTTTAAAGTAATCTTTTGCTTTCCATCTTTTTCTTCTATAACTTCTTCCATAGGAACTTGTATATCCTGAAGTAAGTTTTGAAGATTTCTATTTTCAATGGTCTTTTCAAGATTTGCTTTAACTTTGTTTTCATAGCCTGAGTATGTGTGTACAACATACCATCTTGCTTTTTCGCTCATATTTTCTTTAGGTGAATATCACCTTAACCTCCTTACTTTAATCTAAGAATCCATTCAAAGAGGTTTTGAAAAATATAATCTAACCCGCCTACTAATATAAGATATATTAGTATGTATACGCCAACTGCAATTAACGCTTTTTTAGTTTCATTTTTAGAAGGCCAAGTTATTCTGTTAACTTCTGCCTTAACCTCTCTAAAAAACTTAAATATTCCACCTTTATTCGGTGTATTTTTAGTTAAATTTACATTTTCCTTAACAGCCATTACTTCACATCCTTAATTATTGTGAGTATATGTCATCACTTTATCAGCTAATTATTTTGTTTCTTTATGAAGTGTATGCTTTTTACAGAACTTGCAGTATTTATGCATTTCTAATCTGTCTGGATTATTTTTTTTGTTCTTCATTGAATTATAATTTCTTTGCTTACACTCTGTGCATGCTAAAGTCACTTTCACTCTCACAGTCTGCACCTCCAGTTTACAGTAAATAATATAAAACTTACTATGTTTATCTTAATGTATTTTCGTTAATTACCTAAACACATTACCACAAAAGATAATTTGTGTCAATATATAAGATTTTGTAAGGGATTAAGTATTAAAACCCAATCCCTCCAATAATCACCAAAATTTAATTACTCAACTATCTTAGTAACAACTCCTGAACCTACAGTTCTTCCACCTTCTCTGATAGCGAATCTTAATCCTTCATCCATTGCAACTGGAGTGATTAATTCAACGTTCATATCAATGTGGTCTCCTGGCATAACCATTTCCATTCCGTCTGGTAATTTGATTGTTCCAGTAACGTCTGTTGTTCTGAAGTAGAATTGTGGTCTGTATCCGTCAAAGAATGGAGTATGTCTTCCACCTTCTTCTTTCTTAAGTACGTATACTTGACCTATGAATTTTTGATGAGGTTTTACTGAACCTGGTTTTGCTAATACTTGACCTCTTTCGATATCAGTTCTTTGGATACCTCTTAATAGAACCCCTACGTTATCTCCTGCTTGAGCTTCATCTAGTAACTTTCTGAACATTTCTATTCCTGTTACTACTGTCTTTCTGCTTTCTTCTTTTAATCCTACTATTTCAACTTCGTCGCTTAGCTTAAGAATTCCGCTTTCAACTCTTCCTGTTGCAACTGTTCCTCTACCAGTGATTGTAAATACGTCTTCTACTGGCATTAAGAATGGCTTATCTGTTGCTCTTTCTGGAGTTGGGATGTAGCTATCTACTGCATCCATAAGTTCTAGAATACAAGCTGTTGCTTCTGGATCAGTTGGGTTTTCTAATGCTCTTAAAGCTGATCCCTTAATTATTGGAATATCGTCTCCTGGGAAGTTGTATTCGCTTAATAATTCTCTAACTTCCATTTCAACTAATTCTAATAATTCTTCGTCGTCTACCATATCTGCCTTATTTAAGAATACTACTATGTAATCAACACCAACTCTTGATGCTAGTAGTATGTGTTCTCTTGTTTGTGGCATTGGACCGTCTGCTGCTGATACAACTAGAATTGCTCCGTCCATTTGTGCAGCTCCAGTAATCATGTTCTTAACGTAGTCAGCGTGTCCTGGACAGTCAACGTGTGCATAGTGTCTGTTGTCTGTTTGATATTCTACGTGAGCTGTATTTATTGTGATTCCTCTTTCTTTTTCTTCTGGTGCTTTATCGATTGATGCATAATCAAATGCTTCTGCATATCCTTTTTTTGATAAAACAGTTGTTATTGCAGCTGTTAATGTTGTCTTACCGTGGTCTACGTGACCAATTGTACCAATATTTACGTGTGGTTTACTTCTTTCGAATTTTGACTTTGCCATTGTAAATCCTCCTTTTATTTTCTTAATAAACTTTGCCTAGCGTTTTGTAATATTAATTGGAGCTCACGATCGGGATTGAACCGACGACCTCCGCCTTACCAAGGCGACGCTCTGCCTACTGAGCTACGTGAGCAGTTATATATATGTTTATATACCAATTATAAAGTTTACTATTTTCTAAAAAATTTGTCAATAAAAATTTAGCGACTTATTTCCCTGAATAAAGACACTTTTCAAGCTTTCTTTTAACTCTTTGTAAAGCATTATCTATAGATTTAGCCTGTCTGTCTAAATCACTTGCAATTTCTTGATAGGATTTTCCATCCAGATAAGATTGTAATACTTCCATTTCTAAATCTGATAAGACCTTACTCATTTCATTTTCTATATGCTTAATCTGTTCTTTTCCAATTATAAGTTCCTCAGGATCCGTAATTTTTAATTCTGAAAGCACATCTATTAGAGTTCTGTCAGATTCTTCTTCGTAAATAGGTTTATTAAGTGATACGTAAGTATTTAACGGAATATGTTTTTGTCTTGTAGCTGTTTTTATAGCAGTTATTATCTGCCTTGTTATGCAAAGTTCTGCAAAAGCTTTAAAACTTGTTAACTTATCAGGATTAAAATCTCGTATTGCTTTGTATAAACCTATCATGCCTTCTTGATATATATCTTCTTTATCTGCTCCAATTAAAAAATAAGATTTTGATTTTGCCTTTACGAAGTTTTCATATTTAGAAATCAAAAACTCCTGTGCTCTAGTATTTCCTGTTTTAGCTTCTATAACAACTTCTTCATCAGTTTTATTTTCAAATTCTGAAAATAAACCAAGTTTCCTTTTTTTATATCCCAATACCTCGTCACCCCACTTACTCCCTTATGATATAACCTAATAGTATAATAAATATTAAGTAATATCAATATACTAATTATCTTATTATTTACCTCTTCTCCAAGCTTCAAATTTTTTAAATATATCTTCCTCTAAATTATCACTTAAATTATTTTTCACATTGCTTTCAGAACTGCCTTTTGCACTAGTAATTTTATTTTGTGTTTTTAAAACTTCATTATAAAATTCTATAGATGATATTCTTACAGCTCCTCTTTGAAAAATTATCTGCTGCTGAAGCCAATCCGAAGTAACTACGTATACCTCAAACTTTCTCCCAATATTATGTACTTCCCTTTCTATATATGAGTCTGCTGTTTCTCCATCCTTTGTAAATACTACGCTGACATTCTTATATATCTCTTCTTTTTTTTCAATGCTTCCAGCTACCATATGGGCATCAAAAACTATTACTATTTTACATTCTTCATATACAGAATAGTTATGTAATATATCTATAAGAGTTTGCCTTGCTCCCTCAAAGCTATATTTCTTTTCTTTTTTTAAATTCGGCCAACTATTTATTACGTTATAACCATCAACAAATATAATTCTCACGTTTACCTCTTTGCCTTACTTATTTAATAATCTTCCTTTTAATACTTCATACATCATTATACCACCTGCAACTGAAGCATTTAAAGAGTTAATTTTTCCTATCATAGGGATTTTCACAAGTTTGTCACATTTTTTTAAGGTAAGTTTTGATATCCCTCTTCCTTCACTTCCAATAACTACTGCGCAAGGTCCTGAAAAGTTTACTTCATAACTATATTCTTTTCCTTCTATATCTGCTCCATATATCCAAAGTCCATTTTCCTTTAATTTATCAATTGTAGAATTTATATTTGTAACCTTTGCTATTTTCATATGCTCAATAGCACCAACAGAAGATTTATAAACTGTTGCAGTTATTCCTACATTTCTTCTCTTTGGAATGATAATTCCATGAACCCCGCATAATTCTGCAGTTCTTATTATAGATCCTAAATTATGAGGATCTTCTATTTCATCTAGAATAACTATAAACGGATCCTCATTTCTTTTCTCTGCAAGCTTAATCATATCTTCTACTTCAGAATAAACAAAAGGAGTAACTTGTGCTATAACACCTTGATGACTCATTCCATTGCTCATTGCATCAAGCTTTTTCCTATCAACTTCTTTTAATACTACCTTTTTTTCTTTTGCTATATTAATAATTGCTTTTATAGAACCTTCCATATTTCCACTAGCAATATAAATACATTCTATAGTTCTATTCCCCTTTAATAGTTCCATAACTGCATTTCTACCAATTACTAAATCTTCTCTTGTATCTATTGAAGTTAAATTATCATCAAATTGATTTTCTATATCTCTTCCTCTTTGACCTTTCACTTTTGTCTTTCCTTCTGAAAGCTCTCTTTCCATTCTAGCCCTAAGTCTAGCTTCTCTATTACCTTTTGTCATTATAATCACTCCTTCATATTATTTTCATCTGCTTATATTATTTCCAAGCTTTTTTCTAATATTTCTGATAATCTTGTTTTATTTCCACTTAAATAAAGATATCCAATTAATGCTTCAAAACCGGTTGCATTTCTATAATCTATTACATCTGCATTTTTGGGGATTGTTGCTGATTTTGTATTTCTTCCTCTTTTATAAATATATAATTCATCTTCCTCCAAGCTTTCTTCGATAGTTTTAATTATCTTTGATTGAGCTTGAGCTTTAACATAATGGATTGCCTTAACATGAATTTTATGAACAGATAACTCTACATTATTGGATAAGATATAATTCCTTATAAAGATTTCAAAAACTGCATCTCCTATTAAAGCTAACTGCAGGGGGTTTAATCTCCTGGCTTCTTCTTTTGTAAATTCTCTTGTTCTTAAATCATCCAGCATTTTATCACTCCTCTAAATAAAGGCTGCAATATTGCAGCCTTCTTAGCATTACTTTATAATTTTCCATCTTACTCCTTGTGGAGTATCTTCTAAAATTATATTTCTAGCTTTTAAATCATCTCTTATTTTATCAGCTAAAGCAAAATTTTTATTTTTTCTTGCTTCTTGTCTTTGTCTTATTAGTTCCTCCACTTCATCTTCTAAACTTAATTTTGTTGAGTTTTGAAGTATTCCAAGAGGAGATCCTAATTCTCTAATTAGGCTTAACACTTCTTGGCAAAGTTCCTTTGAAGAATTGATTGAAATATTTGTATTTATATCTTTAATTAAATCAAAAATGGCTGTTATAGCATCTGCTGTATTAAAATCATCGTCCATCTTTTCTATATATTTTTGTCTATATACATCTAGAGATTTTAGATATTCTCTTTCATTATCATCCATTTTTTCTTTTTCAACTTCATCTATTAGGTTTTCTAAATTACTTATAGCATTATACATTCTCTCTACTGATGATTTAGCTGATTCAAGAAGATCATCGCTAAAATTTAAAGGTGATCTATAGTGACCTGATAACATTAAAAATCTTACAACATCTGCACTATAATCTTTTAATATTTCTCTTGCAGTTAAAAAGTTATTTAAAGACTTAGACATTTTTTGATTGTTTATATTTAAGAAAGCACCATGCATCCAGTAGTTTGCAAACTTTTTACCTGTTAGAGCTTCACTTTGAGCTATTTCATTTTCATGATGAGGGAAGGTTAAATCTACTCCTCCAGCATGAATATCTATAGTTTCTCCTAATAATTTTTTTGCCATGCAGGAGCATTCTATATGCCATCCTGGTCTTCCTTTTCCCCATGGACTATCCCAAGCTGGTTCACCAGGCTTTTGAGCTTTCCATAATGCAAAATCCATTGGGTCTTCTTTTCTTTCATCTACATTAATTCTTGCTCCTACTTTTAAATCTTCAAGATTTTGACCTATTAACTGACCATAACTTTCAAATTTATTAGTTCTAAAATATACATCTCCATCTACTTCATAAGCATAGCCTTTTTCAATTAAGCCACTAATAAATTCAATAATATCTTCTACAAATTCTGTTGCTCTAGGATTAATAGAAGCCCTCTTTATATTTAAGCCATCTGCATCTTTATAGTACTCCTGAATATATTTATCTCCAACATCCTTTACAGTCGTACCTTCTTCATTTGCTCTCTTTATCATTTTATCATCAATATCAGTAAAGTTTTGTACATATTTAACCTTATAACCTCTATACTCAAAATATCTTCTAATAGTATCAAAAATTATAAAAGTTCTTCCATTCCCTATATGAAAATAATTATATACAGTTGGGCCACAAACATACATCTTTATTTCTCCTGGAGTAATAGGGACGAACTCTTCTTTTTTTCTAGTTAAACTATTATAAATCTTCATTTTTAATACCCCCTATCTAATAGATATTTTATTTTTCTCAAACTCTTCTTTTACCCTAGCTACAACTTCTTCTATCTTAATATTTTCAACTTCTGAAGTTCTTAATTTAAATTCTACTTGACCTTCTGTTACCTTCTTACCAACAGTTATTCTCATTGGGATTCCCATAAGATCTGAATCTTTAAATTTTACTCCAGCTCTTTCATTTCTATCATCAAAAATAACATCTACTCCTAAAGCCTTTAGTTCTTCATATATTTCATTTGCAACCTTCATCTGCATTTCATCTTTTATGTTTACTGCTATAACATTAACATGATATGGAGCTACTGATAATGGCCATATTATTCCATTTTCATCATGATTTTGTTCTATTATTGATGCCATTGTTCTTGTTACACCTATTCCATAGCAGCCCATTACAAATGGAACTTCCTTTCCATTTTCATCTATAAACTTTGCATTCATAGCTTCAGAATACTTTGTTCCAAGCTTAAATATATGACCAACTTCTGTTCCCTTTGATATTGTTATTTTTCCACCACAAACAGGACAATTTTCACCTTCTGTTATATTTCTATAATCCCCAACTATACCTTCAAAATCTCTTCCATAGTTAACATTTTCAAAGTGATATCCAGTTTCATTAGCTCCTACAATAAAATTATACATATTAGCTACTTCTTTATCTACTAATAAAGTATCAACCTTTAAATTTATAGGGCCTGCAAATCCTACTTGTGCACTTGTGGCCTTCATAACTTCTTCAGCACTTGCCATACTTAAATCAACAACTCCGCCTAAGGCATTAGAAAGCTTAACTTCGTTAACTTCTCTGTCTCCCCTAACCATAACTGCAACTATTTTACCATCTGCATTGTATATCAAGGTTTTAGCAAATTTCTTTTCTGTTGTATTAAAGAATTTAATTAAATCTTCTATAGTTCTTACATTAGGTGTTTCTATCTTGTTTATTTCTTTATAAGCTTCCTTTTCAGCTTTTTCTGGAGTTGATGGTGCCTTTTCTATATTGGCTGCATAATCGCAATTTGTACAGAACACTACATCATCTTCTCCAACTTCTGATTTAACCATAAATTCAGCAGAACCAGATCCTCCAATAGCTCCTGTATCAGCATCAACTGGCTTAGCTACTATTCCGCATCTTTCAAAAATTTTGATATAAGCATCTCTCATTTTATTGTAAGAAATATCTAATCCATCTTGATCCTTATCAAAGCTATATGCGTCCTTCATTACAAACTCTCTTGATCTCATAACGCCAAATCTTGGTCTTCTTTCATCTCTATACTTAGTTTGTATTTGATAAAGATTTAATGGTAATTGTTTATAGGATTTTATTTCATTTCTTGCTATATCAGTAAATACTTCTTCATGAGTTGGTCCAAGACAAAAATCTCTATCATTTCTATCTTTTAACCTAAACATTTCTGCTCCATAAGCTCCCCATCTTCCTGATTCTTGCCAAAGTTCTGCTGGAATAATTGCTGATGCTAAAAATTCTTGAGCTCCTGCATTATTCATTTCTTCCCTTATTATATCTTCAACATTCTTTAAAACCTTTAAACCTAATGGCATATAATTATATATTCCTGAAGCCATTTTTCTTATCATACCAGCTCTTAGCATTAGTTTATGGCTATCTATTTCTGCTTCTGCTGGAACTTCTCTTAATGTTGATATTAACATATTGGACATTTTCATATTTGCTTCCTCCTAATGTATATTTTTATATAAATTTAAATCATTTATTTAAAATACAGTATAATAAAAAAAGTTCACCCTAATGCATTAGGGCGAACTTGTATCGCGGTACCACCTAAATTTGTTCTCTAAAATGATAACGGTATTAAACCGATAGTTTTTACCTATACTCCAAAGCTGGTTCAAACCCTATTGAAAATTTTTCAGCCTATGAATTTTCTCTCTGAACATCGGATTCTACTATTCTTCTTCAACGTTTTGGTAATATTAACTTTTAGCTTAATTTATTATATATTTTACAAAAAATCTTGTCAATAAAGTTATTACCATTATATTAGCTTTTCCGCTAAAATCAAGTCTTCTGGAGTAGTAACCTTTATATTTTCATAGTCACCTTCATATAAATATACTTTATTGTTATATCTTTCAACAACCATAGTATCATCGGTAACGGATATGCCCTCTTCTTTTATTCTTTTATGACATTCCTTTATTATTTCTGCCTTAAATACCTGAGGAGTTTGTATAGCCACTAAAGTATTTCTTACTGGTGTGAATTTAGAAAATCCATTTTCATCAATTATCTTAATAGTATCCTTTGGCGTAACTCCTGGAGCTGCCGCCCCATATCGCCTTGCATATTTTATTCCATCTTCTATTATGCTGTTTTTTGTAAAAGGTCTTGCACCGTCATGAATTAAAATAATTTCTGAATCATCAACTTCCTTCAAGGCATTATAAACAGAATCTTGTCTCTCTTTTCCACCTTCAACTATTTTATCAATCTTCAAGGAATACTTATCTAAAACATTCTCTTTACAATATTCTATTTCATCTTTTGGTAAAACTAAAATTATTTTATCTATATAATGGGAATTAATAAATTTTGTTAGGGTATAATATAAAATGGGTTTTCCTTTTAACTGTATATATTGCTTACTCACCTTGGATCCCATTCTTTTACCTTTTCCCCCTGCCAAAATTATAGCACTTACCATCTTAACACCTACTAACTATTCCTTTGGTTTAGCAAATATCATTCTTCCTGCTGCAGTTTGAAGTACAGATGTAACTATTACTACTATTTGATCTCCTATAAACCTTCTTCCATCTTCAACTACTATCATAGTTCCATCATCTAAATAGCCAATACCTTGAGATGCTTCTTTTCCGTCTTTTACAACTATAACTTTCATTTCTTCGCCAGGTAAAACTACTGGTTTTATGGAATTGGCTAATTCATTAATATTAAGAACTGGAACTCCTTGAAATTCTGCCACTTTATTTAAGTTAAAATCATTTGTTATAACTTTTCCTTTTAGTTTTTGAGCAAGTTTCAATAATTTACTATCTACTTCTGTAATTTCAGGGAAATCACCTTCCCAAATTTGAGTTTCTATCTCTAATTCCTTTTGAATTTTATTTAATATATCAAGACCTCTTCTTCCTCTATTTCTTTTTAAGGCATCTGCTGAATCAGAAATATGTCTAAGCTCATCTAATACAAAACTTGGTATTACAAGAGGTCCTTCTATAAATCCTGTTTGACATATATCAAAAATTCTACCATCTATTATTACTGATGTATCTAACACCTTAGGAATGCCTTTTATATTTGCTTTTCCTTTTTTTTCTTTATTACTTGTACCTTTTTTCATATTACTAAGAATATTTGTAATATCATCTTTCTTTTCAATAAATATATTAGCTGATATTATTGCAAAAATCAGGTTAACTAAAACAAAAAGTATTGGCCCCAACCCATATAAATCTATACTATTTAAGGGTAGTGCTATTAAAGATGTTATTATTAATGATATTAAAGCTCCTATTCCCCCAAAAATTAGTTCCGCAACTGTGAAGTTTTGAACACTTTTTTCAGCATATTCTATTAGTTTTAGAATAGAGCTATATATACGTGGAGATATAATATAAAACATAATTCCAAATAATACAGTTATAAAGATACGTAAAGATATAATTCCAATTGATTTAGATAAAAAAGATATTTCTTGTAAAGCAGCAATTTCAGATATTAATCCACTTACAATATAGCCGCTTATTAAGCCTATAATAGTAAATATAGCTCTTATAATCTTTTTTAGCATAAATTTCACCTCCTATTTATTTTTATAATTAATAACTATAAAATTCCTTATTATTATACCATATAAAGCCATTCCCTACACTTATAAATTATTAAAATCTTATTAATTTAAAATACCCCCTATAAAATATTAGGATTATTTTATATTATTATATTAAGCTAATCCACAAAGAAATTTATTTACCTTATTTATTTTATAAATTAACTTATATAACTAATAATTCTTTTATTAAGGAGATAGGAACTTATGAAAGACATAATTTTTGATGCTTTTCAAAATGATGTAAATGAATTGCTACTTCGTCATAAAAGCATTTTGGATATTATAACTAAATATAGTGAAGCTTCTTCAAGGGTAAACAGGGCAGTTGCTAAATCCGTAACTAACTGCGGCTGTATTAAAATCTCTGCAAAAAAACAAGAATTACCTGAAAACTTAGACGATTTTAGATTTTCCCTTGAAAGCCACTTAAAGGGGAAAATATGTGATAATTGCAGAGAAATTATAGAAGCTGAAATAGGAAATAGCCTATTTTATCTAAGTGCTCTGTGCAATACATTAGATATTAGTTTATATGATGTTCTACTAAAGGAATCTGCTAAACTTAATATTCTTGGAAAATTTAATTTAGAATAAAATTATAAGCAGGTTTTAAACCTGCTTTCATATTATTAACCATATTATTAGTTATTATTCATAATTTTGTCAAATTTCACTTTTTAAGTAGATTTGCTCCTTTATTCTTTTTAAGCCGCTTTTTATCATTTTAGCTCTTGCTTCTCCTATACCTTCTACATTATCTAATTCTTCAATATCGGCTTCTAATACATATTTTAATTTTTTAAAATGCTTTACTAAGTTTTCTATAACAGATATAGGAATTCTTTGTAATTTGAAAAGTATTCTGTATCCCCTTGGAGATATTAAAGAATCCACTAAGGAAGTTCCCTGTCTGCCTATAATCTTTGCTATTGTCTCTAAGTCTAATAATTCGCTTGAGCTTAACTTTTGTATTTCTTCATATACTTCGCAATAATCTAAATCAGACCTACAATAATCTCTAATAAGTAGTATTCCATCTCTTTCTATAAATCTAATAGATTCATTTAACTGCATAGAAACAAGTCTACCTTCATTTCCAAGTTCTACAATATACCTTTCAATTTCCTCTACAATCCTCATTACCATTTCTGTTCTTTGTATAGCTGTAACTACATCAAAGACAGTTGTTAAATCTTGAAATTCTAGTATGTCTAAATTACTTATTACTTTATCTAATACTTTTACATACTTTTCTAAAGTTTGAATGGCTTGATTAGCTCTACTTAAAATAACACTAGTATCTTGAAGGACATATTTTAAATCTCCCTTATAGACAGTTATAATATTTCTTCTTTGAGAAATAGCAATTACAATTTTTCCTGTCTGCTTCGCCATTCTATGGGCAGTTCTATGTCTAGTTCCTGTTTCATAAGTAGTAATAGAATGCTCTGGAACTAGATGAGTGTTAGCTCTTATAATCTTTTTTAAATCTTCACTTATTACAATGGCACCATCCATTTTAGCTAATTCGTATATATAAGCTGGTGAATAGTCTGCATCTATTTTAAAGCCGCCATCAACTAAATTCATTACTTCCTCACTATCACCAATTAAAATTAATCCTCCCGTTTTAGCTCTTAAAATATTTTCTAAACCTTCTCTTAATGGTGTACCGGGACTCATAATTTTCAAAATATCTTTCATTTTTTCATCATCTTTTATTCTCATATACTCACCTAATCTTTTTTAGAATATATTATTAATTGCCTCAGTTAAATTATTTACTCCAATTATGCTTATTGTTTTACTTTTTACCTTATCTTTATTTCTCTCTGGAATAATAGCATGTTTAAAACCCATTTTTTCTGCTTCTCTTATAAGCCTATCACAAGATGCAACTGGTCTAATTTCTCCAGTAAGTCCAACTTCTCCTATTATTAAAACTTTCTCTAATTTAAAAGGTTTATTTTTAATACTTGATATCAAAGATAATGCTAACCCTAAATCACCTGTTGTTCCTTCTAATCTAAGGCCACCAACAACATTTGCATATACATCATATTTATAAAAAGGTACTCTTAGCTTTTTTTCTAAAACGGCTATTATTAGTCTAAGCCTTTGAAAATCTATTCCTATACCAGTTCTTATTGGAATGTTCATCTTAGTTTCAGTAGCTAAAGCCTGCATTTCTACTAAAATAGGTCTTGTACCTTCCATTATTCCTATAACTGATGAACCTTCCTGATTGAAATTTGTTTCCTCTAAAAATATCTTTGACGGATCATATATTTCCACTAAACCTTCCTCAGACATTTCAAAGACGCCAATTTCACTAGTTGTACCAAACCTATTTTTCATTGTTCTTAAAACCCTAAATTCTTCAGTACGTTCTCCTTCAAAATACAATACAGTATCTACTATATGCTCTAATACCCTTGGCCCTGCAAGTTCTCCCTGCTTTGTTACATGAGCAACTATAAATAAAGGAATATTATTGTTTTTTCCTATTCTCATTATTGCATTTGAACATTCTCTTACTTGAGATACACTTCCTGGTGCTGAAGTTATGCTTTCCTTATATACTGTTTGTATCGAATCTATTATTACAAAGACAGGTTTTAATTCTTCTATATGTGCTTCTATTAAATCTAGGTTTGTTTCTGATAGTATGTATAAATTATTTGAATTAACACCAAGCCTATCGCCTCGAATTTTTATTTGTTCCTCAGATTCCTCCCCTGATACATATAAAACTTTACCATAATTGCTGGCAATATAATTTGATGTTTGAAGTAAAAGTGTTGACTTACCTATTCCGGGATCTCCTGAAATCAAGGTTAAAGATCCTCTCACAAGTCCTCCTCCCAACACTCTATTTAATTCTTCTAATCCAGTATTATATCTTTTCTTTTCACCTGATTGTATATCTCCTATGCTTTTAGGAGAATTTTCTAATATTCTTACTGTATTTATTGCACTTTTTAGTTCTTTTTTATTATCTCTAACTTCCTCCACCAAAGTATTCCAATTATTACAATCCGGGCATTTCCCAAGCCATTTTGCCGACTCGTATCCGCATTCCTGACAAACATATACCGATTTTATTTTAGGCATTTTATCTACCTACCTATCTTATATTTTTACTTTTATTGCTATTTATTATTATAACCTTATTTGTACAAAATTTAACACTAATATTTAATATACCATAAGTATTTTTTTAATACCAATTTTTATGTAAAAATAATCTTTACAATAAAAAGAGATTAGACAATTCTTATTAATTATCTAATCTCTAGCTAATCTTATATTAATCTTTGTTATTTTACTAATTAATTATTATTTTGAAAGTAATTTTGCTGCAGCTTCATCTACTATAACAATTACATCATGATGTAATTGTAGAAGTGATCCTGGAAGCTTAGTAGTAATATTTCCTTCTATCATACCTTTTACTGCTTCTGCTTTTTCTTCACCACTTGCAATTAGTAATATTTTCTTAGCCTTCATTATTCCGCCGATTCCCATTGAAAATGCCTGAGTTGGTACATCTTTAATTGAAGCAAAAAATCTTGAATTAGCCTTAATTGTTTCTTCAGTTAAATCTGTTAAATGTGTTCCAAAAACAAGTTCTTCAGCAGGTTCATTAAAGGCAATATGCCCATTATTCCCAATACCTAATAATTGAAGATCTGTTCCTCCAAGCTCTTCTATTTTAGCATCATATCTTCTTCCTTCTTCTTCTGCATCTTCTGCAAGACCATTTGGAACGTAAGTATTGTTTTTATCAATATTAACATGATTAAATAAATTTTCATTCATAAAGTATCTGTAACTTTGAGGATGTTCTCCGGATAGACCTACATATTCATCTAAGTTAACTGTTGTTACCTTTGAAAAATCTACTTCTCCATCTTTATGCATTTTTATTAATTCTTTATATAAACCAACTGGTGAACTACCTGTTGCTAAACCTAATACTGCATTTGGTTTTTCCTTTATTGTTTCTGCTATTATTTCAGCAGCCTTTTTGCTTAATTCATCATAATTTTTTGTAATTATTAATCTCATGTTATCTTTCCCTCTCTTCTTGATATATTAACTTCTAATAAGAATTTATCTGACCTATAAATAGCTTCTTCTAAAAAGATTATCTTATTCCTTTGGTCAAATGTCTTACTTGATATTTTTAACATTGGTACCATGTTTTCTACATTAAATATTCTTCCTAATTCATCATCCATTAAAATAGCTCCAATAGATGATTCTGAGTACTCAATACTATAACCAGAGCTCTCTAAAATTTTAAATAAAGAATTCTTTAACATACTTTTATCTATTTTTTCACAGTATTCCTTAGGAATATAAACTGTTTCTAAAGCTATACATTCATTATCAACTATTCTTTTTCTTTTAATTTTAAATAGTTTATCTGACGAAAATATTGATTGATATTTTTCAGGGGTATCTATTTCAATAAATTCTAAAACCTCTGATTCTAAAGTCTTTCCAGTTTTCTTAATTATATCTGTAAAACTCATAATATCCTGTTGCTTTAAGGTTTGGTCACATACAAAGGTACCCTTGCCTTTTATCCTCATAAGGATGCCCTCTTGTACTAACTCACCTATAGCCTGCCTTATTGTCATTCTGCTTACTCCATAAAGTTCACATAACTCCCTTTCACTAGCTATACAATCACCAGGCTTCCATAATCCTTCAGATATTTTTTTAATTAAATCGTTTTTTAATTGATAATAAACGGGAATTGGACTATTTTTGTCTATCATTTATTAATCCTCCTAATCATATTATACTCATAATTGTTATAGATGTCTAGACCAGTTGTAAAATTTTATTTATTGTTATAAAAAAAATATTTTTACAAAAAATATACTTGATTCTATTATACAAGGAGATGATTCTATGATTAATAAAAATTATTTAAAAAATATTCCACCTAAAAATACTATTAGAGAAGAAGATAAAAAAATATTGTCCAAAGACCTTAACAATATATCTTCAACAGACCTTTTAAGCAATATGATTTTAAATTCTAATCTAAATAACGATAACTTAATAAGATAGAAAATTTTTTTATTTCCGGATAACATAATATGTGTATTGTAAATATCTAATAATTAGTATAAAATTAATATTAAATAATATTAATTACTTTTGAAGGAGTGAATTTAAATGGTTAAAGTATATAGTACATCTTCATGTCCTTGGTGTGTGAAAGCTAAAAATTATTTAAAATCAATGAATATTGAATTTGAAGAATATAATGTACAAGATGATATGGAAGCAAGAGAAGAAATGATTAATAAATCAAAACAAATGGGAGTTCCTGTTTTAGATATAAACGGAAAAATCATTGTTGGTTTCGATAAGCCTGCTATAGATGAGGCTTTAAAGCTTTAATTTAAAAGGTGCTGTCTTAAGACAGCACCTTTTAATTACCAATCCTTTTGATTAGTATGAAGTAATATATGAGATTTATGTGATAGTGGTTCTCCTAAATAATCTTCATAACATTTTATAACAGATGGGTTCTCATGTGAAAAACGAAGATTATTTATCTTATCTAATCCATATAATACATCTGCTCTTTCTCCTGCTAATTCACTACCATCTTTAATAGGCTGTCCACCGCCGCCAGCACATCCACCAGGACATGCCATGATTTCAACAAAATCATAATGAACCTTTCCTGCTCTAATTGCTTCAATCAATTTTCTAGTATCACCAAGCCCACTTGCTACAGCTACCCTTACTTTTGAACCTGCCAAATCAAAGCTTGCTTCCCTCCAGCCATCTCTTCCTCTTACCTCTTTAAATGCATCTGGATCTGGATTTTCTTTTGTTGCTAAATAATAAGCTGATCTTAAGGCAGCTTCCATAACTCCGCCTGTTGCACCAAATATAACTGCAGCCCCTGTACTTACACCTAAAGGCATATCAAATTCCTCTTCTTCTAGTCCCTCTAGATTAATATGCTCTGAACGAATCATTCTAGCAACTTCTCTAGTTGTTAAAACAACATCTATATCTTGACCAACTCCTGCATCTTTTAATACTGAAACTCCAGCTTCATATTTTTTAGCAGTACATGGCATTATTGAAACATTAAATATTCTTGATGGATCGACTCCAAGTAATTCAGCATAATAGCTTTTTGATATTGCTCCAAACATTTGTTGAGGTGATTTTGCAGTTGAAAGTTGACCTACCATATCTGGATATTGAGTTTTAATAAATCGTACCCAGCCTGGACAGCAAGAAGTAAACATTGGCCATTTCTCATTTTCCTTATTCTTAAATCTTTGTAAGAACTCACTTCCTTCTTCCATAATAGTAAGGTCTGCTCCAAAATTAGTATCAAATATATAATCGAAACCAATTTGCCTTAATGCAGCAACTAGTCTATTCACTGTTGCATATTCTCTATCTATTCCTAAAGTTTCTCCCCAAGCAGCTCTAACAGCTGGTGCAATTTGAACAACTGTAATTTTATCCTTCTGAGCTAATGCTTTAAATACCTTGTCTAAATCATCTCTTTCACGTAAAGCTCCAACTGGACAATGAGTAATACATTGACCGCAAAGTGCGCAATCTGCCTCTTCAATTCTTCTATTACGAGAAACATCTACATTGGTTCTTGAACCTGTATAGGATAGATCCCATACATTTAAGCCCTGAATTTTATCACAGACTTGAATGCATCTCATACATTTAATACATTTTTCCGAATCCCTAATTAAAGGAAAATCTTTGGACCATTTTCTATGAGATAACTTTTCTTCATAAGGGATGTCAATTATTCCTAAATCATTTGATATTGCCTGTAAACTACAATTTCCACTTCTAACACATACAGCGCATTTTGAATTATGCTCGGAAAGTATTAACTCTACATTAGTCCTTCTAGCTTCTCTAACCTTTGGGCTATTTGTATAAACTACCATTCCTTCTTTTACTGTATTATTGCAAGCTGTAATAAGCCTATTAATTCCTTCTACTTCAACTACACAAACTCTACAAGCACCTATCTCATTTAAATTTTTTAAATAACAAAGGGTTGGAATATTTATTCCATTTTCATTTGCAGCATCAAGAATTGTTGTATTTTCAGCCACCTCTATTTTTTTATTATCAATAATCAAACTTACCATCTTAATGTTCTACCTCCCTTAAATACTCCAAGTCCAAAGTGATCACATCTTAAGCATCTATTGGCTTCTTGTTTAGCTTCCTCATCTGTCATGCCAATTTCAATTTGCTCAAAATCTCTAACTCTTTCAGCTGCATCTCTTTCTCTTAAATTAACACGACCACAAGGTATTCTATCATCTAATCTAGGTGCTGGTATTTCTACATCAGATTCAATAATATGATTAAAGCCTAAATATTCATCAATATTGGCAGCTGCTACTTTTCCTGCTGCTATAGCCCTTATTACAGTTGCAGGCCCTGATACACAGTCACCACCTGCATAAAAGCCTGGAACATCTCTTACTCCACTCCATTCTAGTGCATCAATTACTCCCCATACTACTGGAATTCCATACTTTTCAAAACTCTTAGATTCTACTCCTTGTCCTACAGCTGTAATTAGCACATCACACTCAATTCTTATAGCTTCTACTGATGCATCATTAGGAACCGGTCTACCTTTAGATATCTTTCCAATTATTTGAGGTTGAACCCATAGAGCTGTTATATTATTATTCTCATCTTTTTCAACTTTTCCAGGAGTATATAAATCAAACACTTCACAACCTTCAGCTATAGCTCCTTCTACTTCTTCTGGCATTGCTGTCATATCCACTTTTCTTCTACGGTATACAATACTTACCTTTTTAGCTCCAAGTCTAACAGCAGAACGTGCCGCATCCATTGCTACATTTCCACCGCCTATTACTACAACATTCTTACCCTCTAAATTAACAGGTATATTATCTCCGCTCTTTCTTAGTAACTCAACAGCAGAAATCATTCCTTTAGTTTCTCCATCTCCAAGATTTATCTTTTTATCTATATGAGCTCCAATAGCTATATAAACAGCATCAAACTTATCCCTTAATTCCTCTAAAGATATATCTTTACCTACAGAAACCTCTGTATGAACTTTAATTCCTGTTGAAAGAATTGAATCAATTTCTTTTTGTAAGGTTTCTCTAGGAAGTCTATAATTAGGTATGCCATACCTTAACATTCCGCCTAAATGTTTTCTTTGTTCAAATATCTCTACATCATGTCCCATTAAAGATAAATAATATCCTGCACTTAATCCACTTGGACCTGCTCCTATGATAGCAATTTTCTTTCCTGTAGAAGCTGCTCTTTTTGGAACAGTAACATCTCCTGCATTTTCTACTGCATAACGTTTTAGACCTCTAATATTAATAGCATCGTCAATCATATTTCTTCTACATCTTCTCTCGCAAGGATGTTCACAAACTAAAGCACAAACAACAGGCATAGGATTATCTTTTCTAATTAGTCTAACTGCATCTGCATATCTTCCTTCCTTTATCAATGCAATATAACCTGGCACATCCACTCCAGCTGGACAAAGAGATACACAAGGAACTGCTTGTTTCAATTCACAAGTACACCTACCACGCAAAATGTGTTCTTCAAAATCTTTCCTAAAGCCTTCAATTCCCTGTAATACTAAATTTGCTGCTTCATAACCTATAGCACAGTCTGCTGAATAATAAATAGTTTCTGCAGTCTTTTCAATAAGGTCAATAGTTTTTAAATCCCCTTTACCATCTAATACATCTTCTAATAAAGTAGTTAATTTTCCCAAACCAATTCTACAAGGAACACATTTCCCACAGGTTTGAGCATGACACATCTTTAAAAATGATGCTGTTAAGTCTATAGGACATAGTCCCGGAGGACTTGCTACAATACGTCTTTCAAGGTCTTTGTAAAGATTTTCAATAGTTTGCTGAGCTCTGTCCTTGGTAATAATACTGAGTCTACTCATTTAAACTTCCCCCTTAAATATTGTTTGTTTATTAATTAACGAACAAATCTTTACTATAGATACTACTCGACTGTTTTATATTTATTGGAGAATATATATTACGTTAGAAACTTTATAGATATGTTCTTATTGAATATATTGTTAAATTTTAGTCAACTTTACTTTTATTTCATTATACTATGACTTATATAAAAATAAAACATGTAATCGTTTTGAACATTAATTAATAAAGGCTCAATAATAAAAAAAGAAGATTGATAACAACCTTCTTTTTTACAAAAAAACCTTTAATATATTATCATATTATTTTCTTTCCACTAAATTAATAATAGTAGCCTTAGGTCTAGTCATTGCTTCTATTGAATATTTAATTCCTTGAGTTCCAATACCCGAAGCTTTAACTCCTAAGAATGGGAAATGATCTGGTCCTCTTTCAGTTTTATTGTTAACTTGAACAGTACCTACTTCTAACCTATCAGCTACATAAAATGCTTCATTTATATTTTCTGTAAACACTGCTGATTGTAAACCATATTTTGATTCATTTGCTATAGCTATAGCTTCATCTTTATCTTTTACTCTTATTATTGGTAATACTGGACCAAATGGTTCTTCCCAAGCTAATCTCATATCTGTAGTTACATAGTCAAATAATGTTGGATAAACAAGATTTCCTTCTCTATTTCCTCCAACTAATAACTTAGCTCCTTTTTCTTTTGCTTCTTCTATAAGTTCAACTACAAAATCTGCTGCTTTGCTATTAATTAAAGGAACTATATTTACATCATCAATCTCTAAAGGATTTCCAATTGATAATTTTTCAACCTTTTCTTTTATCTTCTCAACTAAAGCATCAGCAACCTTATCAACAACTAAAACTCTCTTAACTGCTGTACATCTTTGACCAGAATAAGAATAAGCACCTGATACTATATTAGAAGCTGTTAAATCTAAATCTGCATCTTCTAATACTATAGCAGCATCCTTACCACCTAATTCCATTAGTAATGGTACCATTGATGTTATCTTAGAGATTCTTGTTCCTATTTCTGTACTACCTGTAAAGTTTATAAAATCTACATCCCTATGAGTTACTATATAATCTCCTATTTCGCTTCCTTTTCCTGTAACTGTATTTAAAACTCCTGCTGGAACTCCTGCTTCTTCAAAAACTTTTGCTAAATATAATCCACAAAGACTTCCTTGAGTTGCAGGCTTTAAAACCACTGTATTTCCTGCTACTATTGCAGGGGCAATTTTAGATGCAGCTAAGTTAATTGGATAGTTAAAAGGAGATATCGCTAATACTACACCTAAAGGTTCTCTTGTAACCACTGATATCTTATTTCTCTTAAATCCTGGGAAACTATCTCCTGGGATACTTTCTCCTGATAAACTCTTTGATGCATCTGCAGTAAATCTAATAAAATCTGCTGTTCTTAAAATTTCTGATTCACAGCTTTTATTATCCTTACCTATTTCCAACATCATTATATAAGTTAAATCCTTAACCTTATCTTCTAATATATCTGCTGCTTTATAAAGAACTTCTGCTCTTTTATTTATAGGTGTATTTTTCCAATTCTCTTGTGCCTTTCTAGCACATTCAAAAGTATAGTCAACTTCTTCTGTAGTCATAGCTGGAACTTTACCTACAAGGCTATTGTCTATTGGTGAATATATTTCAATAAACTTTCCACTTTTACTATTTGTCCAGTTACCATTTATTAAATTTCTAAATATTAATTCCTGATCCTTAATATTACTAAACATACTATCACCTGCCCTTTATTTTTGTATAGCTGCTTCTATAGCTTTTTGATCGAAGCCAACTATTACTTTGCCATCTATATCAATTACTGGAACTGTTCTTTGTCCAGAAACCTTAAACACTTCTTCTCTATCTTCTTTTGCATCTGCAACATTAATTTCTGTATAATCCCATCCTTTCATTTTAAAAAACTTTTTAGCTTTTATACATGATGGGCACCATGATGTTGAATAAATTCTTATCATATTTATCACCTCTAGATTTTAGTTATTTTCTTTTACTTTCTACTATATATTTTTCTGCTTCAAGGGCTGCTATTGTACCATCAGCAACTGCTGTTGTTATTTGTCTATGCTGCTTTTCCCTAACATCTCCTGCTGCATAAACTCCCTTTATATTAGTGTTCATTAATTCATCAGTTATAATATAACCATTAGGAGTTAAATTTATATAATCCTTAAATTGTACTGTTTTAGGCTCTGTTCCAATATATCCAAATACAGCATCCATTGGAATTTCTTTTTCAGTATTATTTTTTACATTTCTAATTAAGGCCTTTTCAACAAAATTTTCTCCCCTTACATCTACTAAATCTTCATTAAATAGAATTTCTATTTTTGGGTTTTTCATTACCTCATCAAGAGTAGATTTTTCTCCTCTAAAGTAGTCATATCTTCTTATCATAACTACCTTTGAAGCAAATTTACTTAAAAACAAGGCTTCTTCTAAAGCAGAATTTCCTCCACCTACAACTCCTATTATTTTATTTTCATACATTGCTCCATCACATACTGCGCAATAATGTACTCCCTTTCCTGAAAATCTCTCTTCATTTGGTATAGGTAGCTTTCTAGGAGTTGCACCAGTAGCTATTATTACTGCTTTTGTTTTATATATATAATTAGTAGTCTCAATTATTTTGGGATCTACACTAAAATCTACCTTTTCAATCATATCAAACTCATCTATTTCAGCTCCAAGAGCCTCTGCTTGCTCCTGCATTTTATCAGCTAATTCTGAACCTGAAACCTCTTTAAATCCAGGATAATTTTCAATAGTGTAGCTATTTCTAACTTGACCGCCTACTATTTGATCTTCTAATAAAATCATATCTAGTTTTGCTCTAGTTGCATATATGGCTGCTGTTAATCCTGCTGGACCGCCGCCTATGATTACTAAATCTTTATTTCTAACTTCCTTACTCATATTCCCTCCTCTTTCTACCCCCCAGGGGTATATCTTATTTCCATTATATAGTTACTATATATAAAATGCAACTAATAATTAATATTTTTTCTCATTTTATTAGTCATTTTATATTTTTATTATTCTCACTAATAAACAAATTATTATTAAAAAATAAGCCGTTACACAAAACTGCGTAACAGCCAAAAACAACTTGAAAATAATTTTAAATTTTTTTATTTGAAGTTCCTCCTTAATTGCCCATTGCCAATTCTCCATTGTAATTGTTTATGAGATGTGTTTAAACTTAAGTCCATTTTCTCCACAATAAACTTCTAAATTATCTCCAACTTTTATAAAGCCCTTTAACATTTCTTCACTTAATTTATCTTCTAATTCCTTAGTAATTACCCTTCTTAAAGGCCTTGCCCCATAAGTTGTATCGACACCTTTACTTACTAAGAACCTTTTACTTTCCTCGTCTAAACTCAAGGTTATTTCTCTCTCTTTAAGCTTACTTATTGTATTGTTTAGCATTAAATTAACTATTTTTAATATGTCATTTTCTTTTAGCTTATGAAATACTATTATATCATCAACTCTATTTAGAAATTCTGGCTTAAATTTCTTTTTAACTTCTTCCATAATATTTCTTTTCATTTTTTCATATTCATCTTTTTCTAAGTCATTACTAATTAAAAAACCAACAGAACTTTGCTTCTTAATATTATGGGCTCCAATATTAGATGTCATTATTATTATTGAATTTCTAAAGTTGATATTTCTTCCCATATTATCTGTTAATCGTCCATCTTCCATTATCTGAAGCAATATATTATATATATCTTCATGGGCCTTTTCAATTTCATCAAGTAATATTACTGAGTATGGATTTCTCCTTACAGCTTCTGTTAGCTGCCCCCCTTCATTATATCCAACGTAGCCTGGAGGAGCCCCAATAAGCCTTGAAACAGAATGTTTTTCCATATATTCAGACATATCTATTCTTATTAAATTTCTTTTATTTCCAAACATAGCTTCAGCTAAGGCATTACATAACTCAGTTTTTCCAACACCTGTTGGTCCGCAGAATATAAATGTTCCTATAGGTCTGTTAGGATCTTTTAAACCAACCCTTGCCCTTCTTATAGCTCTAGAAACTGCTAAAATAGCTTCCTTTTGGCCTATTACTCTTTTTTGTAAAGTTTCTTCTAGACGTAATAACTTCTCAGATTCCTTCTCTGTAAGTTTTTCTAATGGAACCTTTGTCCAGGCAGATACAACCTTAGCTATTTTTTCTCTATTGACTATATAATTACAATTTATTTCATTATTTGAATTAACTCTATAATTATTTAATCTCTCTCTTAACTCCTGCTCTTTATCCCTTAAATAAGCTGCTTTTTCAAAATCTTGATTTATTATTGAATTTTCCTTTTCCTTAACTATATTTTCTATTTCGAATTTTATATCTTCTATATTTTTAATATCTGCAGAATTATTTAAGTTCTCTATTCTTACTTTTGCTGAAGCTTCATCTATTAAATCAATTGCTTTATCTGGCAAGTATCTATCTGTAATATATCTATCTGCTAATTCTACAGCAGCTTCTAAAGCTTCATCTTCTATCTTTACATTATGGTGTATTTCATATTTCTCTCTTATACCCTTAAGAATTAGAAGTGTATCTTTTTTTGTTGGTTCATCAATCCTTACTTGCTGAAATCGTCTCTCTAAGGCAGGATCTTTTTCTATATACTTTCTATATTCATCTATAGTAGTGGCTCCAATACATTTTATTTCACCTCTTGCTAGAGCCGGCTTTAAAATATTAGAAGCGTCTATGGCTCCTTCTGCTGCTCCAGCACCTACTATTGTGTGTATTTCATCTATAAAAATTATAATATCTTGAGACATTTTAATTTCTTCCATTACTCGTTTTAATCTTTCCTCAAATTCTCCTCTATATTTTGCTCCAGCAATCATAGAGGTTAGGTCTAAAGATATTATTTCCTTATCTATTAAAATATCAGGAACATTATTATTAACTATTCTTTGAGCTAGACCTTCAACAACAGCTGTTTTTCCTACTCCCGGTTCACCAATAAGACAAGGATTATTTTTTATTCTCCTGCATAATATTTCTAATATTCTTTGATTTTCTTTTTCTCTTCCAATTACAGGATCAAGTTTCCCTTCTCTTGCAAGTTCAGTAAGATTTACCCCATATTGATTAAGCATTGCTAATTTAGAATTTTTTTTCTTAGCTTTATTTTCAATATTAGCTTCTCCTAATTTGTTTTCATAAAGATAGGTTTGCAATTTATTTTTTGCTAAGTTAAAATTAAACTTTAAAGTTTCTAAAATATAATAAGCTACTCCCTCTTTATCATCTAATAATGATAATAAAATATGTTCTGGTTTTACATTGTTGTGATTAAAGGCTTTTGCTTTAATTAAGCTATCATCAAGAACTTTTTTTGTTTTGGGATTTAATAACATCTCTCCAATAGAAATATCAATATCTCCAAATCCCAAATAATCTTCTATTACCCTTCTAACATCATCAATTGTTATTTTATTATTATAAAGAACTTCCTTTGCATATCCGCCTTCCTTTAATATCCCTAAAAGAATATGCTCTGTTCCTATATAACCATGTTTAAAATATTGTGATTCCCTTTGAGCTTCTACTAAAACCTGCTGAGACCTCTCTGTAAAATTCCCAAAAACCATATATACCTCCAATCCACATTATTTTATTACACTATTAAATTTTATAAATTATGATAAGATAATAGCTAACATTCCCTTAAGAATATCAGCTCTAAGTTCATTCTTGTAATCAGAGGATGCTATTGTTCTATCATTTAAAGTTATTTTCATTATTTCATATTCTCTTTTGGTAATTAAATTTATTTCCTTTAAATGATTTAATATAGATAAAGCTCCATTATAGGTGATGCTATTCCCAATTGAATCACCTATTAACTTTAATTTTTCTCTATTGTCATGATAATTAATTCTCTTTATAACAATGCATCCACCACCACCTCTTTTACTTTCTATAACATATCCTTTCTCATAAGTAAATCTTGTTGATAAAACATAATTAATTTGAGATGGTGCACAGGAAAATTTATCTGCTAATTCGTTTCTACGAATAGAAACTATACTTTTTTCCTCTTCACTTATCATATCTTTTATAAAATTTTCTATTACATCAGAAATTCTTGCCATTTTCTCACCTTCTTAAACTAAAATTTTTATTGACCTTCTTTGACTTTTATTATATATTATTATTTTTTAATTGTCTATTTGTTAATTCTATCAACTTTTGTCAAAACTATAATTGAGGTGATAAAAATATGGAGATTAAGTGGATAGGTAACACAAGTTTCTTAATAAAAACTTCTCTGGGCAAGAAAATTCTTTTAGATCCTATACAAATTCACCCTTTAATAGAAAAGTATGATTTTAATCCAGATATAATTACTTTTAGTCATTTACATAATAATGAAATTATTAATGACTTTATAAATAATAATTCTACTGTTATAACTTCTCCCTGTAACTTTACTAATGAATTTATAACAATTGAAGGCTATAAAAGTTATAGAGATGACCTAAATGGGTATAAAAGAGGAGAAAATATTATATATTACTTTAATATTGATGATTATAAAGTGTGTCATTTGGGTTCATTAGGCCATTGTTTAGATGCTGATTTATTGTCTAAAATATATGGCTGTGATTTTTTATTTATTCCTATTGGCGGGCACTTTTGTTTAGATGGTTTACAAGCAGCTAAACTAGCAAAGAATATTAATCCTAAATATGTAATTCCAATGGCTTATAAAAGTTCTTCAGATTATTTTTTTCTTGATGGACCTCATAAGTTTCTATCATCAATGAAAAATACTCCTTTAATAGAAAAAGATATAATACATACTGATGAGCTATTATTTGATGAACCATGCACTATAATAGTGTTATCAAAACAAAAATAAAGAACCGCTATTACTAGCGGTTCTTTATTTAAATTAAGCTTCTACTGGAGCTCCTACTGGACAAACATTTGCACAGTTTCCACAATCTATGCAAGTATCTTCATCAATGATGAATTGAGTATCTCCTTGAGTTATAGCTTCAACAGGGCATTCTGCAGCGCATGCACCACAGCTTATGCATGAATCTTCTATTCTATATGCCATATAAAGCACCTCCTACAAATAAGAATATTTCATTACTATTCTAACATAGGGATTATAAATTTTAAAGTGTTAAGTTTTATATTTAATTTAAATTACCGTATATCCCATATCTTCTATTGAAGAAATTAAATCATCTAAGGTTATACTAGATTCATCATAGAATATAGTAACTTCTTTTTTAGATAGTAATATTTCACAGGCTATTACACCAATATTTTTAGCTATTGCTTCTCTAATAATAGCAACATCTTTATTATCTTTCATATTAGGAACCTTTAAAAAGGACTTCATATCTATTCTCCCCCTAATTTTCCTCTATAAGATCCTTAAGTAAATTTTTATCTTCTGGTGACTCAACTTCTAATTTTATTTCTGTATCATCAACAGCATCTTCATAACTTCCTTCTACTAATTCAATATTATCTATTTTAAATTCTTCTATTATTTCTTCGTCTATCCTTTTATATTTTACTTTTACACTTTCTTTTACTGTACTATTAGATACAACTTCCCCCTCTATATCATCTATCCTCACAATAGACCCCACTTTAGGTAATCTTTGTCTTATATCTTCATATGTACTTTGCTCATAATTTAAGCAGCACATTAATCTTCCACATATTCCAGATATTTTTGTTGGATTTAATGAAAGATTTTGTTCCTTAGCCATTTTTATAGAAACCGATGCAAAATCTCCTAAAAATGTTGAGCAGCAAAGAGTTCTTCCACAAGCTCCTAATCCGCCTAACATCTTAGCCTCATCTCTTACACCAATTTGTCTAAGCTCTATTCTAGTTTTAAAGATAGTAGCTAAATCCTTTACTAATTCCCTAAAATCTACTCTTCCATCTGCTGTAAAATAAAATATTACTTTATTATTATCAAATGTATATTCTACATCAATTAGTTTCATATTTAATCCATGCTCTTCTACTTTCTTTAAACAAATTTCTAGAGCATCTTTTTCTTTAACTTTATTTTCTTTATGTTTTTTAATATCTTCTTTTTCTGCAACTCTTATTACGCTTTTTAAAGGTGCTACAATATCAGATTCAGGTATTTCCTTAATTCCAATAACACATTCTCCAAATTCTATTCCTCTTGCAGTTTCTACTATGACAAAATCCCCAGCATTTATTTCTAAATTATTTGGATCGAAATAATATATTTTACCTGCCTTCTTAAATCTTACACCTACAACTTCTATCATTATTTAACCTCCATAAAACCTATAAGCATAACTCTAACGGTTAATAAAAAATTAGAGTTTTTTAACAGATTGTATCTACACTCTCCTATTTTATCAATAATCTTAGTAAGTTTCTTATAGGACATTTCAATAGCTAATTGCTTAATATCATTTATTTTATCTTTGTTTATTATTCCCTTTTCATTATTTATTTCTTTGAAAACCATTATGTCTCTTACAAAGGATGATAAAATATTTAATATCTCTTCTTTTTTCTCTTTATATGATGAAAATTTATCTTCAAATTCTAATAAATTACTAATATCACCTTTTACAATTTTATATAATAAATCAATCAATATATCCCGTAAATTCTTTAATGATGAATCCTTTAAAAAAGCTTCAGCTTTTCCAGGTATTCCTTCTGCATATGAAATAGCTGCGCTTACTTCTTCTTCTTTATATTCAGAAATGCCTATATTTTTTAGATATAAATTCACTTCTTCATTTGATAAAGGAGTTAGCTTATGTATTTCACATCTAGATTTTATTGTATCTAGAATCAGCTCTAAACTCTCACATAATAAAATAATATAAACACCCTTAGGAGGCTCCTCTATAGTTTTTAAAAGAGCATTTTGAGCTTGAACGGTTAATTTATTTCCATCATGAATTATAATTATCTTCTTATCTCCCTCATAGGGCTTTTTATTAATCTCATTTATAATTTCCCTAGCTTCATCAACCCCAAAAGAAGCTTTTTTTAATCTATAATTTATAATATCTACAGATTCCCTATTATTCCTAAGCCCTAATATATTTTTAGCTGTTATAATAGCTAAAGGGCTCTTTCCAATTCCGTCTTCTCCAACTATTATGTGGGCATGGGAGATTTCTCCACTGCTGATTCTTAAATTTAAATTATTTAATATTCTGCTATGTCCAATAAATTCCCCCATGATATCCTCCAATAATTTATTTATACCCTAATAAATTGATCTACATCTAAAACAAATATAGTTGCTCCACCTACTTCAACTTCTATAGGATAAGACATAAAGATATCCACATTACCAGTAATAGGTGTTGTAGTATTTATTATCTGCTTGCGTTTTTTGCATGTATCTTCTATCAAACTAATAACATAGTTTACCTTTTCTTCTTCAACTCCAATAATTAAAGTTGTATTACCAGCTTTTAAAAATCCCCCAGTAGTAGCTAGTTTTGTAACCCTAAAACCTGCTTCTGTTACAGAATCAATTAATTCTGCTGAATCATCATCTTGAACTATGGCTATTACTAATTTCATATATAACCCTCCATAAATAATACTATCATCTATATTTTATCATAATTAGATTATAAATTAAGCAAAAATTTATAATCTAATTGCCAGCAAAAACTTCCTGAATATGCTATCTTATTTTATAAATTTAATTATTTTACTTTTTACACTTTCAAAAACTTCATCAATTGATTTTTCTGCATCAATTTTTATAAAAGTTTCTTTATTTGCTTCACATAGTTTAATATAGCCTTCTCTCACCTTATAATGAAAATCCATCTTTTCTAAATCCAGTCTATTTACTTCTCTATCTTTGTTTTTATTTATTCTTGCTAGTCCCACCTCAGGACTTACATCAAAAAAAATATTTAAATCAGGCATGTACTCATCTATTGCAAACTTATTAATATTATATATTTCTTCTATGCCCAATCCTCTAGCATAACCTTGATAAACCAATGAAGAGTAAACAAATCTATCACAAAGAACTATTTTTCCTTGCTCTAATTCTTTAATAACTTTTTCTACTAGATGCTGTCTTCTTGCTGCTGCATATAAAAGAGCTTCTGTTTTAGCATCCATTTGAGTATTATTTTTATCAAGAATTATTTTTCTAATATCCTCTGAAATTTTAATTCCACCAGGTTCCCTTGTTTTTATACACTCTACATTATTTTCAATAAAATAATTATAAATCATCTCTAATATTGTACTTTTCCCTGAGCCTTCTCCACCTTCAAAGGCTATAAACTTTCCTTTTTTCATTTATATCTCCCTCATATGTTTATTTTATATTTTCTTTTTAACCACACTTTTATTTTATTTTTATAATAATTATATTCAAAATCATCTACATTTAATAGAGAAATATTATCATAACATGAATTACATACTAAACTTTTATTAATAATTATATCACTATATATTTCCTTTCCACAAATTATACATTTATTTTCGTTATTATCTATTCCCTTAATTAATAAATCCATATTATAATCCCTTCCTAATCATAAATTTATTATTATTCTCGACACTTAGGTATATTTATAATCATTTAAAGAAAAATAAATATATGGAAAGTTAGGAGGAGTGTAATATGAAAAATTGTATGATTTCTGCTTTAGAAAAATCTAAAACAGATATTAAATCATTAAATGAATTTTTATTTAATAATCCGGAAGCCAGCTATAAAGAAGTAAATAGCAGCAATTATATATGTGAATTTTTAAGTAAACATAATTTTAAAATAGAAAAAAACTTCTTAGATTTAAATACATCCTTTTTTGCTTCTAAGGGAAATGGACATCCAAAAATATGCTTTTTATGTGAATATGATGCAGTATTAAATGAAGGTCACTTAACAGGTCATAATCTCCTAACCGCCACCTCCATTGCTGCCGCTATTGTTTTAGGAGAAATTATACATAAAATTAATGGCTCTGTAATAATAATTGGATGCCCAGGAGAATATTTAGGTGGAACAAAGTCTATAATGACAAAACAAGGAGTTTTTGATGATATAGATGCTGTTTTAGTATCGCACCCAGATGTAATTACTTCTGAAAGCGGCAGTTCTTCAGCAATAGTTCCTATGCAAGTTAAATTCTTAAGCAGTAATGGATTTAGTTTTTTAAATAAAGAAGATTATAACTCTCTAGACGGAATTTTATTAACCTTTAACATACTAAATTCTTTACAAAAAGGATTTCCCAAAGATATTGAAATAAACTCAATATTATCTAAAGGAGGATACACCCCGCTTTTAGTTCCTCCAGAAGCTGAAGCAAAATTTTATATTAGGGGAAAAGAAATGGATGTAGTACGGGTAGTAGAAAATAAAATTAGAGAAATAGTAATATATGTATCAAAACTGATTAGAATTCAATATTCTATATCATTATACGAACCAGAAAGCGAAGAATTACGTACAAATAGAACATTAAATAGGTTGTTTAGCCATAATCTTAAAGAAAATGGAATAATAAATATTCAAGCACCTAGAGATATTAAATCAGGTTTAAGTCTTGGAATTGTAAGTAAAAAAGTTCCTACAATTCATCCATATTTCTCAATAATAAAAGATGAATCAATTAAATATGGAACAAAAGAATTTGCAAAGGCTACAATTTCTGAACATGGCTTTAATGAAGCTATGAAAGCTGCTCTATCTCTTGCCTTTACTGGATATGATATTATAGTTAATGAAAATTTATTAGCAGAAGTAAAAAATGAATTTTACAATAAGTAGGCTCTTAAACTAGAGCCTACTTTTATATTTCCCCTTACTGTTTATTATAATTATTAAATTAATCATTTCCCTTATTTAATATTTTATATTATAGTATAATTAAAGGAGTAATTCATATATGGAGGTCAAATATGATTCAAATTTATAAAAGTGTAAGCGAGGAAAATCCAACCTTAAAAACATTAAAAAATATAGAGAATGGCTGCTGGATTAATATTGTTGCTCCATCTGATGAAGAATTAATATTAATTTCTAAAAAGACTAATGTTCCTTTAGAATTTTTAAAAGCACCTTTAGATGACGAAGAAACCTCTCGTATAGATATAGAAGATAATTGCTTATTAGTTGTAGTTGATATTCCCTTTACTGAAATGGAGGAAAATTCACTTACCTATGATACCTATCCTCTAGCAATAATACATACTGACAAGCAAATAATAACAGTTTGTTTAAAAAACAGCAGAATATTATCAGATTTTATTAACGGAAAAGTTAAATCCTTTTTTACCTTTAAAAAATCTAGATTTATTCTTCAAATATTAAGTAAGATTGCATCAAATTACTTACTTTATTTAAGACAAATAGATAAAAAAAGCTTAATGATAGAGAAGCGTCTCCATAAATCAATGAAAAACAGGGAGCTTATTCAATTACATTCATTAGAAAAATCTTTAGTTTACTTTTCTACTTCACTAAAAGCTAATGAAATAACTTTGGAAAAAATGTTAAAACTCGATATTATGCAAAAGTATGAAGAAGATAAAGATGTCTTGGAAGATGTTATTATAGAAAATAAACAAGCTATTGAAATGACAGAGATATATAGCAATATATTAGCTAGTACAATGGATTTCTTTGCTTCTGTTATATCTAATAATTTAAATATAGTGATGAAGGTTCTAGCCTCTGTTACTATATTAATGGCTATACCAGAAATATTTGGTGGAATATTTGGTATGAACTTTGACAAAATGCCTCTAATAAATCATCCTTATGGCTTTGAGATAATTAGTGTCATAATACTATTTTTAACTATTGGTACAGCTTATCTTCTTTACAAAAAGGATATGTTCTCATAAAAAGGAACATATCCTTTTTATTTTATAATATATAATATTATAAAATAATATAAGTAGGTGAAACCTTGATTAAGCTAAAATCTATTAATAAAGAAAGTTCGACTATTGGAATTATAGCTCCAGCCTCTACAGATGATATTGAAAAAGCAAATAAAAATATTACTCTATTTAAAAAACTTGGCTATAAAATAAAATTAGGAAAAAACATATTCAATTCTTATGGATATCTAGCAGGTACTGATAAAGAAAGAGCAGATGATATTAATAGAATGTTTGCTGACAAAGAAGTAGATGCTATTATTTGTTATAGGGGTGGATATGGATCTATTAGAATAGCTAATTATTTAGACCTAAATACCATCAAAAAAAACCCTAAAATCTTTTGTGGTTATAGTGATATTACCTTACTACTAAACTATATAAATAAAAAATGTAAATTTCCAACTTTTCATGGACCAATGATTAATTCAGATTTTGATGATCCTATAACAGAGCATTACTTTACAAATATATTAGAAAACATCAACAATAAAATAACCTACAATTTAAAAAGTATTTGTAATAATAATTTAAAAGTTTATAACTCAAGAGATTTCAAAGGAAGGTTAGTAGGCGGTAACTTATCTATTATTTGCTCTACAATAGGAACTCCTTATGAAATAAAATTTAAAAATAATATACTATTAATAGAAGAAGTTAACGAAAGTCCCTATGTTATTGATAGAATGTTATCTCAACTTATATGCAGCAGAAAACTTGATAAGCTACAAGCTATAATTCTTGGTCATTTTACAGATTGTACTAGTACTAAAAATACTCTTACAATTGAAGAAATTATCGAAGAAAAATTACTACCTCTTAATATACCTATAATAAAATATTTCCCTTTCGGTCACGATTATCCTAATATTACCATGCCTATTGGAGTTAAATTCAGATATGATTCAAAAAAATATTTATTAATTCAAGAATAAAAAAAATCCTACAAGAAAACTTGTAGGATTTTTTTGGAGGCGCCACCCGGATTTGAACCGGGGATAAAGGTTTTGCAGACCTCTGCCTTACCACTTGGCTATAGCGCCATAAATGGTGCCTCGAACTGGAATCGAACCAGTGACACGAGGATTTTCAGTCCTCTGCTCTACCGACTGAGCTATCGAGGCATATATAACCTGGCAACGTTCTACTCTCCCACAGGGCTTCCCCTGCAGTACCATCGACGCTGTAGAGCTTAACTGTCCTGTTCGGAATGGGAAGGAGTGTTTCCTCTACGCCATTGTCACCAGATTTCAGAGAAATTGTTCTCTGAAAATTGCACATGAATATAGCCATTATTATTTTGGTCAAGCCCTCGACCTATTAGTATTAGTCAGCTAAATATGTTACCATACTTACACCTCTAACCTATCAACCTTGTGTTCTTCAAGGGGTCTTACTAGCTTATGCTATGGGAAATCTCATCTTGAGGGGGGCTTCACGCTTAGATGCTTTCAGCGTTTATCCCTTCCCGACTTAGCTACCCAGCTATGCTCTTGGCAGAACAACTGGTACACCAGAGGTCAGTCCATCCCGGTCCTCTCGTACTAAGGACAGCTCCTCTCAAATTTCCTACGCCCGCGACGGATAGGGACCGAACTGTCTCACGACGTTCTGAACCCAGCTCGCGTGCCGCTTTAATGGGCGAACAGCCCAACCCTTGGGACCTACTTCAGCCCCAGGATGCGACGAGCCGACATCGAGGTGCCAAACCTCCCCGTCGATGTGGACTCTTGGGGGAGATCAGCCTGTTATCCCCGAGGTAGCTTTTATCCGTTGAGCGATGGCCCTCCCACGAGGTACCACCGGATCACTAAGCCCGACTTTCGTCCCTGCTCCACTTGTGGGTGTCGCAGTCAGGCTCCCTTCTGCCTTTACACTCTACGAACGATTTCCGACCGTTCTGAGGGAACCTTTGGGCGCCTCCGTTACTTTTTAGGAGGCGACCGCCCCAGTCAAACTGCCCACCTAACAATGTCCTGTCACCAGCTTCATGGCGTCCAGTTAGAATCCCAATACTATCAGGGTGGTATCCCAAGGACGACTCCACTGAGGCTGACGCCCCAGTTTCCCAGTCTCCCACCTATCCTGTACAGACAATATCGAAACTCAATGCTAAGCTACAGTAAAGCTCTACGGGGTCTTTCCGTCCAATCGCGGGTAGCGAGCATCTTCACTCGCACTACAACTTCGCCGGATTTGCAGTTGAGACAGTGCCCAAGTCATTACGCCATTCGTGCGGGTCAGAACTTACCTGACAAGGAATTTCGCTACCTTAGGACCGTTATAGTTACGGCCGCCGTTTACTGGGGCTTAAGTTCACACCTTCGCTTGCGCTAAGTGTTCCCCTTAACCTTCCAGCACCGGGCAGGCGTCAGCCCCTATACATCAGCTTACGCTTTAGCAGAGACCTGTGTTTTTGCTAAACAGTTGCTTGGGCCTATTCTCTGCGGCCTGCTCTCGCAGGCACCCCTTCTCGCGAACTTACGGGGTCAATTTGCCTAGTTCCTTAACTGCAATTCTTCCGATGGCCTTAGGATTCTCTCCTCATCTACCTGTGTCGGTTTGCGGTACGGGCACTACTTCTCTCTCTAGATGCTTTTCTTGGAAGCATGGAATCAGATACTTCGGTCATAATGACCTTCCCCATCACACCTCAGGATTGTCAGAACGGATTTGCCTATCCTGACTCCCTAAATGCTTAGACTAGCACGACCAACGGCTAGCACATCCTATCCTTCTCCGTCACACCATCGATAATAACGATAATAGTGGTATTGGAATATCAACCAATTGTCCATCACCTACGCCTTTCGGCCTGGGCTTAGGTCCCGACTAACCCTGGGCGGACGAGCCTTCCCCAGGAAACCTTAGATTTTCGGCCTGTAAGATTCTCACTTACATCTCGCTACTGATGCCAACATTCTCACTCGTAATCAGTCCACCGCTCCTTACGGTACGACTTCAGCCCGATTACGACGCTCCTCTACCGCTCACACGAAGTGTGAACCCGTAGCTTCGGTGGTAAGTTTGAGCCCCGGACATTTTCGGCGCAGGATCTCTCGACTAGTGAGCTATTACGCACTCTTTAAATGAGTGGCTGCTTCTAAGCCAACATCCTAGTTGTCTTAGAAATCCCACATCCTTTACCACTTAACTTACACTTTGGGACCTTAGCTGACGATCTGGGCTTTTTCCCTTTTGACTACGGACCTTATCATTCGCAGTCTGACTGCCGGACTAATAGTATATGGCATTCGGAGTTTGATAAGGTTCGGTAAGCAATATGCCCCCTAGCCCATTCAGTGCTCTACCTCCATTACTCATATCCGACGCTAGCCCTAAAGCTATTTCGAGGAGAACCAGCTATCTCCGAGTTCGATTGGAATTTCTCCGCTATCCACAGCTCATCCCATGCTTTTTCAACAGCAACGTGGTTCGGTCCTCCACGGGGTTTTACCCCCGCTTCAACCTGGCCATGGATAGGTCACCCGGTTTCGGGTCTACGGCATGCAACTAG